>NC_003552.1:1513550-1816260 GCF_000007345.1 Methanosarcina acetivorans C2A | reverse complement strand
TCCTTTTCCTTGATGAACCGACAAGCGGTATCGATCCCCTTGGAGCTCAGATGATGCGGGACCTTATAAAAGACCTGAACCGAAGCAAAGGAGTTACTGTTTTTCTGAGTTCGCATTCCATGGCAGAAGTAGAGGAGATCTGCGACAGGATCGCAATAATTGCAAGAGGGAAACTGCTGGCAGTAGGGTCCGTGGAAGACCTGCGGGACATGATCAGGGAAAAGGAAGGCGTGCATTATTTGCTTGAGGTCCAGGACATTCCTGTTTCTGCCGCTGCAGATGCCGTAAAGAATGTGGAGGGTGTGACAGCTCTTGATATTCGGGATCGGACTCTGTACGTACATACTGAAATGAAACTCCGTACAGAGATTGCAAAGGCCGTCAAAAATGCAGGCGGTACCGTATCCATGTTCGAAGAAGAAGAAATGAACCTGCAGAAACTGTTCCTAAAAATTATTGAAGGGGCATAAATATGGAAGAAATAAGTTAGAACACAGTATTATTCTATAAACACAGGTTTAGAAGCAAATAGGTTTAGAAGTAAATAGGTTTAAGCTCAAAATTCTCAAAAGTACAGTGGTGTTTGGGTTATGAAGATTGATTATATAGTAAAAGAGGAATTATTACGTTCATTCCCAGTATTAGTTGTTAGTTTTTTAATAATCGGGCTACTAAATAGGGAAGGATATGTTCCGCTAGGGATGTCAGGGGTATTTGTTCTGGCCCTCTTTATTACAGCTATCCATTTCTCATTTATGGTCTGGTATAGAAAAAAGGAACAAATCGAAAATAATTCTATTTTTTACATAATAGACTATATTCTTAGTTCAAAGCCTCATGATGAAAAAACAAGAGAGCCTTATAAAGATGAAGAGACTAAAATTTTCTCATCATTTCGGAAAAATATGCGTCTTCTGATTATTACACTATTTCTGTATGTTGTTTACCTTTACGCATCTCTGGTTTATAATATAGATCAAGCATTTTGGATCTTGATTCTATTATTTATCGGAAGCTTGTTATCAAAAATTATATACGGAGTGAGTAAAGAAAATCAAAAAGATCCTATGAGATTGCTGGTTTTCTACGTAATTGCATGTGTCTTCATTTTCGTACGCTACCTTGTACTTGATTATCCTCTTCTTCCTATTTTGAAAGGAAGTATAATTCTTGGAATGCTGCTGATATTTCTGGTATTAGGAATCAAATGGTCGCAGCGTAAACAGAATTCAGATAGTTAAGTCTGCTCATCCTGAAATGAGCGATCAAAATATTGAAATGTAGACATAGATGACCGATTGGTGGAAAGTAACATTATCTATAGTCTCTGTGTACTTCTCAAACTATTTTTTTGTTAACTTATTTCAGATTTGTATTCCTCTCTTATGCTTGATTGTTTGAGAGTTTACACATAAAACTTTTAAAGGATTATGAATTTCTGGAAAGTAAGAATGTTCTACAGGATTCGGTAGAGTTTGAAACCTGCCCTGAATCCTGCATGCTCGAAGGCGAGAAATAGATCACTTTAAAGCTATTTTAAAGTTTGTTTCTTGCCTCTTATATAAAGGTGAAGAAGTGGGATAAATTGAAACTAAACTGCAAAGTTAGATAAATAAGCGGGCTTTTCATGATAATGCTTGTTGTAGGTATGATACTGGTTACGCCTGCACTGACATGCCCTCCTAATGTGCAGACTGAGCAAGACAGTTCTAACACATTAATTGTAAGTTATGAGGCATGCAATTGGGCAACTAGCGAAGTATGTGAAGGAGAGGGACTATGTTAAACCCTCTTGTTACTTTTTTTATTTGTTATGTAACCTCGTTGACTACTCGCGTAATAATAATGACTTATTACCCACAATATACTTATTTTGCGCATGTACTTTCTTCATTTTTGATTTCCATAGGCATTGCTTTTTCAGTTCCATTTATGAAGCCTATTATTTCGCTTTCTCCAACATTCAACCCAAAAATGAAAAGATGGTTTAAAATTGGATTTATTATTCTGGTTTTTATAACAACGTTTTTGATATCTTATTATAAGTATATGCCTCAAAATCAATAAAGAAGCCATATAATCGATTATAATCTATTTGATGTTTATTAAAATTTGTTTTGTCCTAAAATTATTTCGCATATCAAAAACTTTTAACATTTTAATCTTTAATACAATAACAGACGGCTCAAAGATTAAAAAATAGGGGAATTATTTTCGGGATAAGATAATATTAGGACAAATCAGAAAATGAGAAATCACTAAATTATGAAATTGTATCTCTAAATTTTACATTTCATTTTAAAATTCAGTATTGACAGATTAGTTTCTTTCGTAGTATACAACAATTTGACTTCGAATTTACGGCAAATTCACAACACTGCCATATCCATGAATGAATAAAGGCCTCTACCACCAGAGGGAAAGAAACATCATAGTTGCCATTGATTGAACAGACAGCCATATAGATGAAAATCTAATGCTACCAGATAAAAGGAGAATTTTTGATATCAAAACTGAGAGGGGAAAACTGAGAGGGGAAAACTGAGAGGAAATGTATATGATTGCCAAAAGCATGAGAGACAGGTTCACTGCAAAAGCCCTTGCCGTTATGAAATTAACCGATGTTTATGAGTGCAAATCCGGGGCAGGAGCCGGAAAGCAGTTCCTCTGAAAGCCTCTCATAAGTTCTATAAAAAATTTACGATTTTATCCGGACTTGGAGGATGGAAATAATCCTCATTTTCTCTCTTTTTTGACGAAATTTTTTCGATAGTAGATCATTTGATGCCTTTTTTCTGAATATCAATCTTTTTTGTAACAAGCCTTCATAAAGACCGGTAATGCTGGATTGTTAGAGACTATGGTCATAAAACTTATATGTCTGGACTTTTTAGGTTTTTTATGTGATATTATGAAAACATGGGAAGTATGTGTAATGCATAATAAGGACTGACAGTCGTTCCTGCAGTTTCAGCTTAAAGATGAATATGCAGTAAACTCTAACATGGAAGGCACTTTTGTTTCTGTTGAAATAGATTATATTGTTAGTCCCTGGGTAGAAAATTCATCTGATACGGGTCATTTTCTCTGTGCGGTCAACTCAATATATAACTCAGGGACAGACTATATGTCAAGGGCGGTTAAGAATCTTCCAATTTCGGCGGTTTAAAAACTTCCAATTCTCAATCCTTGTGAAAAGTTCGAGGATTGTAGATAATGCTGAAAACGGAGGAATGGCTATTGATACGAGATTTGTATTCACAAGGCTTCAGCATCAGTGAGATCTCTAGAAGAACAGGTTATGCTAGGGAAACTGTGAGGAAATATCTTAAAAAGAAAACTGCCCCAGAACCTCAGAAACGTCCGCCAAAACCGAGTAAACTTGATCCTTTCAAACCTTACATACAAGAAAAACTCAAAGAAGGTCCTTATACTGCTGTTCGCCTTTATAGGGAAATCAAAGAAATGGGTTTTGATGGAGGAAAAACCATAGTCAAGGACTTCGTAAGAGAAGTCCGACCTAAACAGGGAGTCCCTGCTGTACTCCGCTATGAAACAAAACCAGGTGTACAGGCTCAGGTTGACTGGGCAGAGATGGGAACAGTTGAGGTTGATGGAAAGGTAAAGAAACTCTTTTGCTTCAACATGATTCTTGGATATTCCAGAATGAGATATGTTGAATTTACACTGAGCATAGACACTCCCACTCTTATTCAGTGTCATCTGAACGCTTTTGAGTACTTTGGAGGATTTACACAGGAGATCCTCTATGATAACATGAAACAGGTTGTTATCAAAAGAGCCTTAAAATCATCAGATTCCGAATGGAACCCACAGTTTGAGGAGTTCTTCAAATGCTTTGGTTTTATTCCACGGTTATGCAGGCCTTACAGGCCTCAGACAAAAGGGAAAATTGAAAATACAGTCGGTTTCGTCAAGAGGGATTTCTTCCTTGGAAGAAGGTTTACCTCTCTCGAAGACCTGAACGCCCAAGTTCACAGATGGTTGGAAAGGGTAAATTCAACTGTCCACGGAACAACCTATCAAATCCCTCTTGAACGCTTTAAGGAGGAGAAACTGAGCCCTCTGGATCAGGTTCCTCCTTACAAAGTTGTCCATAAGGAGACCAGAAAGGTCTCCAGAGACTGTTATATTTCGTTCCTTGGAAATAAGTATTCTGTTCCTTACAGGTTTGCAGGGAGAACTGCAGAGCTTCAGATCCTTGAAGGAATATTCGAGGTCTATGTTGATTATGAGAAAGTCTGTGAACATGAAATCCTTCCTGGAAACTGCAGAGTTTCAAGGAAAAAGGAACATTTCCAGGGTCTCCTGAGTGAGATTCTTAAAGAGAACTCAAAATGCAAAAAAGATTCACAGATCCCGTTGAAGTTCTCAGATCCCGAAGTTGAAAAAAGGTCTCTTGATGTCTATGAAATATTTAGTGAAGGTGGTTTTGAATGAACAACTTCACCTATGAGAGACTTCACAATAACCTGCAATACCTGAAACTTAATTCTATCGAAGAGCTTCTGGATAACTACCTTGAAATTGCTGCAAGGGACAACAAGACAACAATGGAAGTCCTTGATTACTTGTTTGAACAGGAAAAGAAACACAGAGAAGCTGTTGCAATTGAGAGAAGGATGAAAAGTGCAGTTTTTCCCGTTAAAAAGACTCTTGAGGAATTCGATTTTGAATTTCAGAAATCCATTGATAAAAAAGCAATCGAAGACCTTGCAACCTTGAGATTTGTTCATAATTCAGAGAATGTCGTTTTCCTTGGTCCTCCCGGAGTTGGAAAGTCTCATCTTGCAATCGCTCTTGGGATTGAAGTAGCAAAAGCAGGGATTTCGGTTTACTTTACCAATACAGGAAACCTTATCGAGAAGTTGAAAATAGCAAATCGAGAAGGAATGCTTGAAAAGAAACTAAGGGACTTGATGAAATATAAAGTGCTGATAATTGACGAAATAGGGTATCTCCCATTTGACGAAGAAGGAGCTCACTGCCTATTTCAGCTGATCTCAAGACGGTATGAAAAGAGTTCAACGATCTTGACATCAAATAAATCATATGGAGAATGGGGAGAGATATTCAAGGACCATGTAATAGCGGCTGCTGTACTTGATAGGATTCTCCACCATTCAACTACGATTAACATCAAAGGGGAAAGTTACAGGCTGAAAGAAAGGAAGAAACAGGGAATAAAAACAGGAAATATATGCCAGTAATTTCTAAAAGTTTATGAAAAATTGAGTAAAATTTATATTAAAAGGTTGGCAAATTCTAAACCGCCCAAAATGGAAAAAAGTTAACCGCCCTTGACACTATAACACACTACGTGGGCGTAGGCTCAGGAATAAATTATCTTGAGGTGGATTTGAATTGGGGAGATACGATTGATTCCCTGACTCTTAGCATCTCTACACCCTCGGGAAGTAAGTTGGAACCCTACCATGATAATTATGATGGAAGCGTAAATGGCAGGATACGCCTTAACATAGATCCCTCTCAGGGATATGTGGAACAGGGAACCTGGCAGTTCAAGGTTTACGGGGAATCGGTTAGTGGATCTGAAGATTACACCTTTAATGTTTACCAGCGTTAAGCTTCAAAAAAAGCTTACCATTTTCTTATTATTTTTTTTGTTAACAGCAACAGCTGGAGCTACGGAATATATAGTAAAGCCTGTTCCAAGTGACCAGGTCGGAGCTTCAGTTAATGGAGAAGAGGTAGTACTACTAAAGGATTTTACAGTCTACTGGCAGTTTCTACTCTGGCTGGCTATCATGCAGATCTTGTCAGTAGTAGATATGCTGATCCTTCCTGCAAAGTTTCTTTTCGCAATCCTCGGGTTCCGGATTACGGAGCGTGCAAATGTCTTTGAGAACTCTAACCGCGCAAGAATCTACGAATATATAAAAACCAGACCCGGAGCTTACCTTAGTGAAATTATAGAAAATGCAGGAATAGGCAGGGGAGCAGCGCGTTATCACATCAAGATCCTGAAAGCCCATCACAAAATTGAAGCCTACAGTGATTCCGGGAAAACAAGATATTTCCAGAATAATTCCACTTATGGTGAAGAAGAAAAAAAAGTTGTTTCTGCGCTTCAAAACGCCACGAATCAAAGAATAATTTCAGAAATACAGAACGGTAACTGTAATACAAACCTGGCTCTTGCACGTGAAATCGGAGTTTCCGGGGCTACGATCAGCTGGTATGTGAAAAATCTTAAGGAAACAGGTCTCATAGACGAAACAAGAATTGGGAGAAGTATAATTTACAGAGTAAATCCTTCATACGAGACTTTGATAGAAAAATATGGATGAAAGTCTTTTGCTTTTCTTTCAGGTATGTAACTATTCCTTAATCCTGATTGTTAGAGACTATGGACAGAAAACTTATAAAGAGTCGATAATATGTGAATTTTAGAGTTAAAATATGCTCTGGAACGATGTTGGGGAATGTATACAGATTACCGGTTCTGAGTATGCTGGTTGAATAACTCGATATATCTTTCAAAATCCCCCACCAGTCTGTTAATTTTCTTCATAATATTCAGAATCAGTTGAAAAATAAACAAACTTTACATTTGCAGGGGATTGTATGCCAGGAACACTAAAAATAATCTTATTCTTAACCCTTCTAATTTCAAGTATATCTACAGGTTTTGCAGCTTCACCCGAAAATTTCAGTGTGAGTGTTGAAGAAATTATACCCATATCACAAATAGTGACTCCTTATTTTGATAGCCTTGTAGAATCTTCCAAAATCAACGTCAACGAAGAACCATCGTTTTATGGCTCATGGAGTCCGGACGGCAGCAGATTGGTGATAGATGCATTTTTCAACCCCATGACAGGAACCAGGCTTTACGCCGTGTATGTACTGAATGCAGATGGAAGCGGAATCCGAGAATTGGCATCAACCCCGAATAATACGAAGGAAAGAAGCCTCAGTATAAGAGGAGTATACTATCCCTTTTCTTGGAGTCAATGGAGTCCGGATGGGAGTAGGATCGGAATTTTTGCTAATATTTTCACGGTAAGGGACTTTTATGTAATTGCTGATCCGGATAACACATTGATTAAGACCGCAGGTAAATGTAATTATACAACAGTTGACAATATTAGGGAAAATATTCTGGACCTTGAATGGCAAACTAATTTTATTTGGAATCCGGAGGACACAAAAGCCCTTATAATAATGGATAAGGATCCTCTAAATGATCAATTATATTTAATTGATCGGGATGGATATGTACTCCAGAAGCTTACAGATACGTCTGATCGTGTAGAGACTGCAATCTGGAGCAATGATGGCAAAAAAATAGCATATAGTACTGGCCAGACCGAAGACGAAGAAACGGGTCTCTGGATTATAAACGAAAACGGAACTGAGAATAAGAGACTGGATAACGGAATTGTGATTGGCTGGAGTCCTGATGACAGCAGAATATACTATGTTGATGAAAACTTCAGTCTCTATTCAATTAAGGTCGATGGAACGGATAGATTTCAACTTTCAACAAAATCTTTTTCCAGAAATGAAGATGTTTTTAGTTTCAGTCCTGATAGAAAAAGCCTTATTTTCAGTACTGTAAACGATGAAGGAGTCACTATGTTTCTGACAGATTCGACAGGGAAAAATGTCCAAGTGCTTGAGGAGTTTTCAGGGCGTTGTGTCTTCAAACCCAGCTGGAGCCCGAAAGGAGATAAAATAGCTTTTACACAGGGCACGGACCTTCATACAATCAATCCTGACGGGACCGGAAAAAAACTTATCTCATCCGCAATAACCGACTATGAATGGCACCCTTCAGGAGACTTTATCAGTTTTATTGCATCGGATTCTGTTTTTGTTGCAAGCCCGGACGGATCAACAAAAATACAGCTTACTGAAGATGGTGACAATTATAGGTTTCTGAATGATAAATATCTGAGTGGCTGGAGTCCTGATGGGAGCAGACTGCTCATTAGCAATGGGTCCACAGATTTATCCATGATAAAACTCGAAGGATACGAAGATCCTCTCTCCATTGATTACCTGATACCTGCAGAAGGAGAAAAGTGCCAGCTAAGAGTTCGTTGCATGTCTGAACCTGTTGCAAATGCCCTGGTCACTCTTAATGAAAACGAAATTGGTTTTACCAACAACTCAGGCATTCTGAACTACAGCTGTCCTGCTGCAGGCAGATATATGATAAATGCCAGCAAAGCAGGATACAGGTCAGCAAGCAAAGTTCTTGTCGTGGAAGATAACTCCTCTGCATCTCCGGAAAAATCCGTAGTTTCTGAGTCGTCCTCTGATCCGTCTTCTGATTCCGAAAATGAGGAAATTCCCGGATCTGAATTTCAGGTTTCGGGCTTCAGATGGACTGCTGTAGTCATATTCCTTCTTTTTTTCGTCTGGAGAAGGAATTTTCTGTGAGGTTAAACACCTGAGAAATCTGGTCATTGCTCAGAAAATACAGGTCTAAAGGAAAATGAGTTTCAAAGTTCTCAAAATATAGTAGCAGTCTGACTATGAAAATTGATGATATTATAAAACAATAACTATGATGTCCAATTGAAACTTATTTCTTTTTCCTCAATTCATATAAGGAAGGATACATTTCAGTATAGGCCCCTCTCAAGGGACACGTGGAACAGGGAATCTGGAAGTTCAAGTATGCGGAGAATCGGTCAGTGGATTTGAGAGCTATATATTTAATATTTGCCGGCACCAAGTTTGAAAAAAAGTTTACCATTTGTCTGCTCCTTTTTCTTTTAACAACCACAGCCGGGGCTAAGGAATATATTGTAAGCCCCTGTACAAGTGATCAGGCCGGAGTTTCAGTTAACGGGGAAGAGGTAGTATTACTTGAAGACACAATAGAACCATACTGGCATTTTCTGCTATGGCTGGCTTTAATGAACGTCCTGTCTGTAGTAGATGTACTGATCCTTCCTGCAAAACTTATTTTCGCAATCCTCGGGTTCCGGATTACGGAGCGTGCAGATGTCTTTGAGAACTCTAACCGCGCAAGAATCTACGAATATATAAAAACCAGGCCCGGAGCTTACCTTAGTGAAATTATAGAAAAAGCAGGAATAGACAGGGGGGCAGCGCGTTATCACATCAAGATTCTGAAAGCCCATCATAAAATTGAAGCCTACAGAGAGTCCGGGAAAACAAGATATTTCCAGAATAATTCGACTTATGGCGAAGAAGAGAAAAAAGTTGTTTCTGCGCTTCAAAATGCCACGAATCAAAGAATAATTTCAGAAATACAGAACGGTAAATGTAACACAAACCTGGCTCTTGCACGTGAAATCGGAGTTTCCAGGGCTACGATCAGCTGGTATGTGAAAAATCTAAAGGAAACTGGTCTCATAGACGAAACAAGAAGTGGAAGAAGTATAATTTATAGCATAAATCCTTCATACGAGCCTTTGATAGAAAAATATGGATGAAACTCTTTTTTCTCCCCTTCGCTGAATCGGGTTGAAGCAGGTATAAGGTCAATCACCTTTGGAATGTTCTACATGTAGTTTCCTCCCGACCTATCTAACTGCTTTTCTACTGGCTTATTTCAGGCATGTAACTATTCTTCAATCCTGATTGTTAAAGACTATGGACAGAAAACTTATAAAGAAGTGATCAAAATTAGTTTTTGGAGTTCAGACTAATCCTCCCGAGTAGTTTTGAACCCCCTTGTGCCGGAAGCATGGTTGTGTTGGCCCTGAGGATTCTCAAGGCTTACCTGACCCTGCTTCTGAGTATAGGTAACTCCACCTGGTATTGTCAGACATTCCTCTTAAAAGCACAGGAAAGTGAGTTTGATATCGTTTACAAAAAACCGAATATGAAGAAAACAATTACAATGGGGACCGGGAATGAAACTGTAATGATCTATTATGGAAAAATGGAATGGCTGTACGGTCCCGAAACAAATGTTGTTCAGAAAATAATGGTTCCTGAAGAATACCAAGAATCGAATCTTGATTATTTCAAATTTTTTAATTATGTGTTTAATGAATATGATGTTTCTGTGCCTGGAAGTGATACGGTTGACGGGAGAACTGCATATCTCCTTGAAACAAAACCGAAAGAAGGAAAGGACGAAGATAATTTACTCGATGGGATCAGAATCTGGGTTGATGAGGAAACCTGGATACCCCTGAAGTATGAGATATACCTGGGCCCACAAAGAATGGAAATCGAAATTAGAAATTTAAAAATTAATACTGGCATTCAGGACTCCGAATTTGTATTTGATGTACCTGAAGGGGCGGAAGTAGTTGCAATGAATTTTGAATGTTTAACAAAAGCGTGACCTGGAGAGGAATCGATGTGCCTGTCGAAGGAGAGAAAGAAGCAACCATGGTTGTTGTTGCTTGAATGGATTCGGTATGTAGTCGAAATAACAACCGTGGCTCATCTCGGGGTATTACTAATTGGTGGTGATATTTAGCTGTGAGGCCAAAAAATGAACTATTAGCGAAAGTTCTCTAATCAATTAATAAGATTTCTCTAATCAATTAATAGGATATTTGATTGGTGGTGATATAATTTCCAGCAGCCCTTTTACGAAAATTTTCTATGGTAGTTGCCGTAAAATAGCTGTATTTATATTTTCGGTTCTAAGTTTGACAATAATTTCAGGCATTCTGATGTACTTTATAGAAGGAGAAACAGGTGGTTTTACTAGTCCATCCCTTAGTATCTACTGGGCTATAGCAACACTTCTAACAGTAGGCTATGGGGATGTGGTTTTACAAACAAGTGTCGGTAGAGCGATGGCGTCGTTTGTCAGTGTATTAGGACTTAGTATAATAGTAGTGCCTATCTTTATTGTAATAGCTGAGATTTTCGGTTTGCTATCCAGAACATTCTCTTGGTAACAGGGGTTGATTCAATATTCCTTTTTTCCAGGGTGTTTGAGAATATTCAGAGTGGGCAAATGTGAGGTCCCAGAGCTTCACTATTCTCGGGTAAAAGCCCTGACTTATTTGAAAAAATTTATCTGTATGTGCTGATGGAAAATCAATCTACCAATGAAAATGGAAAGTGCTGCAAAAAGGATCTCAAAACAGAGTTAAACGAATGAAATAAAAGAGTAAATGAGTATTTGAAATCCCGCCCGAGGGCGGAACTTGAATTTACTCTGCTGCCGGAGCTTCTTCTGCGGTTTCGAGGCCGAGAAGGGCTTTTATGGACTTGCTTCCATATTCGACGATCTTGGCGTTGACCTGGATGATGTCAGGAGCAATTTCTTTGCCGCGCATCATTTTTCTCCTGCGCTGTCCGGGAAGTTTGGGAACGTATCCCACACCTGTTGCGGTCAGGATTCTCTGTCTCCTGGGGCCCGGGAGGTCCGGCTTCATAACGAAACCGCTGCCGTCGCAGCCGCCAGTGATCTGGACTTTGTAGCCGGCAAGCCCGAAAATGGCACCGTCAACAACGTCTCCTATTGCTTTTCCGATTAATGCGTTTGCTTCGGCGTCCTTGATGTCGATCTGGTAAGCACGCCCTTCTTTTGGGTCAGAAACTACAACTTTGAAATTTGCCATGTGAAATCCTCCAATCAGATTTATCTGTAATATTTCCTTTGCCTTATCTGCCTTCTTTATCCGAAATTTATCCGAAATTTATCCGAAGTTTATCCGAATTTACCTGAATTCTTTCCCGAATGATTATTTCCCGAAACCCTGCTGAATCCTGAATTTGCTACCCTGCATATCAGGCATTACTTTGCCCAGAAAGGATTGTTTTTCCGTTTGAGTGTCAGGAAAATATCAAGAGTTTCCTTTTCATCGGTTGAAAGGGAGTCGTAGATTTCGTGCTCAAGAACCTTGGCATGCCTTTCAGGCACGTTAATATAGAGCACGTCTTCTTCTTTGATCTGCCTGCCTACGGTTGCACCTTCAATTGCCATTGCAACTTCTTTGCCTACCTTTGCAGAAGGAATATTTTCCCCTTCGGACTGCAGACCTTTGATCTTGCCCACAACGTTTCCGTTTTCAAGCATGACATCCGCATTTGTCCGCACGACTCCGCCAAGCACTCTTACCCCGACGACTGCGGGTTTGCTCTGCCGGAAAACACATCCTGGAAGGATCTTGAACTTTCCGGGGCGAATTATCGTTTCGAAAATCTTCTTCTCAGCCAGTTCCTGCTGTTCCTTTACGTATTTCTGGTAATCCTCAACAAGGCGGTAGATCACGTCACTTGTGAACACCTTTACCGTGCTTTCCTGCAGGAAATCTCTGGCGTCAGGGTGAACCTTAACATTGAAACCTATAAGCACCGAATAGAGGGGATCTTCAACTGTAGAAGCCTCAACAGCGTCCCTGTGGGAAATGTCTCCTACTTCAGCTTTCCTGATAGGGACTTCATCTTTCTGGAACTCGTGGACAAGGGCTTCAAGGGAGCCGAGAGTATCTGCTTTAATCATAACTCCGACTGATCCCGTATCAATCCGGACCTCATCAATCTCGGACTTTACCTGGGCTACAATCTCTCCAAGGGTTTCTTCCGTTGCAACCCTTATGGGAGAACCTGCAAGAGCACCATCAAGGCCAGGAGCGGAGATCTTTACCCCGGCTGCGGCAGTGACTTCACTCACCTGCTTAAACTTGCTCTCGTAGCGGATTTCCGAAAGTTCTCTCGGTTTTAAAAGAGCCCTGACCTTTGTCTGGATAGGCTCACCCAGGCTTCCGATAACAACCGTATCTCCTTTCTTTAATGTGCCGTCGTAGAGAATAACATCAAGGGTTGCTCCAAGCCCCTTTTCTTCCTTTACCTCAAGGACAGTCCCGACACCCGGGTTTTTTGCACTGTACTGAAGGTTTGCCTCAAGGAATTTCTGAGCAAGGCCTAAAAGCACCATCAGGACATCAGGAATACCTTCTCCCGTAACAGCACTTGCAGGGACTACACCCAGAGTTTTCTGGAAGTTTGTGACCCGGTCATACCGTTCGGCTGCAAAGCCCTGGTTATAGAGTTCACCTATTACCTCGTAGAGCTTTGTTTCAAGCCGTCCCTGAACATCCGGGGACTGCTTTTTGAAGGTAGCTGCAAAAGGCATGTCCTTCTGTGAAGCCCAGCCGCCAATCCTGTCGATCTTGTTAGCAACGACCACAAAAGGCGTCTTAAACCGCTTTAAGATCTGCAGGCTTTCGTAAGTCTGGGGTTTAAAGCCTTCATTTATGTCAACAACAACAATCGCAAGATCGGCAAGTGCGCCTCCCCTGCTCCTGAGGGTTGTAAAAGCGTGGTGCCCCGGAGTATCGATAAAAAGCAGTCCAGGAACCATGAAACGGTCCCTTAACTTTGGGTCTCCGAGCTTGTTGACAATCACATCTATAGGGACTTCGGTTGCTCCGATATGCTGGGTGATAGCCCCGGCTTCTCCACTGACAATCGCAGTACCCCTGATCTTGTCAAGCAGAGTGGTCTTCCCGTGGTCGACGTGCCCCATCACGCAGACTATAGGAGTCCTGAGATTTTTCTTGTCGGTCATATACAAAACCTCTCTCATTCCCGCGTCTTATTTGCTGCAGGTCCAGAAGGGTCCGGGTTTCCCCGGAAGGACCCATTTTGCAGGTAACGGATAACGGATTCGTGCCAGGCACGAAAAGGATCTGGCGCACCTGCATTACTCGTACAGACAGACCTCATCGACTCTGGAATACTTCCCGATTTCTGAGTCCTTGAAGTGGATAGCAATTTCCCTTGCTGCAGCTTCGGGAGAGTCGGAGGCGTGAACCACGTTTCTGCCTACGTCAAGAGCAAAGTCCCCACGGATAGTTCCCGGAGCTGCATCAACAGGGTTTGTAGCCCCGTTTATTGCTCTCATAACCTTAATTGCATCTTTTCCGGCAACTACCATCGAAACGGAGGGACCGGAGGTGATGAATTCGATAAGGGAGGGGAAAAAGGGCCTTGCTGCGTGCTCACCGTAGTGTTCTTTTGCAGTGGCTTCGGCAATAACGTTCATTCTGAGGGCAAGAATCTTCAAGCCTCTCTTTTCGATTCTGGAGATTACTTCCCCGACCAGTCCGCGCTGGACTCCGTCAGGTTTCACCATAACGTATGTCTGTTCCATATTCACACCTTGCTATATTTGAACTAATTCCGGCAGTTACGCTTTTTTCAACTGGATTTTGCCTTTCTCAGTCCACTCGGTGCGGCGCGGAAGCCTTCCAAGGGCGAAGTTGCTCATGCACTTGGAAGAGCACATGAAATAGGTGGAGCCGTCTTTTTTGACGTAGAGTTTACCGGTACCAGGCTCCAGCATCTTTCCGCAAAAATAGCATTTCCTCTGTTCCATTTATTTTCACCGTTTATCTTTTTACCTGGTAGTCAGTTTCTTTGCTTCTCTTGACGTTTCCAGAAGCATCAGAATGTCACCGATACGGACAGGGCCAACGCAGTTTCTTGTGATTACACGACCCTTGTCTCTGCCTTCCAGAACCCTGCACTGGATCTGGCTGGCTTCACCATGCATACCCGTGTTCCCGATAACGTCAATAACTTCGGCAGCAAAGCCGCCGATTGTGCTTTCTTCAGCCATAATCAGCACCCCATGTTATCAGGATTATTTAAGAGCTTCAAGTTTCTGAGCGATGTCCTGGACCATTTCAGCTGCTTTACCTGCATCCACAATTGCCACGGTTGCACAGGAGACTCCAAGTCCGCTGGCTGCACCAAGTTCTTTCTGGTTCTTGATGAAGATGTAGGGAGCTTTCTTTTCTTCGGAAAGAGGGCCTATGTGAGCGACGATCTCTGCAGGCTCAATGTCTTCGGCAATCAGGACAAGCTTTGCATTGCCTCTTTCGATTGCTTTTGTGGCTTCGTTTGTGCCCTTTTTGATCTTTCCGGTATCTCTGGCAAGTTCCAGAGCTTCAAGTGCTTTGTTTGTGAGTTCTTCAGGAACATCGAATTTAGCTAATTGTGCCATTTAAGTTTCTCCTTCGAAATTGCGGGTCTCGCAATTTTTCATCAATCATAGGTTTTTAACACATATCTGTCAACATTGAAAATTCAAATTCCTAAAAAAAGAACCTGAAAAACCTTCAATGCGGAGAGTAAATGAGTTGAAACATAGATACTGCTAGCTAAATGCTGCAGACTGCACCTTACAAGTACATAATCACCTATAAACTTTCTGCTTGAAAAGTGGGGCAACAGGAAGTGAGCTTATATAAACCCGTAAACAACGAAGTCTCTAAGAAAATCAAGAAAATCCCGCCTTCTGCGTCGGATCTGAAGCTGAGGAATGGGGTAAAGGAAGGAGCCAAAAATCAGATAAATGCGTCATGGTTATAAGGAATGTGAGGACTTTGATCCGTATGAATACAATTTATTACGAGGCCCATAATAATCTTTATCTTAACCTTACAAACCGCTGCAGTGCGGACTGCGTCTTCTGCATCCGCAACTTTGCAGACGGCGTTTATGGGTACGACCTGAGGCTTTCAAAAGAACCAACAACGGAAGAGATTCTCGAAGCCCTTGAAGGGCTCGACCTTTCTAATTACAGGGAAGTTGTGTTTACAGGGCTTGGAGAGCCAACCCTCAGGTTCGATGTGGTGCTGGCAGTCACCCGCTGGCTTAAAAGCCGGGGCATAAGGGTCAGGCTTGATACCAATGGGCATGCTGCACTGATTAATCCTGAACTGGACGTAGTTTCCGAATTAAAAAATGCAGGCATGGACTTTATTTCAGTTAGCCTCAATGCAGAGTCCGAAGAAAAATACAATAAACTCTGCAGACCGGTCCACAAAAATGCTTACAGAGAAATACTTGATTTTGTAAAAAAGGCAGGAGAAGCGGGAATCCCTACCAGGGTTACGGTTGTTAAAATTCCAGAAATAGATGTGGAAAAATGCAGGCAGGTTTCAGAAGAACTCGGTTCGGAATTCCACATCAGGACGCTTTCCGAGGCTGCAAGTAAAGAAATAAGGGGAAATAATTAAAGGATATTTGGGGTAACTCCTTATTTCAGGAGTTACCCTTTCAGGAGTTATCCCCGTTTTACATCTTTTCCCGCTTTTTAGTTTTTCTCAGTTATTCCCTGATATCTTTCTCTTCAAGGTCCTCAAGGTTCTCATCGTTCTTTTCGTGATATTTGACGAGCCTGCGTTTCAAGAAGAAGACCGTACCCGCCAGAGCCCCGAGAAGAAGGGCAGCAGGAAACTTTATCGAATCAAACTTCTCCAGGAGTTTTAAAGAACTCTCTTCAGTAGGTAACTCCTCAGAACCCGGATTTTCCCCGGTTTTTGGGTTTCCGCTCACGCTGCTTGAGGTAGCTGGAGCGTCTTCGACTTTATTTTCAACGCCTCCGGTAACTGCCGTTTCTTCTTCTATTGGCTTGATTGTTTTTTCGGCAAGAGAAGTATCTGTTTCCTTTGTAGTTTCTTCTGGCAGGAAGCTTTCGTCTCCCAGCAGCAGGGCAAAAGCAGTTGGGTTTCGCTCAAAAAGGTATACTGCTCCCGCATCACTCCCGACCGCTATAGTTGTGCTGTCGCGTGAAACGTCCAGGCTGTTAATATTTCCTCCGCAGTTGTAGTTCCAGAGTTCTTCTCCGTCCATATTAAGGACATAGAGGGTATCGTCCCAGCTTCCGGCTGCAATGAAGGAGGAGTCGGCAGAGATCTCAACGGCATAGACGTCATCTTTTGCCTTGTAGTCCCATATTTTTCCTCCGGTGCGGTTGAACAGGTAAATCATATCATCAAAACTTCCTGCCGCAAGATATGCGCCGTTGGTTGTTAAAGAGACGCTGCTGACCCAGTAACCCGGGTTGTTCATCCAGGAAAATTCCCCTTTGCGGTCAAAAAGATAAACATTATAGTTAGATCCCCCGGCAGCCACATAGTAAGCATACGGAGTCATACTCACGCAGTTAATCAGGCTTCCGGTTTTTCGGTTCCATATCGTTTTTCCTTCGCTATCAAAGAGATAGACATAATTGTTAGCATTTCCGACTGCCACATAAGTTCCGTCTCTGGATATCGCAATGCTGCGGACAGCTGCCTCGGAATCAAAACTCCACAGCAGTTTGCCTGCACTGTTCATGAAATATACTTTCCCGTCCTCGCCTCCTGCGGCTACATACAGGCCATTGGAGGATACTGCAACGCTATTTATGTTGCCTCCGGTTTTGTGGGACCAGAGAAGATCGCCTTCCCGGTTAAAAAAGTACACTTTTTTGTCGTTACTTCCTGCCACAATCCGGGATCCATCTGAAGAAATAGATACTGTATAAACTATATCTTCAGTCTTATAATTCCAAAGTTGTGTCCCTCTGGAATCAAATAAGGAAACGTTGCGGTCAAACCCCCCGGCTACAAGATAGTTTCCGGTTGAAGAAAGTGATACGGTATTTACTATGCCCCAGGTTTCACATTTGCATAACAGGTCAAAAGCCTTGAGCTCCGAAAGGTTCACATCCCCACTATCCAGAGCATGAGAGTCTGCTGCTTCTGCTCCTGAAATAAGGCAGAAAAACAGACTCAGTGTCAAAAGTAACTTTGTTCCTGATGAATGTTCCATATAATTTATAATGAATTACTTTATTACACATGAATTTTTTGTTACAGTAGTCAGACAGGAAAAATTAATAAAATTTATTTATTCCTGCTTACAAGAAAGAAGCAGTAATAATTAAATTATAGATATATTATCAGTATTGTTAAAACTCAAGAGTTCAAACGCAAATGTTTGATTCTCATGTTGCTAAAACTAAGAGTTCAAACGTAAATGTTTGCCTGATTTAGCAGAAAAAATTCGGAAATTCTGAAAAAAAGAACTACTTTTTCCTTTATTCGGAAAAGGGATAGTTTAAGGTTTGAGCAGAGAGTTTAAGGTTATATTTTGGCATCAGCTGTAAGCGTGCCAGTAGCTGTAAGTCTGCCGAATGAATAAGCTTCTTCCTTATTCATTTGCAGTTATCTTGTCGAGTAATCTGTTTTAACTTTTTTAACTTTTCCTGTTCCGTGTGTGGAATTAAAAAAAGCTTAAGGATGTGATTTTTGGTGGCGAGAGAAGTCTGGAACACCAGAGTTGGATTTATTCTTGCAGCAATAGGTTCTGCAGTCGGCCTTGGAAATATCTGGAGGTTCAGCTACATGGCATATGAAAACGGAGGAGGAGCTTTCCTGATCCCGTATTTCATCGCCCTTCTGACTGCGGGTATCCCGCTTATGATACTTGAGTTCGGACTTGGAAGCAAGTTTCTCGGCTCAGCTCCACTTTCATTTAAAAGGGCGAAAAAAAGTTTCGAGTGGATAGGCTGGTGGGGTGTAATTGCCAGCTTCATAATTACGACTTATTACTCCGTAATCGTGGGCTGGAGCCTTGTATACCTTTTAAAAGCGTTCACTCTCGGCTGGGGTACGGACACGGGAGCTTTTTTCAATAACGAACTGTTACATGTTTCCGATTCTCCCTGGAATTTGGGGAGCTTTTCCTATCCGGTCCTTATAGGGCTACTGGCTACCTGGCTGATTATCTGGGTTGTCGAAAAAAGAGGTGTGCAGGCGGGAATCGAGAGGTCAAGTAAAATCTTTATTCCTCTTCTCTGGGTTCTTTTAATCGTGCTTGTTTTCAGAGCAATAACCCTTGAAGGCTCAATCAATGGAATAGAGTGGTACCTGAAGCCGGACTTCAGCAAATTAACAGACATAAAGGTCTGGCAGGCAGCCTACGGACAGGCGTTTTACAGCCTGAGTCTTGGTATGGCAATAATGATTACCTACTCAAGCTATCTTTCAAAAAAGAGTGATATTGTAAACAACGCTTTCATTGTCAGCCTGGCAGACGGAGCTTTCAGTTTCACAATGGGCTTTGCGATTTTCGGGACTCTCGGCTACATGGCTTATGCCAAAGGGCTCGGAATTGAAGAAGTGGTGGCCCAGAGCATAGGCCTTGCCTTTGTGGTGCTGCCAGAAGCCCTTAACATGCTCCCGGGATTAAAAGCCCTCACCGCAGTTGCTTTTTTCCTTTGCATCGCTATAGCAGCTCTTTCTTCCCTCATATCCCTCGTGGAAGCTTTTGCCTCCTCAATAATGGACAAGTTTGAGGTGAAAAGGGGCAAGGCAGTTGACCTCACAATCGGCTTTGGGCTGCTCTTCAGCCTTATCTATGCAACCAGGGGAGGGATTTACTGGCTTGATATCATAGACCACTTTATCAATACCTATGGACTGATCATAGTGGGAATCCTCGAAACCGTTGCAATCGGCTGGATCTACGGTGCAGATAAGATAAGGGAATGGGCCAATAATTATTCGGATATCATGGCAGGGATCTGGTGGGATGCCTGTATAAAACTGGTAATTCCGGTTGTCCTGCTGTACATCGTTTTTGTAGATACCCGGTCAAACCTGGCTGCACCCTATGAGGGTTACGATCCTGCAGCTATAATGATCGGAGCCGGAGTAATTGTCCTTGGAATTCTCATCTCTATCCTTACGCCTTTTATCAACAGGGAGGTGAAGTAAAATGTTGCTCTCAACAGGCAGCTTTCTGATGGCTGTTTTCGGGTTCATAATCCTTTACGGAGGGCTGGGACTCTGCCTGAGCATAGCCCTGAGAAAAAGGATGCCATGAAAAGAAAGGTGGATAAATAGAATTAAAGTCAACTATCCAAACAGGACTAAAATTAAGATTACATAAACAGGAATTAAGATTACATAAACAGGAATTAAGATTACATAAACAGGAATTAAGATTACATAAACAGGAATTAAGATTACATAAACAGGAATTAAGATTACATAAACAGGAATTAAGATTACATAAACAGGACTAAAAGGTTGTTCGGTTAATGGTTTTTCAGTCAAGATTTGATCATTTACCCGCTCCTTTTAGTCTTTACAATTCATTGTTTTTCTGAGGGTATTATTTTTTTTACTGTAACATACCCGGTCTTTTTTGCTGTTACTACCAATATCATTCTTACTGGTCAATGTAAATATATCTCCCTGCCCATGTAGGTGTGAGCTGCATTCATGGCATGAAGTTGCATTCATGGAATGCGGACTGCTTCGAGCAAAAGAATGTAAGTGAAGTTGAGTTTTAAATAAGAAATGGAGAAGAAAAGGAGGTGACCTCTCAAATCTTCTCAGCCCGGAAAACGATAGACCCTTTTTTCGTCCCGTTTTCGGAATAGTTTGCCGGAACTTTGAGCACGACTTCAACGTTCTTGACAGTATTGTTTGCAATTACTTCTGAGAAATCAGACCAGAAAAGAGAGGAGAGATAAAGCCCTTCGGAAAAAACCGGGTCAGAAGAATCTCCAACATGGGCAGTAACTCTCACATCACTTTTTCCTGTGTTTCTTATGTTCAAAACCTGAGGGCTGCTGGCCTGTCCGGGGAGCATGGTCCCGAAATTCAGGCTGCTCAGGCCAAGCTCTATCGAAACATCGGATGTTTTGTTTGCTTCAGGTGTTCCTATTGTTACTGCAAGGTCAACTGAGGGTGTTGAAGGAGGTTCGGCAAGCGGGAGATAGTCGAAGTCGCTTCCGTTGACATTATAAGCCAGGTCGCAGATCCCATCCGAGTCAGAATCTTCAGTGGTCTGTGAAAACCCGGTTCCGTTAAGGTCAGCCCAGAAATTTCCCCCCAGATAGGAGCCGCCCACAATATTTTCTCCCGAGGTTTTCGTAGTGTTCCAGGTGTTTCCTTCACTGTTTTCAGCCTTTACATTTACAGTGTTGTTAAAGTAGTTGTTGTAGATATGGTTGCCGGTACTATAGTCCAGCAGGATCCCTGATTCGTTACTGGAACTTATCCTGTTGCCGAACAGTTCGTTATCGTGGCAATCTTCTCTCAAATAGATACCTTTGCTACTGTTTGAAATTGTGTTATTATACACTCTGGCATCAAAGACTAAAATCAGGTAGATCCCGTTCTCGCAGTTCGTAATCCGGTTGTCACGAAGGACGGTCCTTGCCTGAGTGTCATACACATCAATTCCGTTACTGCAATTTATGACCTCATTCTTTGAAACAAGATTGCCTCCTCCGCAGCAGGCAATGCTTATCCCTCCGCCGTTTGAAAGCCTGTTCTGGAACATTATATTGTCCCAGCCGTGCGCGCCAATGATGATGTTCCCCCTGTCAATGGAATTGTTAATCACCATATTCTTGTTGCACCCTTCATCAAACCAGATACCGTCTCGGGAAAAGTTATTCTCCGAGATCGTAATGTTTTCGGAGCTCTGGAGGTACACTCCATAACGGTTTTCGAAAATATTGTTTCTTTCGACCGTACAGTTTTTAACCTGATCAAGGCAGACCCCTGCCGAAGGACAACCAGCCCCGTCCCATCTGGAGACAAAGATCTCTCCTGATTCGGAGGAACCGTAAGCCTGTATGGCTTCCGCCCCTGAAGTCCCGTTAAGTCTTTCCGAGCTTCTCGTGATAAAAGAATTTGTGACCCTTGCAGCCTCAAAGGAACTGAAAACCTCACCTGACCCGGTTATGTTGAAACCGCTGATAGTTACATTATCTGCTTTAACCTGAAACACGCTGGAATTTGCATCCTTCGACCTGATAAGTACGCCGTCAGGGCTTTCAGGTTCCGAACTGACTGTTATCCCTGAAACATTGACAATGATATTTTCCTCATAGTCCCCGGCTTTCACAATAACAAGGTCTCCGTTTGTTGAGTTATTTACGGCTGCCTGAATTGAAGCTCCGGGTTCCACATAAATAACTTCCGCATTCCCTGCACCTGCGGAAACAAGAAGCAAAGCAATAGCTAGCGTTGCACTCATTAGCCTGGTAAAGCAATTTCCGATAAGTATGATCTTCAGAACTATCCCCTCCCCGTACTTTGCACAGCCCCGAAGGTTCTGGATTGGATAAATTTTGAACCGACAGTTCCTGTGCATAATGACTATTATTTATTTATAATACTATCAAATTCATTACTATATATATCAACTGTCTTTTAAAAATGGATTAAGGATCATGAAAGTTGTCGGCATCAGGGTTCAAAGATTTCGTGAATAGGGGGCAGGGGTATGAAAAAACATGAAAATACCTGGCTTCCTATCATCTGCTCAATAATGTTTTTTGCGCTGGCAAACGGGACTCTGCTGGGGCCTGTGCTTCCCGAAATGCTGGCCCCTCTGAAGACTGCGGAGCAGGATATCGGGATGGTAGTTGCGGTATTTACTCTTGCAACGGCGCTTTTTACCCCGGTCTTCGGGATGTTCGCGGACCGTTTGAGTCGAAAAACCCTTCTAATCCCTTGCCTTGTGCTCAACGGGTTTTCGGGGCTTGCATGTTATTTTGCTCAGGATTTTGAAACTCTCCTTATCTTCAGGTTCGTGCAGGGGATCGGAGCTGCGGGGATGCTGCTTCTTGCCCTGCTCCTTATCGGAGATCTTTATCCCGGGCATGAAAGGGTTCATGCTACAAGCAGGGTGGGTATGACTTCCGCTATCGGGCTCGTAAGCTTCCCGGTGCTGGGGGGCTTGATGGCTCTGAAGAGCTGGAACTTCCCTTTCCTTTTCTACGGACTTGTCCTGCCTCTGGCCGTTTTTGCTTCGATATTTCTGCCGGGTGGAAAAGGACTTGAAGTCCCCTCTGAAAAAAGATATGGAAAGAAAATAGATGAAAAAGGAACCCGATTAAGCGGAACAAAGATAAATGGAACAAAGATAAATGGAACAAAGATAAATGGAACAAAACTAAAAGGAACCAGGTTAAGCGGAACTAAGTTAAAAGGAACCGGGATAAACAGGAAAGTAAATAACGGGAATGAAAAGAACCGGAAAAAAAGTTTATCCGAACTTTTTTCCACACTCAGGGATTTCAAAGTCCTTTATGCAATATTTCTGGGGTTTGCGATTTTCTTTCTCCTCTTTGTCATAGTCATATATCTGCCTTTCAAACTCAAGACCGATTTCGGGTACACGTCAAAAGAAGCAGGGTTTGCCCAGGGGATAATCGGGATAACCGTTATTTTTGTTTCAAGCCGTGCAAAAGGGCTTTCCCTCAAATATTCCCTGTTCTCTCTTACAGGTGCAGGTTTTTTCCTGACGGCCCTGACCTGTGGAATGATCGGGCTTGTACATTCTAAAGTTTTACTGATCCTCCTTTTAATGCTTTTCGGAGTCGGAGGCGGGCTTATCCAGATCATGGGGGATACCCTGATACTCCAGGTCGCCCCGATAGCTTCAATGGGGAGCACTGTTTCCCTGTATAATTCCATGAAGTATGCGGGTCAGACACTTTCTCCTGTCTTTTTCGGTTTTATGCTGGTCCGTTTCGGACTTAAGCCTGTTTTTCTTTCAGGGGCAGGATTCGGCTTTGTGGTCGCCGGGATGTGCTGGCTCCTGAAGGGCAGATTAAAGGCAGAACACGAATATGCGCATGTGGAAGAGCATTCAAAAGGAAAGGATTCCGCTCTGACTTTCAAAAATGATTGATCTATGATTGATTTATGATTGATTTATGATTGATTTATGATTGATTTATGATTGATTTATGATTGATTTATGATTGATTTATGATTGATTTATG
The DNA here is from genome assembly GCF_000007345.1 of Methanosarcina acetivorans C2A. Taxonomy (NCBI): domain Archaea; kingdom Methanobacteriati; phylum Methanobacteriota; class Methanomicrobia; order Methanosarcinales; family Methanosarcinaceae; genus Methanosarcina; species Methanosarcina acetivorans. The sequence goes on along the minus strand of NC_003552.1, from coordinate 1,792,727 downwards.
ATTGATTTATGATTGATTTATGATTGATTTATGATTGATTTGTGATATTCTTGATACCATTGAAAGTTGTCAAAGTTTTATTTAATGAGTTGCTTCCTGAACTGAAAAAAGAGATTGAAACGACACTGAAAGAAAAAGACTTCAAATGAAATTCCACATTTTCAACTGAGGCAGTTTTCAATAGGTGATTACTTCAAGCCCTGGAACTCTTTTGAAATGCTCATCTCTCGTAACTATCTGCTCTTCCTGAAGCAGCGTAATTGCTGCTATCAGTTCATCAAAAGCCCCAATCGGCTTGCCTTCCGAAAGTAACCGAGCCGAAAGGGAAGCAAAGATTTCATAGACCGGTTCTTCAAGCTCCAGAACCTGAAAACATTCCAGAAGCTTCTTGATTTCTTCCAGATTTTGATACTTTTTTCTGAACAGATAAGCTCCCCGGTACAGTTCAAGGACATTAATTTCGGTCGTGCTTAAGGGAACTTCTTCAGCTTCCATTTCAGCCAGTTTTTGATGGGCTTCCGGCTCTCCCCTTAAGAGGGCCACAATAAAAGAGGTGTCAAGCACCGGCATTTCGATCAACTCTCCGGATCAATCTCCCTCATTTTTTCCGCTCTCATTTCTCCTGACACTTTTTCGATTGCATCAGCAAGTTCGGGATTCGGACCTATTTCTGCGAGCACTTCAGAGAGCTTTCTTTTTTTGGGGTAGTACCTGAGAATCACATCAGAGAAGCTGTCTTTTTCCGAGCTTTTGAGGCTTTTGAGCTTCTCGTAGGCCTCTTCGCTTATGCTGATTGTTCTTGTTGGCATAGTATTATCTGTGTATGTATGCGTATTTAAGAATTTTCAGTCTCCCTTCAACCAGTAAAAATCTGGATAAAACACTATATGTCGGGATATAAGTCCGCTTTGCTCTCAGACTCCTTGTGCAAATATATACATTTTTTACAATCCTTTTACGATCCCTTTTGAGATCTCCAGATCATAAAATCAACTCTATGGTATCCCTGCTCATGAAAGGACCAAAGAAGGATTAAAACTCTAAGCAGCTTGTTCCTGTTTTCTATCCCCTTAAAGCCTATCATAAAGCTTTACAACATCATCAAAGTCGATTAACCCGTTGTTGCTAAAATCAAAGAAAGCAACAAGAGCATTTTCTTCTATCCATCCCATGTTATCATAGTATGCCACCACATCATCGAAATCCAGTATTCCGTTTCCATTGACATCCTCATAGAGGCCGTCCTGATCCAGATCTGTTGGTGGATTTATGTAGCCAGGGAACACACTTAAAGTTCCTGAATCTGTAAAGGCCTTAATGCATACATTTGTATTCAAGTAATATGCAGTTATATCTTTCCAGGTACTTCCGTCACCACTGATAAAACTCTCTCCTGGATTTGCTGTTGCTTTACTACTCCAGTCTGCGTAAGGCATTTCTATGGCAATCGGATATCTGGAGTCAGGTGTCGTAAGCTTCAAGACTACGGAGAATTTTTGATCGGCTTCAAGCTGAATTTCGGAATCCAGAGGGACTGTGTGATAGCCTGCAACTGGAATTGTCCCGCTCTTTGAAAGAACCGGGCCTTCCCGGCTTAGAGGACCGGATTCAGGACTAGTATAAATATAGATTTCATAAGCACAGTTTGAGTCCGTTGTATAGAAACTGACGGATTCGAGGGTTTCATCAGATTTTGCAGCAAAGATGTTTGCACACCAGGCAGTAGGGTTGTTGTAGCCCACGTTCAGGACCCATCCGAGGGGGTCGTACTGATAAATATTTTCATAGTTATCAGTGTTTTCAGCCGTAAAGACTGCATTATCATTTCCTATGTTTGAGTCATAATAGGAAACATAGAAATATCCATTATCACCCCAGTATGTACCCCAGCTATTTTTTACGATAAATGCCCCATTTCCGGGCGGAACGCCGGAAAAGTTGTTTTTATCATAATTGTCATCCCAGCCCACAATGGATACAGCGTGGTTAGAGATTGAAGACCCATTATAGTAATAGCCGTATCTGGAAGAATAATAACTGGAATCATCAAAGTACATTGAGGTAGATAGGGCTCCGTACTGCAGGATAGCAGATTTTATCATGGTATTATCCAGAGAACTCTCTCTGTTGGGAATAAAAAGTACATCCTGTACATGTTTCTGTACAGGTAAGTTCTCAGGGGATACCCTGCTATAGATGGAGTAAGGATCAGCTGTTTCTTCCACGGGTCCGCTCCAGTGGGCCAGATAGGCAGTTGACATGAGTGAATTTCCTCCATCATTTGGATCACGGTCGAAACCCTCCGGGTATGCGGAAGAAAGAAGGTTTTTCATATTATTTTCAGAAAAGTCCCGGTTTTCTTCAGGCATTAAATATGATTCCAGAGACCCACTGGTTGCAAATGTCCAGCAAGCCCCTGATTCCCCCTGGTATTTTACAGATGTAACTCTGTTCAGGGTACGCAGGTCATAGTAAGCTGGTGCGGAAATCTCGAGTGTGGAAATTTTGCTGAGATCACTAAGATCCACCGGTGCGGGTACAAAGCCTTTTTTATGCCTGTTCGAAGAAGCTAAAGATTGGGTGTAAACTTTGTCTGCATGGTATTCGGTAAAGTCCGGGTTTTCCGGTGAAAGTACGGGCTCTGTTGCCCTGGTCTTCCCTGAAGATCCCGCGACTGCCATTGATATCGATGAACCCATTATCATAAATAGAAGCAAGAGTCCACTGAAAACAAATGTTTTCTTCTTCATGTTTACTCTGTTTTTTGTGTTGATTTTATTCTTCATGCCTATCTCCTGTTCTGTTTTCTTCGATAGCCTTTCCATATCTCAATTTGCCTGTTCAATACATATAGAAAAATATCTGAACTACTGTCATAAATTATTCCAATAGTTAAAAAGCGAAACTTGGATATAACAGTTTTATTTTTGTTAAGATGTTGAAGAAATATCTTGACTAAATTGAATGGTTATGTAATCTCTTTAGAAAGAAAGTTAAATTTACGAGATATTCTCACACGAATAATCTTAATCCGTTTCTCAATCTTTTGTCCCACGCTTGAGCGGGCTGAGAATAGATCTGTTTGAGGAGTGAAAACTAAGAAGTAGTTGCATTGGGCAGTTAGTTGGAAAACTTCAACCACATAAAGCAGAAGACAGAAAGGCTCGAAAACAAATCAATAAATAAAATCAGTAAGCAGAATCCACCTAAACTAAGGAAAAAAAATAAAGCCGCAAAATGCAGCTTTACCCAATGTTACTGTGAGTGTATTTCATCTCAATCTGCTCCTTTTTACAACATAGCATATTTGAAAGAACAGGACATAGAGAAAATACAATGGGTCTTCAAACGAAAAAGGTAAAGAAAGAGTTTCTGTGTAAGCTGCTTCCGGAATTTTTTAAGTCACGGGAATATGTAGAACTTGCATACCTCTTCGGTTCGACAGCCGAAGGCACAGAAGGGCCGTTGAGTGATATTGATATAGCTGTGTACCTTTCCGGTAAACTTACAAAAGGAGAACGGATAGAAAAGCGCCTGGAACTCATGGGAGAACTTTCATCTTTCCTTCAGACCGATCATGTAGACCTTCTTGTGATGAATGATGCTTCACCTGTTATTAATTTTGAAGTCATAAGACCCAATGTGCCGTTATTTGTTAGAAACGAAGACCTGAAACTGGATGTGGAACAGCAAGTAATGTCCAGATACTTGGACCGGAAATATCATGAAGATTTTTTGAACAGGAAGTTGCTGAAAAGAATCAGAGAGAGATATTGAGAAGAAAAAGACAGAGTGAAAACTATTTTATAATATTCTTTTCATCTCTTCAAAACTAATAGTTTTCTCGTTACGTCTTTCTGCAACGATAGCCAGATCGTGGAGATCCTCTTTCATTTTTTCATATTCCTCTATAGGAAGAATAATAGCCACTCTTTCCCCATTTTCATTAACCACGTATTGTTCATGCGCAACGGTCACATAATCACCTTTTTCAGAAATTCCCTTGGATCTACTTTATATCCATTTATCTTCCTTTCAGGTATAACCTTTTTTCGTCTATTAAACAGACTGGTAGGATAATTATGAATTTGACTGCAAGCTTATGTTTTTGATACTACTTAAAAAATTGATGATAAAAGAAATTTTATGCGGGTAACCCAAACCCGCATTTCATGCCAAATACACTATGCATCTAAAAAATACCTTAAAATGCTTACTTGCTCGTTTTATCTTTTTTACTGTCCTTTTCAATCACCGCTATTACATCGCTCCCTTCTAAACTTGCCATGTCTGAAAAAATTCCATTATTATACTCCACTTTACTCGTTAGAGTAACTGTAACTTCTCCTACTTCAAGGACGGCTTCAACTTTTTCCCTGTCAAACTTGAGCATTCTCGCAAGGATCTGGTCTCCATCAAAGTCCTGAAGGTATTCGCTTTCATTGGTAACGAATTTGTACTTCAGGTCCGTAAATGCCAAAACAGTGCCATTCAGGAGCGCACCGGATGCATTGATTCCGGCGGCATCATCTTCTCCTTCAGGAATTTCACTTACGCTGATCTGAACCTTAAGCGTTTCATCGATATTCTTGCTGTTTACATGGTAGGGTACTGTTTCTACAACATTTCCAGGCATCGTTTGTATTAACCGACAGGGAATAGTAGCCTACTGAAGAAGGAACGACCACTGGACGATCCAAACTCGATAAAACTTATAGGACTTACGCACTTGAAATGTAATATCAAACAAATGCGGAGTCGTCAACATTTTTCTGATTTATACAATTAAGTCTTTTCCGCTTGTGGTTTTCAGCTCAACTGCGTAAGTCCTAACTTATTCATATTTTTTATCCCTTAAAGCATATCAAACAGAGTTACAACATCATCAAAATCAATCAACCCGTTTTTGTTATAATCAAAGAACTCAAGCGGCACATTTTCTTCTATCCAGTCCAGGTTAGCGAAGTATGCCACCAGATCATTGAAACCCAGTCTCCCGTTTCCATTGATATCCTCGTAGAGACCATCCTTATCTGGGTCTGTCGGTGGATTGGTGTAACCAGGGAAAACAGATACTGAAGCATTAGTAACGGTGATATTAAGAGTATCATTCCCTGTATCACCATTCTCACCAGTGACTGTTAAAGTAACTTCATAGGCTCCAGCATCCTCATAAACATGAGAAGGAGTCAAAGAACCGGTAGTATTGGTTCCATCACCAAAGTCCCAGTGGAACGAGTAGGTATGTAAACCGGAAGCCGTAAAGTTTCCTTCAAAGTTCACGGTTGTTCCTTTCTTAACAGTCTGACCAGGGCCGGCTTCAACAATTATAGGTGCATTTTTGGTTGTTGCAGTCAGGTTGACCCATGTCTCATTCACATTTCCGTAGGTATCCACCGTGTGCGTACCGATCGTGTATTCTGTTTCGGGTTCTAGGCAGGTGGCGTTGAAGAATTCGGTGGAGGTGTTGGTCTGGAAGATGTTGTTTAGGTAGATTTCAGTGCGGTTGAAATCGGGGTCTGTGGGATTGGTCCAGGTCCAATTGATCCAAGTTGTGCCATTGGTGGATTGGAGATTGGTGATGCTGGAAGGTGAATTGCTGCCAGTAAGAATAAAGTAAGCAATTCCAGATCCCGTCCCACCATTAATGTCTCCAAAGGTGACTAGAACAGAATATTTTTCGCCAATAATTAATTCAGGATGATCCGCTGTGTAGAAATCAACAGTATAGTACCCTTCATCCGAATTTACTTGGACACCACTAGTGGTGTTGAAACTCTCAATAACTGTTCCCGTAGAATTTTTGATTAACACATTAACTTGGTCATCAAAAACTAAATCGCCGGTATCGGGGTTTCTAGCTGTAAATTTGATGGGTAAGATATCCCCTTTTATGAAACTTAAAGTATCTGCGTTTGTAAGTGGAGGTAGTAAAGAAACATCGTATTGTTTAGAGACTTCAATACTGTATGTTCCATCGAGATTTTGGCTATATACGACTGAATGTTCATTTTGTGTCCCTGGAGCAATATGCTCAGTTACTTTTCCTGAGTAATCATTCCCATTTTCATCAAAATAAAATCCAATGAGGTCATAGGAATCGATAAAGTCCCCCGTAAGATCTGGATTTTGATACATATATTTAGCATTTGCATAGCTGTCTACCACATATTTAACATTAACATCTTCAGGAACAATTATCCATTCACGCTCATTTGGTTGAAGTCCAGAAGTTCTAGCTCCAGGAATCTGAACTTCATATTCTCCAGTTTCATAATTCATTCCTACATGATTTCCATCGTCTGTATAGGCATGCAATGACAAAGTTGGGTTGACGGTATAATTTAATGGATACGGGAAGAGCAAATTATAAAATATCGTGTTTGTCATTTGTAAAATTACACCTTTTAACCCTATTTCGTTCTCTAATTGCACGTTTATTTTGGCACTGTTTCCATCAGGAACGTCAACGACACTAAAATTGATAAATTTTAAGACTATGTCTATTTCTTCTTTATCATAAGAATAAAACAAATCCTCTATTGAGCTGACTTCGTTGTAAAATGTAGGTTCATTCCAATTGTTTTCAAGATTGCTATTTAAGACATGAACTGTATAAGTGTCAGTTTCATTTTTACCTGTCAACGAGTTAGTAGTTGTGTGCAAGGTACTGCCATTAGTAGCTGTATATATCACAATAACCCCATTTGGATTATCTTCATTAACTCGATTTTGATCGTTATTTAAAATACTATCATGCCCAATTGCCCTTCTATACTCAAAAATGTAAAAGTCGTCAGAATATTCATTTGGTTTAAACTTGATTACCTCATCTCCAAAATGTAAACTATCAAGTGGATATATCTCATAATCTTTGAATTCAGTTTCTTCTTTAAAATTTAACCAACCAGAATTAACTTTACTAAATGAACTCATACAAGCATAGTTATCGTGCATTACATCCCAATTACTAACATTTGAGCCTCCCCCAGAACTAGGGTATAGATCCTGATTGATTAAATGATGTAATGAACCCATTTGATGCCCTATCTCATGGGCAAGAACCTCTTCATCATAGTCAGAACTGATTGGAAAAACGATCCAATTTTCTGCGCAATCAAAACTTCCATCATTATTTGATGTCACAGAATCAATCGGAATTGCTTGGGCTGAACCTAAATAAACTGGTACATGTTTATATTCTATCCCCAATGGAGAATCCGGTGAATCAATCCATTTCCATGTGTAACTTGGTGCATAAATAATCAGATTAATATCAAAATCAGAATAGTCAACATTTTCATCTAGGCCGTCTATGACATCCTTTGCAAATTCATAGGCTGAATTATTATATGAGAAATTATGTAAACCATCAGAGATCTCATGCCTTACATGGTTGTCATTGTACCATTGAATATCATGAGGAACTTGAAACCAGTTGCCATTATCTGCTACTTGGAAATTAAGGGATATAGTACCATATGAATTCTCGTTGTAGTAATCGGTGATACCTTCAAAGTATCCATCAAATTTTTCTATATCGCCTTCGCTCTCATTATAGGCATACATCACATTTACATTAACAGGCGCTGTATTTTTAAACCTTATAACTTTATCATATACCTCTCCTGTATCTGTATTCTTATTACATCCATTGCCCGTTTCTCCAACCACACCGCAAGAATCACTCCATAAAATTGTTTCACTTATTGAATCATTTTGCATTAATTCAAATTTGTAAGTCCAATCTCCCCCTGCATTGGTAACTTTAAACTCGATGAAATTATCTCCTCTTGGTTCGTGAATATCAACCCATCCACTATCTCCATAGTACGTGGCATTTTTGATATAATGACCATTTACCCAGATTTCTCCTAGGTCATCGATATTTGAGACCCTTACATAGTATTTGCACCTTTCATCAAACTCTCCCAGATCAGTCATCTTTGAAAAGTTATAACTCGCCGTACTTTTTCCCAGAACTTCTCCAGTATTTACATCTTCATACCAGAATTCCCACGTGTATGTCCCTTCGGGCTCTGTACCCGTCATTTTATAGATATCCCAGTTCCAGGTATTCGTTTCTGCGTACCAGGGATCTTCTGTGAGAGGTTGCTTTTCGTCAGAGAAATATAGGGGGTTGTCGGGTAGGAATGGGTCAACACGGTATGCATATTTTTCAGTTCCATCTGGCATTATCATTTTTACATAGGTGTTGACGGTGTGGTCATCTATAATCATATTAGTATTTACATATCCTTTTAATGTGTCTCCAGCCTCAAATTCTGATGCATGGCTTTGAGTCTGCTCCATATGGTTTACTGTATCAAAATAAGTTCTGTCAAAGTAAAGTTCTATGTAAATTTCACTTGTCAGATAAGCTTTGTACTTTCCTTCTGCTTCATTCCATCCGATGTTTCCGTTTTCAAATTCGCAATAGCAATGTCCATTTTCGTCGATTTCCTTTTGATCCGTTATCGGGAATCCTAACTCGCTCGCAGTTCCTCCTATTTCCGTATAGAGCTGATCCAGTTCGCCATAGGTCATATTAGTGTTCATATAATGATCTCCACTACCATGCCAGTGGAGGTGACCATTTTCAAAATCGCTTACTCTACCGGTTGTGCCTTTGAAGGAAGGTACAGCATCCCTTTCATCGCTTGTTACAAGCCCCAATACACTATCAGCATAACCAATGGAACCCCATTTTGCAAAAATAGCGCCATGAATCTCAAATACATTCCCTGAAGTGATATTATATTCAAGAGACCCGTTCTCAGTTCCATTTGCAAAGAGTTGATAACGGTAATCTGTATTCTTACTTGAAGTCCTAATCTCAGACATATCGCCTATCGGATAACCAAGAATACCTGCTCCATACCCCAGTTCCCTCCATTTTGTAAACAACGGATTAAGAACTGCATATGCCTCTCCCACATGTGGACCATTCTTGAAACATTCTATTGAGCCATTTTCGAAATTGACGTAGGAACAGTAATTTCCATCTTGATCCTGTTCACCATTCAATTCTCCTTTACCATCTGGCTGTCCGAATGTTGTGGAGCCTTTAAGTGCATAATATTTGTCAATTATTTCCTGGGAAATGCTGATGTTGGGTCCTGATGGAATAGAATCTAATGTCTTACTTGAAACATTAATTACTTCATCGAAACTTCGTCCGTTCCACTCAAGGGCTTCGGGGGATGTGAAATAGCGTTTCTCTCCATTTTCGATGAGGTAAACATCTATGCCGTCTTTTGCTCTGAAAAGTAAACCTTCATAACCCAATTTTACATCGTAAGTTCCCGTAGAATCGTTCCAATCAATAATCCCGCCTTCAAACACGCAGTAGTCGTGACCATCTTTTTCTCTCTGGTCAGTTATCGGGAAACCCAGATCACTTGAAGTCCCTCCCAGGTTAGTATGAACCTCATTTAAATACCCTGATGTGACAAATGCTTCCCCTCTATAGGGATGTTCCTCATTTTCGCCTTCCTTATCACTGATCCAATGAATTGTTCCATTTTCGAATTTGCTGTATCTTCCAACAGTCCCAAATGGTGATGGTGCCGCCTCATATTCATCAGTTGTTACAAGCCCCAATACACTATCAGCATAACCAATGGAACCCCATTTTGCAAAAATAGCTCCATGAATCTCAAATACATTCCCTGAAGTGATATTATATTCAAGAGACCCGTTCTCAGTTCCATTTGCAAAATTCTGATATCTAAACGGCGTCTCAAATTTCGAATTCTGAACTTCAGACATATTATCTATAGGGTAGCCAAGAACACTCTTGCCATATCCCAGTGAAGCCCATTTCGTGTAAAGGGGATTAAATATCGCATAGGCTTCTCCAGTGTGGTCTCCATTCTTGAAACACTCAATGGCACCATTTTCAAAATTAACATAGGAACAGTATGTTCCGGCACTGTCTTGATCCCCAACCTTTTCCCCCTCTCCTGATGGTGCTCCAAAAATAGGTTCACCGCCAAGCGCGTGATATTTGTCAATTATAGGTTGACTAATGCTGATGTCTTCTCCATCAGGGTAATTCTGGAGGATTTCGCTTGTAACGGATATTATATTGTCAAAACTGTGTTCATTCCATAAGAGAGCTTCAGGAGAAGTAAAAAGATGTTTCATGCCGTTTTTAATAAGATATACATCTGAGCTGCCTTCTACCTGGACTAAAGATCCATCTATTAGTCCTTGATCTTGGATATCAGTTCTCAAAATCACAAGACCATTATCACCATCGGCTACGTATATATAATTGCCACTGACTGCAATGCCCTTTGCATTTCCATCAGTATCATAACTACTTGCAAGGGTTGGTGATGTTGGATTGCTGATATCAACGATAACAAGACCTTTATCACCATCGACTACGTAAGCGTAATTGCCGGAGACTGCGACGCCCCTTGTATTTCCATCAATATCTTCAGTATCGTAACTGCCTACGCGGGTTGGTGATGTCGGAGTGCTGACATCAACAATAAAAAGGCCAGTAGTATAATCGGTTATGTAGGCATAATTGTCGGAGACTGAAACACTATATGCATAACCAGTATCATAACTGCCTACGAGGGTTGGTGATGTTGGGGCACTTATGTCAACAATAACAAGACCAGCTCCAAAAGCAACATAAGCATATTTGCCTGATACAGCAACATCCCATGCATCACCACTATTATAACTGCCCATGCCTGCGAGGGTTGGTGATGTTGAGGTACTTACGTCAACAATAACAAGACCATCGTGAAGATCGGCTACGTAGGCACAATTGCCGGAAACTGAAACACCATATGCATAACCAGTATCATAATTTCCTTCAAGTGTTGGTGATGTTGGGGCACTTATGTCAACAATAACAAGACCACTGCTATCATCGGCTACGTATACATAATTTTCTTTTACAGTAATATCATTTATCACTGATGGAGTAGTCACTCTTCCCATTTCTGATAGATTTGATAGATTGGATGCGTCACTAATGTCCAGTATAACAAGCTCATTTCCCTGTCCTATATATGCATAATCCCCGGAGACTGCAACATTAGAAACATCTCTACCAAGGTGACTGACAAACTCCACATTTACATCGTCAGCTATTGACGTCCCTGTAATCATCACCAAAAAAACAGCAAGTAAAGGTAAACAAATTATTCCTCGATTTATTCTCATCAAACTATACACCCCTTATTTTCAACAGATCAAGTATACAGAACACATTCAGTATTTTATCAGAAACCCTACCAGATTTTTTTGCGAAAAAAATTAGACTAACCATTCCAATTTTTATCATTCAAATTCAAGTCCTCAAATTATGAAAGCAAATTTCCCTTTCAGCCTCGCCTTCACACTTTATTACTTTCAAGAATTGTACCAACAGTAGACATATAAAAAATATGTATATAATATGTAAAATACTATTTAATGTTTGGGAGCTGTATATATAGATAAACATTTCCTTTTTTTACAAATATATGATAAAATATGATATACAAGATGAAATATGTAAATTAAATAAGAAAAAAATGGATTCTTGTATGTGCGTATATAACTACAAAAGAGTATTTATGAAAAAAATAATTTACAGAGATATAGATAACCACTCAAAAACACTAAAAAAGAACAAAATCCGGGACCTGCAGTTCCACCGAGAAAACTCCTGTTTTGTCTCCGCAGAGGGCGCATTTGCCTTTTCTGCACGAGGGCTGGTTTTTGTTTGCTTCCAGGTAAGTTTTCTGGGCGGAATCGAGGCAGGTCTCACAGAGATCTTTCCAGACTCCGTTGGGGTAGGCGAATTTGAGGAGGGGGCGGACGACTCTGACAAGGATACAGTCTGGTTTTGGATTCAAAAGTGACAATTCAAATAATCAAAATAGACAAAATATATTAAAAATATATAAAAAATTTTATGATACATTATTTTGATTAAGAGATATCTGCAAATATTGGCGTCATGACAATTAACCCTGTAACATATTTTGGGATATTGGATCAACATAAAAGGTTTCAGAGTCTATAAGTGATCTAAACTTAAATTACCGGGACCCCGGGTTCAACCTTTGATAAAAAACTGGCTACTTTAATCTCTTCTAATATGTTGCCTGCCCTCAAGCGTATTATTTGTGCTCTCAGGCCCAGATGATACTCTAACTTCAGTCATAAAGCCTGCACTGTTACCTTGTAATGTATTATTATGAGAATTCCCCAGTGTAATATCAAATGAGTATCCAATTGATTTGACGGTATTGTCAAGAAGTTTGTTATTATTTGAATCTTCAAGACCAATGCAGAAATAGTCATCTATAACTGCATTTTTGCTCAGTTCGTTGTTTGAAGAATTTTCGAGGCGTATACCATCCCAATTTCTCGATACATTATTACCTGTTAGCTTGTTGTTATTTGAATTTCTAAGAAGGATCCCGTTTCTATACTCCTTCCCATAGAACCAATTATGACTCACCTCATTATTTTTCACGATATTTCTACTGGAGTCTCTCAAGTAAATTCCACGCCCATTTTGAGATGCATTGTTATTTTCAATTGTAATGTTTTCGGCTTTTTTCAGGTAAATTCCGTATTTGTCAGAAACCAGTTTATTGCCAACGATAATGCCACCAGATCCGATATAAAATATGCCTGCCTTGTCTGTTCCCGTCACATTAAACCCGCAAATTGTTACATTGTCAGCAGCTACATAGAATATATCATCTTCCGGATCCGCAGCCTGAATTTTAGTCTCAGTTGATTCTCCAGGCTTTGAAATTATGATGAGAGATTTGTTCACAATCAAATTTTCCTTATATAATCCCGGATAAACAGCAATAATATCGCCGGAACTTGAATTGTCTATTGCCTGCTGGATTGAATCTCCGGGATGTATGTAGACATTTATTGAATCATCGCTAATATTATCGAGAAAATTGCTTCTTGAATTATTGCTGAAATTGTCAGAAAGGTTATTTATTGGATTATTGTCAACATTATCCGAAAAATTATTGGGATGTATCCAGGATGTAATTACAGAAATTGTAGAATCAATGAAAGATTTATTTTCTATATCCTGATTTTTAGTCTCATTCTTAGAAGTACGATTGGGAGAATCATCTGGTAAATGATCCATATCTGAATTCCCAATATTACCTCTCAAAGTGTTGTTATCTGAGCCGGCAAGTTCAAAGCCGTGTTTCCTGTTTGAATTTGCAATGTTATCAGTCAGAATGTTATCTCTTGAGCCCCCCAGATCAATTCCTGCATACCTGTTTGAATTTGCAATATTATTGTTTAGCAAACTGTTACTGCAATTGAATAACTTAATTCCATCACTATTGTGATTTGCAATATTTCCAGTTACTTCATTTTTTATAGAAGAACTTAAAGCTATACCATTATCTTTATTATTATTTGCAGTGTTGTTGTTCAGTTCAGTGTTATCCGAATCTTGAATCTCAAATCCCTGACCATTAAAATTTGCCACATTGTTATTTAAATAATTATCAGTGGATGCAACTATTGCAATGCCAACAATATTATTAACTGCAATATTGTTCAACCCGGTGTTATTATCTGAGTTAACCAGAACGATTCCAAAATAGTTATTTGATAGGATATTGCTGTCATACCTTGAATCGCTTGTATTATGTAAAAAAATACTCTGGATGTTATTTTTGAGAACCTGATCTTTTATTGATATGTTCTGGCAGTTGATACAATAAATAGCCCCGGCATTTGAGGCCGAATTTAAAGTAACATTCGAAACGTTTACAAGATAATAGATAGGTTTCCCATTTACAGTATTGGTAGTATCGATATTGTTTTGCATACTCGCATTTAGATACATAGTATCAATCGCAAAATTATATGTGTTATTAACCATCGTGTTATTAATGAGCGTATTGTTGCTGGCAAGCTCGCTGTCGTTTGGAGATAATCGGATTCCTGCCCAGTTATTGTCTGATGCTGTGTTATTGATCAGCATATTGTTGTTAGCATTCCAGAGATGGATTCCTATCTCATTAGCCTGTAAATGGTTGTTTGCAATAGTGTTATACTGCACACTGTCCAGATAAATTCCACTTCCTGAGCTGGAATTTATCAAACTAAAACCTTTGATGGTCACATTGTTCGCAGTTACATGAAAGATGTGATCACCTGGACTAAGAGCTTGAACGATTGTATCTTCCGGATTTCCCGACTTTGAGGTTATTGTTAACTTCTTATCTACGTCTACGTTTTCGATGTATGTTCCTGTATTAACGAGTATTATATCTCCGTTATTAGAATTGATCACGGCTTGCTGTATAGAGGTATAATCTCCTTCTCCACCGCTATCAACAGTAATCATATTCGCTGCAACGGTGCTTGCATATATTATCAGAAAAGAAAACGCGATCATAAAATAGGTTTTAGTTTTCAGTTATGTCACCTTCTCGGGTGATTCATTATTGGCATATTAATATTAGGACTTCCGCGGTTGAACTGATGAAACAATGGACCCTAAGCCCCAAGCTGTCTAAAAAACTATTTTGATCACAAAGTCTATTGTACTTGATTTTATACATCAGTATGGGAATCCTACAAGAAGCTTTCAATTTCCCAGGGCTCTCATATAGTATGAAAAATTTGCTTTTTTCACAAAACGGTATGATTTTTTATTATAAAGTATTTATGGCCAAATCATCAAACTATTTAGTATGATACTGTTTTTTAATGAATGTTCATACTAAATAATAAACAATTGAGATAATTAATCAAGCAACCAGAAATAATAGATTAATGCACCTGTCTTTCCGCAGACGTTACCTAAACATGAATGCTTTTTCTGATATTGTTTTTAGAGCAATTTTCATAAATTTCGGGTTGAGATTATCTTAGATCTCAATTGTTGCTACCAAAAAACAAAAAGGGAAACCTTACTGAATATATAAGGTTTAATGAATGAGTGAACGGAGAAATACAAGTTAAAATAATCAAAATAGATATGGAAAAAACGACATCGAGAAAGATAGTGGAATTTCTCAGACATCTGAAGAAAGTGGGATATACAGTCTTGTAAAAAAACATATCTATAAGTCTGAAAATGGATGAGCAAAATAAGGACATTCAAAAAAGAGAAAAAGAGAAAAAATAAGAAAAGAAATAAAGCCGCTTTTAATAAGCAGCTTTGATTTCACTTAATGATATCCATGTTCCATCTCAATTTGTTCCTTCTTATGCCTGATATATGCCTCATCGACTCCTTTCAGGCACCTGTAGCAGAGATCCACATCTTTCTTGACTATCCCTTTTGAGAAATCCGGGACCTGCAGTTCCACCGGGAAAACTCCTGTTTTGTCTCCGCAGAGGGCGCATTTGCCTTTTCTGCATGAGGGCTGGTTTTTGTTTACTTCCAGGTAAGTTTTCTGGGCGGAATCGAGGCAGGTCTCACAGAGACCTTTCCAGACCCCGTTGGGGTAGGCAAATTTGAGGAGGGGACGGATAACCCGGACCGGGATGACGGTCGGGATTGCTTTTCCGCATAGGTCGCAATCTGTCATTTCTCATACCTCCTTATACCAGTACCATTGCTGCTTTCATAGCCAGTTCCACGAAGGGTTCGGGCCAGATACCCATTACCAGCACGCCTGCCACTGCAACCAGAAGGGCGGCTGCATATGGGAAAGGAACGCTGACGGATTTACCCTCGGGGGGCAGGAAGTACATGTATCTCACAAGCCGTGCGTAGTAGAACAGGGAAAGGGCACTGTTCAGGATCGCTATTACTGCAAGCCAGGCCATGCCCGCCTGGATGGTTGAAGAGAAGAGCACGAACTTGGCCATGAAACCTGCAGTCGGGGGAATACCTGCGAGGGCAAAGACGAAGACCGTCATGGAAAGGGCTGCAAGAGGCATTCTTTTTCCGAGGCCCTTAAAGCTGTCCAGGTGGTCGGGGACATCGAGGTTGCCCGTCTTTTCCTGGCTCACCATCCAGACCACGACTCCGGCTGCAATAAAGGCTCCTGCTTTCATAAAGGCGTGGGCAAGAGCGTACATGATGCCTCCTCCGAGGGCCACAGGGGTCATAACGGCAAAAGCCATTGCAATGTATCCGGCCTGGGCTACGGAAGAGTAGGCGAGCATGCGTTTTACGCTGGTCTGGGCAACTGCGACTATGTTTCCGAAGGTCATTGTTGCAACTGCCAGGATAGTAAAGATAAACTGCCAGTCAGGCTGTAGGGCCACAAGAGCCACAATGAAGATTCTGAAGGCTGCCACAAAGCCCATCTTCTTGGACCCGGCTGCAAGCAGGGCGGAAACGACCGAGGGAGAACCCTGGTAGGTATCCGGAGCCCACATGTGGAAGGGCACAAGGGCCATCTTGAAGCCGAAACCTGCAATCAGCAGCACGACCGCTACAAGCCCGATCGGGTTTTCTATAAGGAGCCCGGGGTTTGCAGCAATCAGGGGGATGCTGGTAGTGCCGGTTGCCCCGTAAACAAAGGAAAGCCCGAAGAGCATGAGGGCTGCCGAGACCGAACCGATCACGAAATACTTCATGGCTCCTTCAAGAGACCTCGGGTTCTGCTTTTCGTAGCCTGCAAGGGCGTATGTTGCAAGACTTGCCAGTTCAAAGGCAACGAAGAGTACGACCAGGTCGTTTGCAGAAGCTACGATCATCATCCCGAAGGTTGCAAAGAGCATCAGGGTGTAGAACTCTTCTGTGTGGTCACTGTTCTCATTGTACTTGATTGCAGCAATTGAAACAATCAGGGCAACTACCAGGAAGACCAGTTTGAAGAACTGGGAGAGGGCATCGATATTCAGAGCTTCTGAGAAGATTGAATATCCGACCTGGAAGCCCTGCATCGTCAGGAGCCCGAAGCTTTTAACCGTCAGGAAGAGGGCTGCAAGGATTCCCAGGGTTGCCAGGTAACCAAGTATGTTCTTGGCCCGGGGGGACAGGAAGACTCCGGCCAGAAGTACGACCAGGCCGGTTGCAACCACCACGATTTCAGGTGCAAGATACATTAATTCGTCCATTTTTTACACCCCCATGACAGCCGCCAGGCTGACTATTGCTTCCGAATTCTTAATCATCATATTAAGCACCGGACTCGGGTTCAGGCCGAAATAAAGCACGAGTAGGGCGATGACTCCCATTGAAAAGACCTGCATGGAATTGATGTCCCTGATACTCCCGAGTTTCTCATTGTACACTCCGAACATTGCTCTCTGCATTGCCCAGAGGTGGTAACCCGCAGTAATCACTATTGCCAGCAGGGCAAGTAAGACAAAACCGGGCAGGTTCACAAAGCTGAAAGTCAGGACCAGGAACTCGGCAATAAAGCCTGTCAGGCCCGGAAGCCCGAGCGATGCCATAAAGCCTACCATCATAAGCACGGCGAGCATCGGCATCTTCCTTGCAAGCCCGCCGAGGTCGTTAATGATCCTTGTGCCTGTAGTTGTCTGGATTGCTCCGGCGGACATGAACATAATGCTCATGATAAGCCCGTGGGAAAACTGCTGGAACATGGCGCCTGAAACCGAAAGAGCAACAAGACCGGCCGAACCCAGGGTAACAAAGCCCATATGGCTCAAACTGGAGTAAGCAATCATGCGCTTGAGGTCTTTCTGCCGCAGAGCGAGCAGAGCCCCGTAGACTATGCTGAAGGAACCAAGCAAGCCCAGCATCATGATCATCAGGTTAGGGTTCCCGGTGTTAGGGAGCATAGGAAGGGAGATCCTGAAAAGCCCGTAACCTCCGATCTTGAGCAGGATAAAGAGTACACTGCCCGCGGTCGGAGCTTCGGTATATGCATCCGGAAGCCAGGAATGGAAGGGAAAGGTCGGCAGCTTTGCCAGGAACCCGAAGAGGATTGCCAGGAATATTGCGTCTCTCATCAGGCCGGATTCGAAGAACTGGAACTGTGCGATCAGCTCTCGGATGTCAAAGGTCGGAATTCCGGTCTGGTGCAGGGCTGTGTAGAAGAGCCCGAAGATCCCGAGAAGCATCACCAGAGATGCAACGTGTGTGTAGATAAAGAACTTGTAGGACGCATGAGCCCGCTTTTCTCCTCCCCAGATGTTTACGATGAAGAAGAGGGGGACAAGGGTCAGCTCCCAGAAGATATAGAAGACTACGAAGTCAAGGGCCACAAAGACCCCTATGACTGCGGCCTGCATGGTGAGGATCAGCCCGTAGAACCTGTTCGGAGCTTCCCTGTCCTCTTTCCAGCTGAATAGGATCAGGAGGGGGATAACGATTGCATTCAGGAGGATAAGGGGCATGGAAATGCCGTCAATTCCAACCGAATAGTTGATCCCGAGGAAGGGAACCCACGGAACGGATTCATAGAACTGCATTGCAGCAGTGCTGCTGTCAAAGTTCAGATAGGCGTAAAGGGTAAGGCCCAGAGTCACAAGGGACCCGATAAGGCCCAGCCCTGCAGCCTGGTCTTTTGTTTTTGTGAAAAAGGTCACAGCTGCGAAAATCAGCGGCACCAGAATCAACAACGATGCGACCGGCAGCATCAGAGTACCTCCGTTATCAATTTAATTAGTATTATCAGCAGGCTCACACCCGCGATTATGACGGTTGCATAGGTCTGGACAACCCCGGTCTGAACCTTCCGGAGTTCTTCACCGACTCCAACCGTGAGAATTCCGATTCCTTCAACGATACTGTCGACGATCACATCAACTACCTGCGTAAGGAAAGCGATAACTCCGTACACTATACCTATCGAGAAAAACTCGGTATAGATTTCGTGCTGGTAGTAGCGCTTGTAGAGCAGCCTGTAAATCGGGTTCTTCATAGAAGCTATAGGCCCGAGGCTGAATACTCTGAGGTAATAGATCACGAAAGCGATTGCAAGGCCTGCAACGGCCATGATTAACGGGAGCCACAGGATTAAGACAGGTTCATGCCCGGCTGCCTCTACAAGCTCGTATCCGCCTATGCCTGCAAGGTTTCCTATATTCAGGTCCACAAAACTGTTGGTAAAGGTTTCTTCAAGGAAATTCATAAAGCCGGTCCTTGTCAGCGAACCGAAAACAAGGGCAAAAAGGGCCAGTATGGAGAGGGGAACGGTCATAATGGAGGGGGATTCATGCCCATGATAATCGCTTCTTGGCTTTCCTGCAAAGGTCATGAAGATCAGCCTGAAGATGTAAATAGAGGTCAGGAGGGCTGCAGCAATTGCGAAGATATAGGGGATCCAGTTCCCGCTGTGTTCTGCGAAAAGGTATGCATTTTCAATGATCGGATCCTTTGACATAAAGCCGCTTGTCCCTATCGAGGTTCCGGGAATCCCGAAGCCCGCAAGGGAAAGGGCTGCGATGGCCATGGTTCCGGCAGTGATCGGCATTACCTTTCCGACGCCTCCCAGCTCTCTCATGTCCTGGGTGCCGACTGCATGGATTACACTGCCTGCACAGAGGAAGAGAAGGGCTTTGAAGAAAGCGTGGTTGATCAGGTGGAAAAGGGAAACTCCGACTGCTTCAAGTCCTACTGTAGCCCCAAGGCCCAGGGCAAGCATCATGTACCCGAGCTGGCTGATGGTCGAATAAGCGAGTACACGCTTCAGGTCGTTCATTACAATGCCCATTGTGCCTGCAAAGAGCGCAGTAAAGCCTCCCAGGTACGCAATGACCATGAGGGTACCGGGGGCTGCGATAAACATCGGGAAAGTCCTTGCGACCAGGTAAACCCCGGCAGTGACCATTGTTGCTGCATGGATGAGGGCTGAGACGGTTGTCGGACCTTCCATTGCATCGGGCAGCCACACATGTAAGGGGAACTGCCCGGATTTTCCTACGGCCCCACCGAAGAAGAGCAGGGTGATAATAGTAAGGTGGCTTACTTCAAAGCCGAAAATGTTTGCCTGCAGGGCTGAAAGCTGAGGGATATAGCTGAAAATTTCGTCAAAGCGAAGCAGATATACTCCTTCCTGGAAGCCGCCTGCAAGTTTCAGGAGGTCGGAAGTAAGCACGATTATTCCTGTAAGGAACATTACGTCTCCGACCCTGGTTGTCAGAAAAGCTTTCTTGGCAGCAGCCGCAGCCGAAGGTTTTTCGAACCAGAACCCTATCAGGAGATAGGAACAGAGCCCGACAAGTTCCCAGGAAACAAAGAGCTGCAGGATATTGTCCGAGAGGACCAGGGAAAGCATTGCAGCGGTAAACAGTGCGGTTTCTGCAAAGTACCTGGCTTTTCCCGCATCATGGGACATGTAGCTAACTGCGTAGATATGGATTAACAGGCTCACAAAGGAGACCATTGACAGCATAACTGCAGCCAGAGGGTCAATTAAGATTCCTATGTCAAGCACTGCAAACCAGGAATAGGACTGGCTTACGACCTCTCCGGGGTTTGCCAGCAGCCCAAGGGTAATCGCAAAAGAGATTACAAAGGAGGCGGCGATGGCAAGGATGGGAACGATTGCCCCTCCGGATGGCATTTTCTTGCCAAAGAAGAAGGTGATCGCAAAAGCCAGTGCCGGAAGCAAGGGGATCAAAAATGCAAATTCTTCCAGTGCCGTTTTTACCACCTCAGAATGTTAAGCTCATCAAGATTAATTTTATCATGCATTCTGTAGATTGCCATGAAAATCGCAAACCCTACTGCTGCTTCAGCGGCTGCAAGGGCAATTGAAAATATGGCAAATACCTGCCCGTTCAGGGTGTCCGTATAGCTTGAAAAAGCTACAAGGTTCAGGTTTGCGGAGTTCAGCATGAGTTCGATACACATGATCATCCTGATACCGCTTTTATGGGTCATCACGCCATAAAGTCCGATTGAAAAGAGCAGGGCTGCAAGCCCCAGATAAAATGTTAACGGAATAGCAGTCATCTGTTGCCCTCTCCTTTTGCCATATAGATTGCCCCTATAAGGGATGCGAGCAGGACAATTGACAGGACCTCGAAAGGTACCACGTACTGGGTGAAGATCAACATGCCTATACCTTGGATATTGCTCGGGTCAGCCGGGTTCTCAGGGAGTTCCGAAACCGTATGCCAGGAAGTCCCGAAAACTCCTGTCACTATAACCGCGACAAAGAGCAGAGATACAAGAAGAGCCAGAGGACGGTTAATCCGCACGGGACCCACCTCCCAGATGGCGCTTTGTAAGCATAACCGCAAAGAGGATTAGCACTCCTATTGCTCCTATATAGACCAGCACCTGAATTATTCCAAGGAACTGAGCGTTTAAGAGGATATAAAGTGCTGCAACACCGAACATGCACATAATCAGGGCAAGCCCGGCTCTAACGACATCTTTTGCAATAACCACAAAGATTGCAAAGAAAACCGTGACAAACGCAAGGAGTCCGAAGACAGCCATTTCCAGAGCTGCTCCGACCGTTTCAAGTCCGATCATTTCTCATCACCTTCCTTGATATCCACTTCCCTTGCGAGTTTTTCAGGGGTCATGAGCAGATCTTTGTGAGCCCATTTAACCATACCCTTGGTATATTCTTTCCCGCTGGAAAGAGCACCTTTGGGGCACTGGTCAATACAGAGCCCGCAGAAGAGGCAGTGACCTATGTCGATTTCTGGGAACCAGCGCTGCTTGCTGCTGCCCGGCGCAATCGGGGCTTTTACGATCTTGATCGCGTTGTTAGGGCAGGTATTTGCACAGATCCCACAGCCTATGCATTTGCTTTTGTCGAGGATCTGAAGCCCTCTGAACCTGTCGGAGAGCGGGCTTTCCACTTCCGGACACAGCCTGGTTACGCGTTTTTTAGGAATGTTTTTTACTGCATACTTGATATTTTTAAGAACCATACTCTTAAGCCCCCAGATAAAGTCCAAGGCCCACGGCCCAGACAAGGTTCAATAAGGATAAGGGCAGGAGTCTCTTCCAGCTCAGGTCCACAACCTGGTCGATCCTGAACCTCGGGACAGCCCACCTCATTCCGATGATAGTCATCAGCACAAGTACGGTTTTAAGAAGGAAGAAACCTGTGGGGGCAATCAGACCGAGCACCGGGTTGTTTGCAACAAAAGCCGGCACGTTCCAGCCTCCGAGGAAAAGGAGTGCAACAAGGAAGGAACCAAGGATCATGTGGATATACTCGGCAAAGAACCCGAGCCCGAAACGCATTCCGGTGTATTCGGTAATCCAGCCTGCGACCAGTTCTTCTTCAGACTCGTTCTGGTCGAAGGGAAGCCTCCCCATATCAGCCATAAGGGCAATAAAGAAAACAATGAATCCGATCGGCTGCAGGAAGATATTCCAGAGCAGCCCCTGAGCGCTGGCAATTTCCACAATGTTCAGGGAACCTGTCATTATAGCAACACTGACAACAGTAATTCCGAGGGGCACTTCATACCCGACCATCCGGGCGAAGTTCCTGAAGGCTCCGAGCAGGGAATATTTGTTGTTAGAACCGTAGGCAATCATGAAGATACCGAAAATGGTAATTGCAGACATTGCCTCAATATAAAGGACGCTGATATCCATCTCTGTTACAGCCAGGGGGTATTCAACCCCATTGATGAAGACCGCGCCCACCGGGATTGCAACAAGCATCAGGAAAACCGAGCTCATCATGAAAATAGGAGCATTATCAAAGAGAAGACGGTCAGCATTTCTCGGTCTCATGTCCTCTTTGGTAAAGAGCTTGATTGCATCGGCTACCAGCTGCAGGAGCCCGAACTTGCCTACCCTTGAAGGCCCGTACCTGAACTGGATATCAGCTGAAAGTTTCCGCTCAAGCCAGACAGCCCCCATTGCTCCAAGGAAGATGGCTCCCACAAGAACCAGGCCCACGACCCCGCGGATCCAGGGGATTAAGGGAATTATGAATTCAGGAATTTCTATCATGATATTCACCTGTCTGCTTCACTGGTACAGCCGTCCATGCTGCCTGAAATCGCCGCAACGTCCGCAACTGTTGTGCCTTTGATCAATGGAGGCAGAGCCTGCAGGGTCGGGTAGTAAGGGCCTCGGACTTTTACTCTGTAAGGCTTGTCGCTACCGTCGGAGATCATGTACATGCCCATTTCGCCTCTCGGGTCTTCGACCCTGTGGAAGACTTCTCCGGCAGGCACTCTCATTACAGGAGTCCTTCTGCCGTAAGGGGTGCCTTCAGGGAAGAGGGGGCCGTTCGGGATCTGGTCAAGGCACTGCTCAAGGATGTAGATGCTTTCCCGCATCTCGTTGAGCCTGACCTGCACCCTTGCAAAACAGTCGCCTGCAGTTTCCGTGCAGACCTTGAAGTCGAGGTCCTTATACACAAGATAAGGTTCGTTCTTCCGGATATCGAAGGGGACTCCCGTTGCCCGCAGCGGAGGGCCCGAAACCCCGAGGTTCTTTGCAACGTCTGCGGTCAGGACGCCGACTC
Organism: Methanosarcina acetivorans C2A; assembly: GCF_000007345.1. Classification (NCBI taxonomy): domain Archaea; kingdom Methanobacteriati; phylum Methanobacteriota; class Methanomicrobia; order Methanosarcinales; family Methanosarcinaceae; genus Methanosarcina; species Methanosarcina acetivorans. The sequence continues at coordinate 1,769,385 of NC_003552.1, read as the reverse complement.
CTACGGTTCTTTCCCTGTAAATCCTGTCCGAATTGAACATTTCTTCGTAGTCGGAAATGACTTTTTTGAGGTTGTTCAGGACAGGGAGGGCTTTTTCCTTGAAGCCTTCGGGCAGGTCGTCGCGAACCCCTCCGAACTTCAGGTAGCTGTGGGTGACCCTTGCTCCTGTGACCATGTCAATAAGGGTTAGTATATCTTCCCTTTCCTTGATGGTGTACATGAACATGGAGACAAAGCCGATGAACTCCCCGAACTCTCCCATGCCGAGCAGGTGACTCTGGAGCCTTGAGAGTTCTTCTAAAATGACTCTTATATACTGTGCTCTCTCCGGAGGTTCGATACCCAGCAGCTTTTCAGTGCAGCCCACAAAGCATTCTTCGTTTGTAAGGGCTACAAGGTAGCAGATCCTGTCCACTATCGTTATTCCCTGGAGGTAGGTCTTGTTCTCCAGGATTTTTTCAATTCCCTTGTGAATGAAACCCAGTTCCACTTCAGCATCCATTACGGTTTCCCCTTTCAACCTCAGGTTTAACCTGAAAGGTCCGGGCTGCATGGGATGCTGGGGGCCCAGGTGTACGATCATTTCATTTGGTTCAAGCATTTCTTCCATTTTTCACCCCTCACACAAGGTTTCTTGCTGTCCTGTTCGGGAAACCTTCGTAGTCTTTCCGGAGAGGCCACTCTCCCAGCATATCTTCGGGGAGCACAAGAGCCTTCAGGTTCGGGTGGTTTTTAAAGAAGATCCCGAAGAGTTCGTAGGTTTCTCTCTCATACCAGTTCGCATTCCAGTATACCGGTACGATAGACTCGATTTCAGGAGAATCCCTGGGCAGCCTTGCTTTGAGCATCAGGACAACGGGATGGTCATACGAAGCTATATGATACACTACTTCCTGCTCGTTCCTCTGAGGATAGTCCACTCCGCAAACGGAACAGAGGTGGTCGAACTGAAGTGAGTCCTTGAGGTACTGGCAGACCTCTTTTGCTTTCTCCTTATCCGCATATGCCCTGATACGGATAGGGGATTCGACCTCGGCTTCGGAAATTGCCTCCGGAAATTTCCCGGTTAATGATTCGATAATTGTCATGGCATCCATTATTTTTCCCTCAAATAAACCTGAAATTCCTCAGTATTCCGTGCCCCGGTCTTTTTTGGCTTTAATCTTTTCCTGCAGTTCCACAAACCCCTGGATCAGGGCTTCGGGTCTGGGCGGGCATCCGGGAATGAAGACATCGATAGGAAAGAGTTCATCGATATTCTGCACCGTGCTGTAAGACTCATAGAAGGGACCGCCGCTGATCGAACAGTCCCCCATGGCGATAACCCATTTGGGAGCCGGCATCTGTTCCCAGAGCCTTTTTAAGGCAGGCAGGTATTTTTTTGTCACATAACCACTGATGATCATGACATCCGCATGCCTCGGGGAGTTCCTGGGGATAATCCCGAAGCGGTCAGTATCATAATGGGCACAGCCCGTAGCGATCATTTCCACACCGCAGCAACCCATTGGCTGGGTCATGAACCAGAGCGAGTTTTTTCGCCCCCAGTTGATCAGGTCCTGAGCCTTGGTTTTCTTGAGAAAGTCGCTGATCGCATTGGTAGTTGTTGTGATTACGCCGGGAATTTCTTCTTCCGGAGTTCCTGTTGTGTTGTTCGTTTTTGTCTCCTTCACTTCACCCATGTAAGGGCCTCCTTCTTCCAGAGATACACGTATCCGAAGAGCAGTATGAAGATAAATACAAACATCTCAACTACTGCAATTGAGGTAATCCCATGCCCCTTATAGACGGTAGCCCACGGGTAAAGGAAAAGCACCTCAATATCAAAGAGAACAAAAGCAATCGCATAGAGATAATACTCAACATTGAACTGGATTCTGGCAGTTCCCGTAGGAATGGAACCTGATTCGTATGTCGTGTATTTGCTGGCTGCCTTGCTCCTCGGACTCAGTTGCTTTACCATGAACATTGTCATGGGCGGCATGATCAGCCCCACGGCAAGAAATATCGCAACCGGTATATAGCTATCAATTATTCCAGACATCGTATCACCTATCAAAGTGCAGCAATCTGAAACTGCAGCTTCTCATGATCTTGATTTTTTTGTTTTTAAAGATAAAAGGACAAAAAAAACCGTATCCGACTTCCGGTTGTTTCGAAAAACCACTGTGGTCCGAATACAGGTCCTGCAGGGAATGCCCGGACCCGGGTCTCCTTTCTTCCGACAGAAAGGCTTTTCCGAATACGGACACTTTGTGCCGAGCTCCGATAAATTCCCTTTTTCGTTGCCCGGGGTTTTGTAATAAATTGCCGAATGTCAGGGGAGACCCTTTCTTCCGGCAACATGGATTCAATTGCCGTGAAAGTAGTATAATTAATAGTTATGATTCGAAGTAGCTATGCTAGTTCTGCAAATGAATCAGGGGTTATTTATAGCTATTTGCTAGATAATTAATATTATATAAATATTAAGTCTAAATAATTAAAAGTCTCTTTTTAAAATATGCGTATGTTAATATAAATTAGAGGAAAAGCCCTGACCCGATCGCGAAATTATATATACACCATAAATATGTTATTATTTTTGGACAGCCGAAAAATCCTGATAATTATTCATCTGCAGGTCTGGAGTTTTCCTCTGATATGGAAAGGAATTATATATAACCGTTAATTATTTTTATTTCCAGAATATACCCTGTGAATACAGCATGAATAATGATGATGAATTCCTGGGACACGGCGCTTCCAAGGCAACCTTTGAAATGAAAATATTAAGGAACTGAAAGGGCTGAAAATTTCCTGCGTAACCGGGGGAGAAGCGGCATCTTATCTCATCCAAATATACATTCAGGGGCATCATACGGATAATGGTTATAATGAATGGCTATGCTGGCTGAATTGTATTGGCTAAATGACTATGGCGGTTGGATGGCTATGGGCTAAATGATTATGCTGGCTGAATCTATCTGACCATTTGGGAGGCTTCGGTACGAGCCCTTAAGTATTATTATGTACAGGTAGCTGCCTGAAAATGCCTTTTCCCGGCAATCGGAATGTTTCAACGAAAGCAGGGCTTTCCGGGATTTTGGGCGCTTGCTCTTAAGTGATATTATATTCCAAAAAGAGATAAATTCATAGTATACTACTGATTAGATATTACAAATGGGGCTTTATTCAAAGGGAAGTTCTGCTTTCCATCTGCCTGAGAAAATAACATGGGCGACACACTAACCAATACATTATAATAAGTCTTTTCACGATAGAAAAGCTGGTGGATCGCATGAAAATAAACGATAACTGTGTAGGGTGCGGCCAGTGCGCTTCTTTCTGCAAAAAAGGAGCAATTGAGGTACGAGGGAGAGCACGGGCTACCGATGCCTGCGTGGAATGCGGGCTGTGTGTCCCCTACTGCCCTGTAAAAGCCATCGAGGTACTGGTATGAAATCGATTGTAATCGGGGCAGGCCTCGGAGGGCTGTTAAGCGCGGCCAGGCTCGCAAAGGCAGGGCATGAAGTTGAAGTTTTTGAAAGGCTTCCTCTCACAGGAGGCAGGTTTACCAATCTCGATTATAAAGGGTTCCAGCTCTCAAGCGGAGCTTTCCATATGCTCCCCAACGGGCCCGGAGGTCCGCTTGCCCGGCTCATCGAAGAAATCGGAGCTGATGTGCATATCGTTCGGTCGGAAATGACCACCATACGCGTGCCGCTCAAGAAAGGAAAAACAGATTATGCAAAAGGCTTTAAAGATATCTCTTTTAATGATTTTCCCTCGCTTCTTTCCTATAAAGATCGCATGAAAATTGCTCTTTTAATTGTGAGCACAAGAAAGAACCGTCCGGCAGGAACTACGCTTCAAGCCTGGATAAAGGCTCAGGTCAATGATGAGTGGCTGGTCAAATTTGCCGATTCTTTCTGCGGCTGGGCGCTCAGCCTGAAAAGCGATGAAGTCCCGGTAGAAGAGATTTTTGAGATAATAGAAAACATGTATAGGTTCGGAGGTCCCGGAATTCCAATCGGGGGGTGCAAGGGGATTATTGATGCCCTTGAAGCCGTAATTCAGGCAAGCGGGGGAAAAATCCATACCGGACAGGAAGTCTCGAAAATCCTGGTTGAAAACGGAAAAGTTGCCGGGGTTGTTGCTGAAAACAAAGAACATAATGCTGATATCGTTATCAGCAACCTTGGGCACACAGCAACCGCTCTGCTCTGTAGGGAAGTCCTCTCCGAAAAAATGCATTCTGATTACCTTAAAATGCTTCAGACCCTTAAGCCGTCTGCCGGAATAAAGATTTGCCTTGCCGCAGACGAGCCTCTGATCGGGCACTCCGGAGTCCTGTTAACTCCCTATACCAGGCGGATAAACGGAATCAATGAGGTTACTCAGGCTGACCCGAAACTTGCCCCTCCGGGAAAACACCTTACCATGTGCCACCAGTATGTAGCCCCTGAGAACATAAAGAACCTCGAAGCCGAAATTCAGATGGGGCTTGACGACCTCAAAGAAGTTTTCCCCGGCAAGAAGTATGAAGTCCTGCTTATCCAGTCCTACCACGACGGATGGCCCGTAAACAGGGCAGCTTCGGGTACGGACCCCGGAAACGAAACTCCTTTTATCGGGCTCTATGTCGTAGGAGACGGGGCCAAAGGAAAGGGAGGAATAGAAGTTGAAGGGGTAGCCCTTGGCGTCTCTTCGACTGTGAAGAAAATCCTGGGCTGAAAAGTCAAAAAACAATAAACCAGAATTAGCAGGTGTTTTATCATTACCCTGGAAAAAGCTTCTTTCGTAACATTCTCAAAAAACGTGTTCATTCCCGTAACCAACATTTGCAGGAACCGCTGTGGATACTGCGGTTTTCGGCGGGAGCCCGGCCAGCCCGGGGCCCGGCTTATGAAACCGGCAGAGGTAATCTCCATTCTTAAAAACGGAGTAAGGGCAGGGTGTACCGAAGTCCTCTTTACTTTCGGGGAATATGCCGAGGAAATGCCCGGATACAATCTGATGCTTGATGAAATCGGTTATTCCTCAACACTTGATTATCTCCTATTCCTTTGCGAAACTGCAATCGAGACAGGGATTCTTCCTCATACGAATGCGGGAGTTATGACCCGTTCCGAACTTGAAGCCTTAAAACCCCTGAATGCGAGTATGGGGCTGATGCTTGAGAGCACGGCAAGCCTGGAAGCCCATAAAGACTGCCCCGGAAAAATTCCGGAACGCAGGCTTGAGACAATCCGGGAAGCCGGAAAACTTCAGATTCCATACACAAGCGGTCTTCTCATAGGGATAGGGGAGAGCAGGGAGGACAGAATCGAGTCTCTCGAAGCAATCACATCCCTGCACAGGGAGTACGGGCATATTCAGGAAGTAATCATTCAGAACTTCGCCCCGAAGCCCGGGACGCCCATGGAATCTTTCCCGGAACCCACAGTGGAAGAAATGATGGATGCGGTAGTTCTTGCCAGACATGTCCTGCCGTCTGACGTCTCAGTACAGGTCGCCCCGAATCTCATAGACCCGAAAGCCCTTATTGGAAAGGGGGTAACGGATCTTGGGGGGATTTCTCCTCTTACCATTGATTGGATCAATCCTGAAGCCGAATGGCCCGACGTAAGAGACCTGCAGAAAAAACTCGGGGACATTCCGCTCAGAGAACGCCTGCCAGTTTACCCTCAGTACGTGAAAAGAGGGTGGTATTCGGAAAGGATTGGCAGCCTCATCGAGCGGCTCTCGGATAATGAAGGCTACAGGAAACAGCCCGCAATAGAGAACGCGGAGGATTTAGAAAAATGAACAGCAAAATTCCCGAAGACCTCATGGAACGCGCATACCAGGGGAAGTGCACAAAAGAAGACGCGCTGCAGCTCCTGGAAGTACCTCCTTTCGAACTTTTCAGGTTTGCAGATGAGCTCCGCGACCTGGCAGTAGGGGACACAGTGACTTACGTTGTGAACAGGAACATAAATTTCACAAGCCGCTGTGTAGGAACATGCGGGTTCTGTGCATTCAGGACAAATAACGGTAAAGTCCTCAGCATCGAAGAAATTATGGAAAAGGTCAGAGACGCCGAGAAGGCAAATGCAACCGAGGTCTGTATCCAGGGAGGGCTGCTCCCGGAAGTGGGCCTGGACTTTTACCAGGGGATTGCCGAAGCCATTAAAGCCGAATTCCCGGAAATGCATATCCACTCTTTTTCGCCGATGGAGGTTTACCACGCTTCCCGCATCAGTGAAATCCCGGTAAAAGAAGCCCTCAGGAGGCTCAAAAGAAGCGGGCTTGATACCATGCCCGGGACAGCAGCCGAAATTCTCTCGGACCGTGTGCGGAAAATAATCTGCCCTTCAAAACTCAAGACCGCAGAATGGGTAGAGGTTGTCCGGCAGGCGCATGCAGCAGGCATTCCGACCACTGCGACCATGATGTACGGACATGTTGAAACCCGGGAAGAGAGAATCGATCACATGCTGATCATCAGGGATATCCAGAAAGAGACCGGAGGAATTACTGAGTTTGTGCCCCTGCCTTTTATGCCCTACAACAATCCCGTAGGAGAAAAAATGATTCGGGAAGGCCGCTATGCCACTCCGGGTCTTGAAGACCTGAAAATCTATGCAGTATCCCGAATCCTCTTCCATGGGCACGTGGACAATATCCAGGCAAGCTGGGTGAAACTCGGGAAGAAACTTGCCCAGTTTTCTCTCCACTGCGGAACCAATGACCTGGGCGGAACCCTTATGGAAGAAAGCATCTCCAGGTCCGCAGGGGCCTGCCACGGGGAAATGATCACCGTAGACGAACTGGAATGGATGATCCACGGAGCCGGCAGGATCCCTAAAGAGAGAACTACTCTGTACAGGAGAGTTGAGCTTGCTTCCGGAAATCTGCGAAAAATTTCCGGGTGTGGAGCTTACGAATAAACCCGGTAAAATGGAAAACATATCGAATCTGGAAAGGAATGAACGGCATGTACATGAAAAAACCGGCAATTCCGGATGATGTCATTGAAAGGGTGCAGCAGGGAAAATGCACTAAAGAAGACGCTCTTCTCCTGCTCGAAGGAAATCCTTTTGAGCTTTTTGAGCTTGCCAACAAACTGCGAGCAAGCACGGTAGGCGACGTGGTCAGTTATGTGGTTAACAGGAATATCTATATCACAAACAAATGCGTCGGGACCTGCGGGTTCTGTGCCTACAGGACAGATGAAGGGTATATCCTGAGTATTGAAGAAATTCTGAAACAAACGGAAGAGGCAAGAGAAGCCGGAGCTGTCGAGGTCTGCGTTCAGGGAGGGTACACCCCTGAAGCTGATATGGAATTCTATCTTGAGATTATAGAGGCCATTAAGTCCGGTTTCCCTGATATCTGTATCCATGCCCTGTCCCCGATGGAAGTAAACTATGCAGCAGGGCTTTCCGGTATGTCCGTGGAAGATGCCCTGCGTAAACTGAAAAAATGCGGGCTTGATTCCCTCACCGGAACATCCGCCGAGATCCTTTCCGACAGGGTGAGAAAAATTATCTGTCCCGGAAAAATCACTACCCAGCAGTGGGTCGATACCGTAACTGCGGCACACAGGGCAGGGATTTCCACCAATTCCACTATCATGTACGGGCACGTAGAAACCCTGGAAGAACGCCTTGACCACGTCTTCACCATCCGCGAAATCCAGAAAGAGACCGGCGGCATTTCGGAGCTCATCCCCATGTCTTTTTTGCCTTACAACAACCCCATAGGGGAAAAAATGATGGCCTCAGGAAAATTCACCAGCACAGGGCTTGAAGATCTCCAGCTTATAGCCATTTCTCGCATAATTCTACATACCCATGTAAACAATATTCAGGCCACCTGGGTAAAATTAGGGAAAAAGCTTGCCCAGTTTGCTCTGCAGTGCGGAGCCAACGACCTTGGAGGCACCCTTATGGAAGACCAGATCTCAACAGCTTCCGGGGGCAGCTATGGAGAATACGTATCTCCTGCCGAATTTGAATGGATGATAAAAGGGGCAGGAAGAGTCCCCATACAGAGAGATACCCTCTATCGGAAGGTAGAACCGAGGTTACCTGCTAGTGAAGGCTTGCTTCCGGGTTATGTAAAGCCAAAGATGGGCAGTAAAGAATAAAGAACCGAATTAGCGGGTATCAAGGAATAAAAACCGAATTACTGGGTAGAGAAATAAAAGCCGAACAGGAGATTAATTACAGAATTTCCCGGAGCTATAAAACGTAAACATACAGGAGTCCAGATGAGAGCCGTAATCCCCTACAAGAAAGCCGGCGCAAAATCCAGGCTGTCGCCTGTCCTTAGCCTGGAAGAGAGGGAAGAGTTTGTAGAACTCATGCTTAATCAGGTAATCGATTCTCTAAGAGGTGCCGGAATTGAAAAAATCGATATCCTCAGCCCTTCTGTCTATGGACTCGAGGATATGACAAAAGCGAGAGTTCTGCTGGACGAAGATGACCTGAACGAAGCCCTCAACAGGTACCTCGCAGGCTCGGAAGAGCCTGTCCTGATCGTAATGGCCGACCTGCCTTTACTCGCCCCTGCCCATATAAAAGGGATAAGTTCAACTGAAAAGGATGTATGCATCGTCCCGGGAAAAGGCGGGGGTACGAACGCCCTGTTTATCAAGAACCCTTCCAGATACAGGGTAAAGTATTACGGCTCAAGTTTTTTGACCCACTGTTCCATTGCAACGGACACCGGCCAGAATTTTGAAATATATGACTCCTTCCTCGCAGGCACGGATATAGACGAGCCCGAAGACCTCGTAGAACTTCTCATCCACGGAAAAGGCCCTGCAAAAGAGTATATCAGCCGAAAATTCCGCCTGGAAGTCAGCCGGGGAAGAGTCGGGCTGGTTCTGCTTTAAGCCAGGTAGTCTGAAAATACTCCCGCCAGCTCTACTGGCGGCTCCTTAATAGTAAAGGTTCTGAACAGCATTCTTTTCTTGATTTTCTAATTCTATCGACTTTTTTTCTTCTTTTATTATATGGAAAATCTTTTTTATGTGGAAAATTTTTGATCCAATAATTTTAAATAAACAATGTGGTAATTAATCTGTGAATAAAAAATCAAATGATTCATTTATATTCATAGTTTTTATTTTTAAGGTGGATGAACTCCGGGTTTGGAAACTCGGCAAAACTCTGGAAGGGTTTCTTCCTTAAGAGGTGGGCCTGTGCGATCTTTTACGGATGAAGAAAGAGAGATCATAAAAAGAAAAATCATAGACCGGGGAAAGGACTGCTTTGCCAGGTACGGGATTAAGAAAACAGGCATTGAAGACCTTACTGAGGGCCTGGGGATTGCAAAGAGTTCTTTTTATTCCTTTTTTAACAGCAAGGAAGATCTTTTTCTGCAGATCTTTAAGGAGGAAAAAGAGGCTTTAAAGGACAGTGTACTCGCAAATTCCTTCCTAAAATATAGAACGGAACCCGATAAAGCTATCAGGGCTTATCTCCGGTATGTGTTGTATATCGTAGATAACCATCCGATCTGGAGAAAATTTTTCATTGAGAAAGGGCACCTTAGATTGACGATTTTCCAGTCTTCTGATGAAGAAATTAAGAATATTCATGGAGACAATCTGGCAATAATTCTACCTTTTTTTGAGGAATGGGCAGCTTCAGGGCTCCTGATCGATAAACCTGCTAGGATTCTTGCCGAAACCACAAATGCAGTCCTTTATTTCATCTACTTCAGGAACGAAATTGAGGGCGATGACTTTTCTGAAATTATGGATACCTTTATTGACATGCTGGCAGAATACATTATAAAAAAAGATAATGCGTAATTATATCATCAGACAGGAGTTTGAAAAAAAAGAATTTCTAAAAAAGTAAATAGTTCCAGGAAAATAAAGACAAATTGTATGATTTTTTGGAGAGTGTATTAATGAAACAGATAAAGTCTGTTTGTCCGGAATGTAAAAAGGTGCTTGATGCTAATCTGTTCCAAGAAAACGGAAAAATAATGCTGGAAAAGACCTGCCCTGAACATGGGACCTTCTCAGATCTTTACTGGTCGGATGACGAACTTTACGATCGGTTCAACCGCTATTATTATGTCGGTAATGGAGTCTCCAATGAGGAAATTTCTTCTTATCATGGCTGTCCTTGGGACTGTGGAATTTGCTCTGAACACAAAACCGGGACCCTACTCGCAAATATTGACGTCACCAATCGTTGCAACCTCAATTGTCCAATATGCTTTGCCAATGCTAAAGCCAGCGGTTTTGTATATGAGCCGGACTTTGAACAGATCCGGAAAATGATGTTGACTCTCCGAAACGAAAAACCGGTTCCATGCTATGCAGTCCAGTTTGCGGGAGGAGAACCCACAGTCCGGGAGGACCTGCCTGAGATTATCGAAACAGCCCGAGAACTCGGATTTGCACAGGTTCAGATCGCAACTAATGGTGTCCGGCTCGCAAAAAGCCAGGATTACTGCAAAGCTTTGAAGACCGCAGGTCTACATACAGTATACTTATCCTTTGACGGGGTCTCCGAGGAACCATACAGGGTGATGCGGGGATTTAATGCCTTTCCTGTAAAACAAAAAGTCCTTGAGAACTGCAGGCAGACCGGTCTGCAAAGTGTCGTACTCGTGCCTACCTTGGCAAAGGACGTTAATGCGCACCAGGTTGGGGACATTGTCCGTTTTGCAGCCAGGAATGTGGACGTGGTAAAAGGAGTTAACTTCCAACCGGTAGCGTTTACTGGACGTATTGACCAAGTCCTGCGCAAAGAACGGAGAATAACAATTCCCGATCTTGCAGCCCTTTTGGAAGAACAAACAGAAGGGGAAATTCCTCGTGATGCCTGGTATCCCGCATCTGCTGCAGTGCCCATAAGCCGATTCCTGACTGCGGTGAAAAAGATTCCGCTTCCCGAGTTTACTGTACATCCACTCTGCGGAGCTGCCACTTATGTCTTTGAAGAGGAAGGCAGACTAATTCCGATAAGTGAGTTTGTAGATGTTGAAGGGGTTCTTGAGTTCCTTGAGAGCGTTACTCCCGAATTTAAGGGATCAGGCTCTAATTCTATGAAAGTTGCAAAAGTTCTCTGTAAACTCCCGCGCTATATCGATGAAACAAGAAGCCCAAAAAATCTTAATGTAATCTTCCTGATAAGCAGCTTTCTTAAAACAGGTGCAAGAGAACAGCTTGCTCAGTTTCACCAAAAAACACTTTTTCTCGGAGCTATGCACTTTCAGGATCCCTACAACCTGGACCTGGAAAGGATCAAACACTGCGGAATCCACTATGCTACCCCTGATGGAAAAGTCATTCCCTTCTGCACTTATAACAATTTTCACAGAGAAGGGGTCGAAGCAAGGTATTCAAAACCGTATAGAAAAGTTATGAAGTTTGAGGAGGAATCTTTTGAAGTCCATTAAAGAAAAGTAGTTTGATTATTCCTGCTTTTTATTACCAGAAATTTAAATATTTCTATCATTATCTTGAATGGCTGCAGGCAAATTTTATCAAATTCTATCCTGCCTCCATTTAAGAATAAAAGCATGGAAATTTTTCTTAAAAGGCAAAAATATAATTTGTAGAGGTATAATATAAATAATTTATATAATAGCGAGAAAAGTAACTGGAAGAAGATTTTGTATTGAGTGTGTCGCTCTTCTAAGAGAGCCAATAACTTTAAGCTAGATAAATACATTAATTGTGAAAACTATTCGACAGAGTAACTGTATCAAACAGATGAATCTGAATTCGGATCTGAACTTTCTTGAAAATCTGTATAATAAAAAAACAGCCCTGAAAAGCCGGAAAAAGATTCATTATCAGAATATCAGTTTCGAAAAAGATAGTTAATAAAAAGAGATCTTCAGAAACTATATTACAGTCATCAGTTTAAATGGTGTGGCATTATACTAATGATGTGGCATTATACTGTCGTGCCTTTCGATCTATGCCTCATTGTTTGCGAGAAAGACAATATTTCATGGTTAAAGATCATGACTTACTTTTAAAATTGACAGGTGAGCTGGTGAGCGTCAACATAAACAGATATAAATGTGGATACTGTGGGGCTTGTGTGGGAGTTTGCCCAAAGGGAGCACTCGAACTTGTGGAGACCTGGATTGAAGTAGATGAAAGTACGTGCATAAAATGCGGGATATGTGATCGTATCTGCCCTGTGGGAGCAATTGAGGTAATGAAATGAAGGATATCTATGATGTTCTCGTAATAGGAGCCGGGCCTGCAGGTTCCATTGCTGCAAAAACGGCAGCTGAAAAAGGGCTTGATGTGCTTTTAATCGAAAAGCGCCAGGAAATAGGCGACCCTGTACGCTGTGCCGAAGGAGTAAACAAAGAATATCTCAAGAAACACGTTGAAATTGACAACAGCTGGATCTGCGCTGACCTTAAGGGTTCCCGTATTTATTCTCCTAACGGCACAAAGGTCGAAATGGCAGAAGAAATTTCCGGTGGAGAGGTGGGTTATGTCCTTGAAAGAAAAATATTTGACCGCGCCCTTGCTGAGCATGCTGCAAAAGCCGGAGCAGAGGTCCGGGTAAAGACAAGGGCAACGGGCCTGATCATTGAAGACGACTTCGTGAAGGGCGCAAGGCTCATGAACCTGGGAAAAGAATATGAGGTGAGGGCAAAGATAGTTATAGGTGCAGACGGGGTTGAGTCCAAAGTAGGCAGGTGGGCAGGAATAGATACCTCCCTGAAACCAATCGACATAGAAACCTGCGCCCAGTACCTTATAGCAGGCGCGGACATAGATCCGGAATACTGCGAATTTTATATCGGAAACGAGATCGCCCCTGGCGGCTACGTCTGGATCTTTCCGAAGGGGGAGGGTAAAGCCAATGTGGGAGTAGGTATTCTCGGGAACAGGACAGGTAAGTTCAAACCCAGACCTGTCGATTACCTCAATAATTTCGTAGAGAAAAAATTCCCCAACGCCAAGATCGTAGAAATGGTCTTCGGAGGAGTCCCGGTTTCGGGAAGCATTGAAAAAACTTCCGTAAACGGCTTAATGCTTGTCGGAGATGCGGCCCGCCAGTCCGACCCGATCACAGGCGGTGGGATCCTCAACGCAATGGACGCAGGAAAGATTGCAGGGGAAGCCGCTTACGAAGCCATCTCCTCAGGGGACGTTTCTCTTGAAAAGCTTGAAGAAGTTTATGAAAAACGCTGGAGGGAAACTACCGGGCATGACATAGACATGAGCCTCATCGTGAAGAACTGTTTTATCAACCTCAAGGACGAGGATCTGGATTCCCTTGCCGATTCCCTCAAGGAAGTAAAGTTCGAGAGTATGAGACTTTTTGACCTCCTGCAGGCGCTCTTCAAAGCCAACAAAAAACTGCTCTGGGACCTTCGCGTACTTTTCAAGGACGCAGCAAAAGAAGTGATGAAGAACAGGACATAATGCCTGAAAACCAGGCATTTCTACTCTTTTTATTCTTCTTTTTTGGAAGTTATTTGCTCTTTATCGGGGTTTTTATTGCTTTTTACCGGGTTATTCCGAAACTTCAGCTGCTTTTCAAAAATCACTTGTTCCAGAACTCCGGCGTAAAGAGCACTATTACAGTGTAGACTTCAAGCCTTCCTATCCACATGTTCGCAATCAGGATTAATTTTCCGAGAGGGGGGATCGGGTCAAAAGTTCCCATCGGACCTACCACATTAAGGCCGGGACCTATGTTCCCGAGGGTAGCTATGGAGGCAGTAGTTGAAGTTATGATATCCATGCCTAGTACCGCGAGGATAAGAGCACTTGACATAAAAATAAAGAGATAGATCACCACAAAAGAAAAGATAGAGTTTATAACCTCGTCTGGAACGTTCTTGTTGTTGAATTTTACACCTCTTATGGCTCTCGGATGGAGGGACTTAAAAAGTTCCACTCTCCCGTGCCTGAGGAGCATGAGGATGCGCACGACCTTAATGCCTCCACCCGTAGAGCCTGCACATCCGCCTACAAACATAATAAGGAGAAGCACCATTTTTGCCGAGTCGGACCAGAAGTTAAAGTCCGCTGTTGCAAACCCGGTCGTGGTCATGATGGAAACTACCTGAAAGATCGCAAGTCTGAAAGAGTCGAAAAACCCCGTATTAATATCGCGATAGAGCAGGAGGGTTAAAAGTCCGGTTGCTGCAAGAGTGAGGGCTGTGTAGAAGCGGAATTCATCATCTTTTAGAAGAAAGTCCTTGTCAACATAAATTGCCCTGTAATGGAGGGCAAAGTTTGCACCTGAAACGAACATGAAAAAAGTTATTATATATTCTACCAGTGGGCTTCTAAAAGCTTCAATGCTCGTCCCATAAGGTGAAAAGCCTCCGCATGCCATTGTGGTAAAAGTATGGGTAATTGCATCGTATAAAGAAAGTCCTGCAAGCAGGAGAGCAACAACCTCCGCGAATGAGATTACAAAGTAGACCATCCACAGGATCTTTGCAGTTTCCCTTATTCTTGGTTTTAGCTTATCTTCGGTAGGCCCCGGGGCTTCAGCCCGGAAAAGCTGGCGTCCGGCGACTCCGAATTTTGGCAGAACGGCAATGAAAAGCACAATAATACCCATTCCGCCCAGCCACTGCATCATGGATCGCCAGAAGAGGATGCCTTTTGGATGACTTTCTATATCAGTTAGAATCGTAGAGCCCGTGGTTGTAAAAGCCGACATTGCTTCGAAAAGAGAATTGAGGGGAGAAATCCCGTCCAGCATGAAAGGAATTGCCCCGAAGACTGCAACTGCAAGCCAGCCCAGAGCAACGATTGCAAAGCCTTCTTTGCGCATCCAGTCTTCATCAGTTTTATAGGAAAGCAGGATTAAGCCGGTAAGGACGGTTATGACAATAGAAACAAGAAATGGCGTCAGACTTTCCCCGTAATAATAAGCGACTCCGAGAGGAACAATCATAAGCAGCCCGAGAAGCCTGAGTAAACCGCCAAGCACATAAAAAACAATCTTAATATTCATGCCGATCCTCTGTTTTTTGCAGCTATGACCCTTTCAATGTATTCATATTTATTCCTTACTTAAACAGCTTCTCAACATAAGGAACTGCGGAAGAAAGGGCAAAAACGATCACTCTGTCCCCTTCCCATATTATGGAATCACCTCTGGGAATAACGACTTCATCCTTATGAACCACCATGGTGATAATTGCCCCTTTGGGAAACTTGACCTTGCTGAGTGTTTTTCCCACGATTTTTGACTGCCTGGATGCGGTATACTCAATAATTTCGGCTTTTTCGCCCTCAAGCGTTGCAAGGGTTTCTATACCTTTACCCATAGTGAGCTTGAGGACCTCATTTACGGTTGCTGCTCTCGGGCTTACTGCAATGTCGATTCCAACCATTTCGAAAAGAGGCACATAATCCGAGCGGTCAGCTCTTGCAATCACTTTTTTGGCGCCCATTTGCTTTGCAAGCAGGGAACAGAGCAGGTTTTTTTCGTCACTGTCCGTAACCGCAACGACAACGTCCATATCCTCAATATTTTCTTCCTTTAAAAGGCTGACATCAGTCCCATCCCCGTTGAGGATAAGGGCGTTTTCCAGCATCTCGGCAACTTCTATGCAGCGACTTTTACGGTACTCAATGACCTTGAGATCCGCGTTTTCATCCTTATCGATAATTTTTGCAAGGTAGAAGCCCACAATTCCGCAGCCGATAAGAAGAATTCTGTTTCTGTGAGACTCTTTGTCCCCGAAGACGCTCTCAAGGTTTTCCATGGCCCTGGGCTTGCCCACAACTACCATGCGGTCATTTGCCTTGATTAAATCGTCTCCACGGGGAATGATTATTTCTTTTTCCCTGAAAATAGCACTGACAATGCAGCAGTCGTCAAGTCTGAGGTCCTGCATATGTTTTCCTACGTACCTGTTGTCAGGGCGGATGGCAAATTCCATCATCTGAACTTTGCCCCCTGCAAACATTTCCGCATCTATTGCAGAAGGGTTTGAAAGCACCTCGGCGACCTCCGAGGCAAGCGCAAGTTCGGGGCAGATCATGATGTCCACACCCACCTGAGCTCTGGAAGTGACAGGCACATCGATATAGTCAGGGTTGCTAACTCTGGCAATAGTCTTCGTTTCCTTCCAGCCGGGATGGGATCGTATGATCAGCTTTGCGGTCATGCAGGCAACAATATTAACTTCATCAACGCCGGTGACCGCAACGAGAATATCCACATCCGGAAGGACGCTGGCAAGAATATCAGCATTTGCTCCGTTCCCTTCCACGACCTGAACATCCAGTTCATCCGCCCGCCTCAGGGCGTCCTCATTGTTTTCGATAACAATAACATCATGCGTGAGGGAAAGAAATTTTGCGATATGATATCCCACTTCACCTGCGCCGATAACCACTGCTTTCATAAGATTCCCTCGAAGAAAAGAATGTTCTCAGATATTACCTGCTTGCTTAAGTATTCTTTGGAAAAAAGAAACCGTAAATGGGTATATTTCTAAGAATTAGTATGTTGTACCGTATAAATAATCATCCTGTATATTGTACCGTATAAACAATCATCCTGTATATTGTACCGTATAAATAATCATTCCGTATATTGTACCGTATAAACAATCATTCCGTATATTGTACCGTATAAATAATCATTCCGTATATTGTACCGTATAAATAATCATTCCGTATATTGTACCGTATAAATAATCATTCCGTATATTGTACCGTATAAACAATCATCTAAAACCACAGAACTGATGAGAGTTCAGGCATATCTGTGGTCAGAAGTGGAAATTAAATTTCTGGATACCCGGAAAAAACAGAAAAACTGAGAAACAGAAATATAGAAAAACTGAGAAACAGAGATACAGAAAAACTGAGAAACAGAGATACAGAAAAACTGAGAAACAGAGATACAGAAAAACTGAAAAAGGGGCCTGAAGAGGTTCAAAACCAGCCTTTTTTGAGCCAGTAGATATCTCCGGTTCAGGAGTGCCAGAAGTCACTTGTGAAGAGTACCAGTACGGTGTATAATTCCAGCCTGCCAATCCACATATTAGTGATAAGAATAATTTTACCCAGCGGAAGAAGAGACTCAAAGTTTTCCATAGGGCCAAAAAGATTAAAACCCGGCCCGATGTTTCCGAGGGTTGTTATCGAAGCTGTAATCGAGCTGATGAGCTCGACCCCGAGCAGGGTCAGAAGCATTGAGCTGAAAACAAAGACGGAGATGTAGATCACAACAAAAGAAAGTATCGACTGCAAAACGTCATCAGAAACTGCTCTTCCGTTGAAGCGGATAGGTCTCACAACTTTTGGATGAATAAATTTAAAGAGTTCTCTTCTTGCGTATTTCAACATCAGCAGAAAACGCACAACCTTCATTCCTCCTCCCGTGGAACCCGCACAGCCTCCTATGAACATGACTGCAAGAACCAGGACCTTTGCGGAGTCTTTCCACCGATTAAAGTCGACCGAGGCAAAGCCCGTGGCTGTCATAACCGATGTTATCTGGAACGAGGCGTAGCGGATGGAATTGAAAAGGGAAAGTCCCATGTCTTTGTACAGGACAAGGGTAAGCAAGCCTGTAAAACCCAGAAGAAAGGATGCATAGGCTCTGAATTCCTCATCCCTGAACAGGAGGTTCTTATCAATGCGGACTGCCCGGTAATAGAGGGCAAAGTTCGCCCCGGCTGCAAACATGAAAAAGGTAAGGATAAACTCGATTAGGGGGCTTCCAAAAGCTTCGATCCCTGCTCCGTAAGAGGAAAATCCGCCGCAGGCCATACAGGCAAAGGTATGGGTGAGGGAATCGTAAAGGGAAATCCCTGCCAGCATCAGGGCCAGAACTTCAAGAGCAGATATAAGGACATAAAGGGCCCACAGGATCTTTGCCGTATCTTTTATTCTCGGTTTTAGCTTATCTTCAGTAGGGCCCGGGGCTTCAGCCCGGAAAAGCTGGCGTCCGGCAACTCCCAGTTTTGGCAGGATAGCAATGAAGAGTACGATAATTCCCATGCCTCCGAGCCACTGCGTAAAAGACCGCCAGAAAAGAAGACTCCTTGAATAACTCTCGATATTGACAAGAATTGTTGACCCTGTGGAAGTAAAACCCGACATCGTTTCAAAGACCGCATCAAGAAAGGAAATCCCCTCGAAAAGGAAGGGGATCGCCCCGAAAATTGCTGCTGCAAGCCAGCTCAGAGCCACAATGGCAAGCGCTTCCTTCTGCTGCCAGTCGGCATTCTCATTTATACGCGCCAGGATCAGGCCTGCAAGAAATGTTACTAAAGTAGAGACCAGAAATGGCTCCAGGGGTTCCCTGTAGTAAAGAGCCACAAAAAGGGGAACAAGCATGGTAAAAGCCAGAAGCACCAGAATTTTCCCCAGGGCGTTAAAAATAGCTTTATCATTCATGGAAAAACTCCTTCTTCAGAAAACTTATTTGAAGAATTTTTCCACTTCGGAAACCGCAGAAGCCATCGAGAAAATAACTACACGGTCTCCGTTGTTGATAGTGAAACCCCCCCTTGGAATTATAGTCTCTTTTCCGCGTACTACCATATTGATAAGAGCTCCTTTGGGGAACTTTACCTTGTTTAAGGGTTTGCCGACAATTTTTGACCTCTCGGAAGCCGTATATTCTATGATTTCAGCTTTTTCGCCTTCGATAGTTGTGAGCGTCTGTATGCCTTTGCCCATGGTAAGTTTGAGGACCTCGTTTACGGTTGCTTCCCTGGGGCTTACGGCCATGTCGATTCCTACCATTTCGAAAAGAGGCAGGTAGTCCGAGCGGTCAGCCCTGGCAATTACCTTTTTTGCTCCAAGCTGCTTTGCAAGCAGGGCGCAGAGCAGGTTCTTTTCGTCGCTGTCCGTAACCGCAACAACAACGTCCATGTCCTCAATATTTTCTTCCTTTAGAAGGTTGACATCAGTGCCATCCCCGTTGAGCACAAGGGCATTTTCCAGCATCTCGGCAACTTCTATGCAGCGGCCCCTCCTGTATTCAATAATCCTCAAATCAGCGTTTTCTTCCCTGTCAATCAGTTTTGCCAGATAGAAGCCCACAGTTCCGCAGCCAATAAGGAGAATTCTGTTTCGGTGGGGCACTTCATTCCCGAAAACGTTCTCAAGGTTTTCTATAGCTTCGGGCTTGCCCACAACTACCATGTGGTCGTTTGCCTTGATTAAATCGTCTCCGTGGGGAATTATGATCTGGTCTTCACGGAAAACCGCACTGACAATGCAACAGTCTGCAAGCCGAAGGTCCTGCATCTGCTTTCCTACGAGTCTGCTTCCCGGGTTTATTGCAAACTCGGTCATCTTTACTTTTCCCTCGGCAAACATTTCCGCATCTATGGCAGAGGGACTGGAGAGCACGTCAGCAACTTCCGATGCGAGTGCAAGTTCAGGGCAGATCATAAGGTCGACGCCAACCTGAGCTCTTGACGTAAGAGGGGAATCTATATAGTCAGGATTGCTAACCCTCGCTATGGTCTTTGTATCCTTCCAGCTGAGTTTGTTTCTTGTAATGAGTTTGGTGGTCATGCAGGTAACAATGTTGACCTCATCAACCCCCGTAACAGCTACAAGCAGATCGGCATTATGCAGAAATTTTGAAAGAATGTCTGCGTTCGCGCCGTTTCCTTCTACCACGAGCACGTCAAGTTCATCTGCTCTTTTTGCTGCTTCCTCGTCTTTTTCTATAATTACCACATCATTTTTAGAGGAGAGGGCTTTTGCAATATGATAGCCTACTTCCCCTGCACCAATAATTACAGCCTTCATAGAACACCTTCAAAAAAACTGTTTTTAATGAATCTACCACTGTAAAAATTACCGAACCAGAAGCAATGAGCATAGGACAGATTAAAAAGAACGAAAAGATTCGAATAAAAATAACCGAAGTGAAAGCAGTCAAAGTAAATAAAGCTAAAATAAACATATAGAATATGTCAGGTTCAATCCTTAAGCGTAAAATGCCGCCTGATACGTGATCCGTTGTAGTAAAATTAATCAGCGTGTTTATCATCTCTGGAAATTAACGTTTTGCAAACCAGAATTTTTCGAACCTATGCTTTTGCGAAGTAAGTATGATTCTTAGCATAGAATTAAACAGGTATATATAAATGTTTTTCAAGCTTCCAGTATAGAAAATAGTCTTGATATAAAGAAATTCTATAAAGAAAAAAGGAATTCTACACAGAGAATTCTTCATGAAATAGAGAACAAAAGAGAAAAGAAAAAAGTGTGTAAAAGGGAAAAAATAGAAAATTAAAAAAGATCTGAAAAATTAGAATTTAAGCCGAAGTTTTTTCAACTTTCAAAGGCATCTTTTACTTTTTCAAAAATCCCTTTTTTATGCTTTTCGGCTTTACTTTTTTCCTCCTCTTGGGGCTTCTTTCCTTTGCTCAGATTCTCAAACTGGCGGAGCAGCTCTTTCTGTTCCTGATTGAGCTTTGTAGGAGTCTTAATTATCACTCTTACGAGCTGGTCCCCTTTGCCGTGTCCATGGAGGCGCTGTATGCCTTTGTCCCTGAGCCTGAAAACGGAATGGGTCTGAGTCCCTGCCGGGATGTTCATTTTGACCTTGCCGTAAAGGGTATCAACCATAACATCGGCTCCGAGTGCGGCCTGGGTGAAGGTTATTGACAGTTCGGAGATTACATCGTAATCGACCCGCTTGAAATGCCTGTGTTCCATCACGTGGATGATAATATAAAGGTCTCCTGAGGGTGCCCCCGGCTCTCCTGAATCACCTTCTCCGCTGAGCCTGAGGCTCATGCCTGAGTCAGCTCCTGCAGGTACGTTAACTGTTATTGTTCTCTTATTCCGGACTCTGCCCGCCCCGCCGCAAACAGGACATGGGGACTCAATTATCTGGCCTCTGCCGTGACAGGTACTACAGGTGGTGGTGCTTATGAACTGCATCCCCAAAGTTGAACGGGTGGTGCGGACCTGTCCTGTACCGCCGCAGGTCGGGCAGCGCTTCGGGCTTGTTCCCGGTTTTGCTCCTGTGCCTGAACAGGTGGAACACCTTTCTGTCCTTGGGATATCTATATCCTTACGGACACCGAAAGCAGCTTCCTCGAAGGTTATATAGAGGTCATACTGGAGGTCCGAACCTCTCCTCGGACCCATGGGCCCACCTCTTCTGCCGCCTCCGAAAAACATTTCAAAAATGTCTCCGAACCCGCCAAAGTCCGCGCCTCTGAAGATGTCCTCTGCACTGTATTGATTATCTATTCCGGCATGCCCGAAGCGGTCGTACTGAGCCCGTTTTTCCGTGTCTGAAAGAACGGCGTAAGCCTCGGATATTTCCTTGAATTTGTCCTCAGCTCCGGGATCCTTGTTTCTGTCAGGATGGTACTGCAGTGCAAGTTTCCGGTAGGTTTTCTTTATATCTTCGACTGAGGCATCTTTAGGTAGTCCGAGAATTTCGTAATAATCACGTTTGGTAGCCATCAGGATTCCCTGTAGTTTTAAAAAAATAAAGGAGACGGAACCTGTTCCCAGGTTTCCGGTCAGGCCTGGGAATTCCCAGGCATCTTCTGTTACTGTTAATTCTTCTTTATTTACTTACGCTTTTCGTCGTCAACTACTTCGTAGTCGGCGTCAACGACGGTCTCATCAGGACCCCTTGCATCAGCGCTGCCCGCTTCACCTGAAGCCTGTTGAGCCTCCTGCTGGGCTTTCTGGTACATGGCCGTCGAAATCGGGTATACGGCTTCCTGAAGAGCTTCTGTCTTTGCCTTGACTTCTTCGGTGTCCTTGCCTTCAAGGGCTTTCTTCAGGTCTTCGATTGCAGCATTGACTTTTGACTTCTGGTCTTCGGTAGCTACATCGCCGGCTTCCTTGATAGTCTTTTCTGCGGCATTGATCAGGGCTTCGGCGTTGTTTCTGGTTTCGACTTCTTCCTTGCGCTTCTTGTCTTCTTCGGCGTGGAGTTCCGCGTCCTTAACCATGCGCTCGATTTCTGCATCGGAAAGTCCGCCTGGTTTCTGGATGGAAATGGACTGTTCCTTTCCTGTGCCCAGGTCCTTTGCATTCACGTGCAGAATCCCGTTTGCATCAATGTCAAAGGCAACCTCGATCTGAGGAATGCCTCTCGGAGCCGGGGGTATACCGTCAAGGGTGAACCTGCCAAGAGTTTTGTTTTCAGAAGCAATTCCGCGCTCTCCCTGCAGGACATGGATCTCGACCGAGGGCTGGTTGTCAGCAGCGGTTGAGAAGATCTGGCTCTTTTTGGTCGGAATGGTGGTGTTCCTCTGGATAAGCGGGGTTGCAATGCCTCCAAGGGTTTCGATACCCAGGGTAAGGGGGGTAACGTCGAGCAGAAGGACATCTTTTACTTCTCCGCCCAGCACTCCTGCCTGAATGGCTGCACCGATTGCAACTGCCTCATCAGGGTTGATGTTCTTGTAGGGCTTCTTGCCTGTAAAGTTCTCCACAAGTTCGACCACGGCAGGCATCCTTGTCGCGCCTCCTACAAGGATCACTTTGTCAAGGTCATTTGGCGTAAGCTTTGAATCGCTGAGGGCGCGGCGCATGGATACGAGGGTCTTTTCCAGGAGATCCTCAGTCATCTTCTGGAACTGGGCTCTGGTCAGGTCTATGTCCATGTGTTTTGGTTCCCCGTCAGGTCCGACTGTAAGGAAGGGGAGATTGATGTTAGTTACGGTGACCCCAGAAAGCTCGATCTTTGCTTTTTCAGCAGCGTCTTTCAGGCGCTGGAGGATAGCTTTATCTTTGGAAAGGTCAATTCCTTCGGTTTTCTTAAATTCTGCGAGCAGGTGATCGATAACGCGCTGGTCGAAGTCATCTCCGCCAAGGTGAGTGTCTCCACTTGTAGACTTTACCTCAAAGACCCCGCCCCCGAGCTCAAGGATGGATACGTCAAAGGTCCCGCCACCGAGATCGTAGACAAGGATCTTCTGGTCCACATCTCCTTTGTCAAGCCCGTAAGCCAGGGATGCGGCTGTGGGTTCATTTATGATTCTCAGGACTTCAAGTCCTGCAATCGAACCTGCATCCTTTGTAGCCTGCCTCTGCGCATCGTTGAAATAAGCAGGAACTGTAATAACAGCTTGTTTTATTGTCTCTCCGAGATAAGCCTCTGCTTCCGTTTTGAGCTTTTGGAGGATCATCGCAGAAATTTCCTGCGGGGTGTATGTTTTTCCGTTAAGAGTGACTTTGTAATTGGCTTCTCCCATGTGCCTTTTAATGGAATAAACAGTGTTCTCAGGGTTTGAAATTGCCTGCCGCTTTGCGACCTGGCCCACAAGTTTCTCCCCTTTCTTGGAGAATCCAACAACTGAAGGAGTCGTTCTGCTTCCTTCGGCATTCGGGAGCACGACAGCGTCCCCGCCTTCCATCACTGCCATACACGAATTAGTAGTACCAAGATCTATACCCAGTATCTTTGCCATGTTATATCCTCATAGTAAATTATCAATCAAATTATTTAGTTAGGTTACCTTGTCAGGTCGTTTTTCAGATTAATCAGTTAAACTTCCGTCAAGGAACCCGGAAAATACTTAATAAACTTATTTTGCTTGATCGGCAGGACCTATTTGTTAGATGCCTGCCCGGAGAAGTTATTGAATTTAGTGTCGATTTGAATGTAGAATTTGAATGTAAGTTCAGTTTAACCTGTGTAAATGTAAGTTCGGTTTACATCTGATTTTGAATTAATCAGTTTTATTTTTCGGTCTCGTCGGGGTTTCTTGCCACTGAAACCAGAGCGGGTCTGATAACCTTTTCGTTCAGGGAATAACCCGGTTTGTAAACATCAACTATAGTATTATCCGGAACTTCGGAAGTTTCTATGTGCTGGACAGCCTCATGTCTATGAGGGTCAAATTCGCCTGCCTTTTCGCATTTGATTCTCTCAAGCCCGTACTTTTGCAGGATAGAGAAAAACTGCTTTGAAAGCTGCTCGATTCCGCTTACAATCGAACCCATATCTTCTGCAGTCTGTGCAGATTTCAGGGCACGTTCGAAGTTATCCGTCACTTCGACAAAGTCAAGAAGCACCTGTTCAAGCACAGCTTTTCGGTTTTCTTCCATCTGACGGGCGGTCCGTTTTTTGAAGTTATCAAAATCCGCTGCAAGCCGGAAAAGTTGATCCTTTAGGAGTTCGTTTTCCTCTCTGCAGGCAGCTTCCGGACTCTTTTCAGTGCCGGAACCTGCAGTCGCTTTTTCAGGCTCTGCCGTTTTTTCACCGGCTTTTTTGGTAGAAGGTCCAGATTTCCGGGCTTCGGAATTTCCAGCCTGGGTCTGGCTCTCTTCTTTAGAATGTGTACTTTCCTTTTTAGTGGACTTCTTCATTTATCGATCCCCATGAAATTCTTCTAACGGTTCGCTCGCCTTGATCTGTGATTGTTTGTAATTCTATAAATAGTTTTTGGATAATCTGATAGCAGATATCCCAGAGGAAGCAAAAAAAGAAAAATCAGTAAAAGTGGTTCTGAAGTTTATGAGATAGTACTTTAAGCATTACGACGCCTGCAATCATGCAGCCTGCAACTGCTGAAATTACCTGTTCCCATCCAATAGTTGAAATTCCTCCTCCCAATGCAAACTGCACGCCTCCAACAAGGGAGACAAAAACGAACGAAAGTCCAAAACCTGCAAGTGTTCCTCCCATAAGGGAACTCAGGGTATCTAACCCCTGTCTCTCATAGAAGACCATCCCTCCTATAAACATAACAGCAAAGATCATGAGTACAAATGCCAACGGCAGGGGGCTTGATCTGGTAGAAAATATATCAAATAGCCCTAACCCCATGTCAACAAGGAATATACCCATAAGAACCGCAACAGCGAGGGTTTTGACAAAAGGATTTTCAAACAAAGACTGAGAATTTGGGTTTCTGCTGTTGATTTTACCAGCCACCATCAAGATTATTTGTATACCTTTTATGCTATAAACTATATAAATTATATAAACCTTTACTTATGTAACAGTATTAGTTACCTCTCTCCCATTTTTCTTTCATATCCCCCTATCAATCTATTCGGATAATTTTCCCGTAGATTCAAAGAATTCATTTTCGTCTTCTTTCTTCTCTTCTTTTTGCGGGAAAGTTCACTCTCCTGTGTCAACCCATCAAGTAGTCCGCTTGAGCGAAGCGAAACGGACAGCGCACTGCAGAGCCGCAACTCTGCTGGCGCAACTCTGCTTAGACAAAAAATAATATAAAATGACCTGGTTTTTCTTCTCCGATGAAAATTCTGATTGCAGAATTCGCTGTCGGTACGGATATCGAAAAGTCCCTTATCCCGGAAGGGGCAGCTATGTTGAAAACACTTGCAGAAAGCTTTGTCCGGGCAGGGCATGAAGTGTACTATCCGTCTGCAGGTACGGAAATAGGTGCAGGCACTTCCTTTAAATCCACGGCTGAAAACTTCAGGCAGGTAGTTGAAAAGGAGGCAAAGAAATGTGATGCCGGACTTCTTATCGCTCCTGACGGAATGCTTCCCGAGCTGAACCGGATCCTTGAAGAAAATTCCGTAAACCTGGGGTGTTCACCGGAATCGGCAGCCTGTTGTGCGGACAAAGTCCTGTGCACAAAAGTCCTGAAAAAGGCTGGAGTTAAGGCTCCCGAGATTGCGGAATGGGCTGAAAAGGGCAAAAAGTATGTCATAAAGCCAAGGTTCGGATGTGGAGCAGAGGCAACATCTCTTGTTATGGATTTCGAGAAGACAGAAGCTTTCATTGCAAATGATTGCATCGCAAGCGAATATATTGAAGGAAAACACCTGAGCGTAAGCCTTATTGCCGGGGAAAAGCCGCTCCCACTTACGGTAAACCGCCAGTTCATCGAGTTTGGAGAGAAAAAGGACGGGGCAGGAGAAAATTCTGAGAAAACCGGAATCTCTGGCATAAAATACAACGGAAGCCTGACCCCATACCCTACTCCGCGAAAAGAGGAGCTCTATGAGACTGCAATTTCTTCAGTAAAATGTCTGGGTTGCTTTGGGTATGTGGGTGTGGATATCGTACTTTCGGACATTCCGTATGTCGTTGATGTAAACCCAAGGCCCACAGCTTCTTTGTTCGGGATCAGCAGGGTCATGAAGGAAGAAATCGGCGAACTTCTTCTCAGGAATAGGTTCGGCAAACTCCCAGATTCCGTGCGGATCGAAGGGGAATATCACTTTTCGAAAGATATGCTTGGCGAGCTTTTCGGAAGGAATTGATTCGGGGAAAAGTTTGGATAATCGGAAAGGGGAAAATGTGAAAAATTGGAACAGATAAATTTGCGGAGAATTATAAGTTTAAGATTTACTGACCTGGAAATGACGAGAAGGAATCAAAATGAATTCAAAAATCATAGGGCTTGATATTGGAGGAGCGAATACCAAACTTGCCTC
This sequence comes from Methanosarcina acetivorans C2A, assembly GCF_000007345.1. Classification (NCBI taxonomy): domain Archaea; kingdom Methanobacteriati; phylum Methanobacteriota; class Methanomicrobia; order Methanosarcinales; family Methanosarcinaceae; genus Methanosarcina; species Methanosarcina acetivorans. The sequence goes on along the minus strand of NC_003552.1, from coordinate 1,743,068 downwards.
CTCGGACGGAAGGATCGTAGAACTTCACTACCTGCCTCTCTGGAAAAACACAAGGCTGCCGGAGGTCTTAAAGGAGATTGCAAAAAGGCTGAAGCCTGAAGAGGTAGCTGTTGTGATGACCGGGGAGCTTGCAGACTGTTTTGAAGACAAGGAGCAGGGTATTCGTTTCATAAAAGAAACGGTTGATTCTGCTTTCGGTTCTGAAAAAGTATCATATATAAACAGTCAGGGAAGGTTCCAGAGTGAAGCTGATTCCCTGAGGGAACTTGCGGCTGCAAACTGGGCAGCTTCCGCCCGGTTGATTGGAGAAGAGGTCGGAGATTGTATTTTTGTTGATGTCGGGAGTACCACAAGTGATATCATCCCTATCATATCAGGGGAGCACAGGGCAGGGCTTACGGACTTCGAACGCCTGCTCAAGAGTGAACTCGTATACGCAGGCACCCTCAGGACAAACCTCGCCGCCCTTCTCGAAAAGGTCAAGCTTGAGAAAGGCGCATGTCGGACCTCTTCGGAACTCTTTGCAACGACAGCAGATGCTTACCTCATCCTCGGGAAAATCGAGGAAGCTAAATATACCTGTGAGACGGCTGACGGGGCTGGCAGGAGCAGAATAGAAGCCATGCGCAGGATTGCACGGCTGGTCTGTGCAGACCTTTCGGAGGTAGGGGAAAGGGAAATCTACGAGATTGCAGAGCAGATAAAAGAAAAACAGGTCTCTACCCTGGCTGAAGCGATCTTCGAAGTTGCGGAAAGAAACGGGCTTAACAGGATTGTATCTGCGGGCCTGGGAGAGTTTCTTATTCAGGAAGCTGCAAAAAGGCTAGGATTCGAATGCATTTCGGTTTCCGGGCGCTGGGGAGAAGAAATCTCAAAGGTTTTTCCGGCATACGCTGCTGCCCGCTTGCTGGCAGCCGAAAAATCAGGAAACTGAAGCTCCAGAAAATCTGTCTCCCTTATTAACTTAAATATATTCCACCAAAAAATCGAATCTGGTTCCCTTGATACTTGAACCTTAACTGAAAGCCATTTATTGAGAAAAACCTTAAAGAACGAGAAATCTTCATGAAAACCATTCGGGTAGTTATTAAAGTGGGAGGAAGCCTGATAAGCGAAGCCCCTGCGCTCCTTGACAGGCTCGTAAAAGAATTTGGCTCCGGCCCTTCTGAAGCTACTGCGGAGGAGAAGGTTTCTGATGAGCAGGTTTCCGAAAGCCCTCTTTTTTCCATCCTTATCGTGCCCGGTGGCGGGGTGTTTGCAGACGCGGTACGGAGCGCTGACGAAAGGTTCGGGCTTGGAGATGATGCAGCTCACTGGATGGCTGTACTTGGCATGGAGCAGTACGCCTGCTACCTGCAGGACAAAAGCCCAGCTCAGGTTACGGATTCGATTACAGAACCGCTTTCCGGAGTTTCGATTCTTTTTCCTTACAGGCTTCTGAAGACCGAAGACCCTCTTCCTCACTCCTGGGACGTAACTTCGGACACAATTGCTGCCTGGGTCGCGAAGCAGACCGGATCCCTCTTCATTAAGGTTACGGATGTTGACGGAATTTTCAGGGAAGGAAAACTGGTCAGGGAGATTTTAGCCTCAGATTTTCCAGAAAATTTTGAAAGCTGTATTGACCCTTTCCTGCCCGGATTTCTCCTGAAAAACAGAATGGAATGCAGAATTATTAACGGAAAATTTCCTGAGAGGGTAATTCAGGCGGTGTACGGAAAAACTGTACCCTGTACGACGGTAAAGGGGAATATTTAAATCGTATATCGTATATGACTAGGGAGAGAAGCAAACCGTGTCCAAAAAGCATCATTATATTCAGTTAATCAGACTTATTGATGTTAACACAGGTGCCAAAAAAAGCAGGATCTGGAGCTTGAGAAGGTGCCTGATTCACCGGTTAATTCATTGCAGTTCACTATAAAAAATAATTCAGGAGAATTAAAATGTCATCACAGAAAGTTGAATACTGTACCTCATGCGGTATCCGTCTTGTGGAGAAAGGCTATGTGAAGTTCCCCTGCCCTCAGTGTGGAGCAGAGATCGGAAGATGTATAAGCTGCAGGCAGCAGGGTAACGTGTATACCTGCCCGAAGTGCGGATTCAAAGCTCCGTGATTTTGGCCAGAACGCTATAGGCTCAAGAGGCGCATTGTAAAAGCAGCTTGAATTTGTTCATAGAATCATAATATATTACAAGAGGGATTGAAATGGGTGATGTTGCAGCAAAAATTAAAATTATGCCAGAAAGCATTGAAACCGACCTTGCGGAATTGAAAGAGAAAATAAAAGCCGTAATTCCTGCAAAGGCCGACCTTCACGGAGATATTGTTGAGGAACCTATCGCTTTTGGCTTGAAGGCTCTGATTGTAACACTAATCGTTAATGACGAAGAAGGTGGAACCGAACCTGCAGAAGAAGCTTTTGCAAAAGTTTCCGGTGTCGAGAACGTTCAGGTTCTGGAAGCCTACCGCATCTGAGAAGGGAAAAAGAACCGGACAATGTATCCGGAAGACTTTTTCATCATTCTCTTTTTAAAAAAAGGGCTCGTAGATCAGGGGAAGATCGTTACGTTCGCAACGTAAAGGCCGCGGGTTCAAATCCCGCCGAGTCCATTTATTGGATCAGCTAATTAGACAGATTTTTTTTTATTTATCCAAATTGTGATTCAGGAGGTCGCTTTCTTTTTCGAAAGCTTCGGCACCCGAGTTTCACTTCCCGAGTTCCGCTTCGGGAGCACGAGGTCCGTTTCGCTTCGCTCAAGCGGACTACTTGACGGGTTTTTATAGGTAGTTTCGCTCAAGCAGACTATTTATGGGAAGAGATGAGCCTCGCTCAAGCGGACTAAATTAAGAACAACTGTAAAATAAAGAGATACAGGAGAGTGAGCTCTATCGAATGACGGAAAAAAGACAGAGGAGAAAAAGGAGCCTAAAAGCTTCTGGGAACACTCCAAACTGAAGCTTAAATTTGGAAATGTTGTAATTTATTTTTCCTGTTTTATGTTATCATATTTTTACACAAATGTTTAATATATTCAGATGTTTTAAGTTCTTTTGATACCTTTTAGGGTGAATCCCTCTTTTTTAACTGTCAAAAAAATGAAAACAATTAAATACAAATAACTCTTTTTAAATATTAGTGTGGTTATCCCACGCTAGAATACCCCCTCAGATGGCCAGGGAAAGTTGAAGCTCCCCCTGGCCATCTATGTTATATTTTTTAAGAGGGGGTTCTCAGTTGAATTTTTCTGTTTCTGTGGTTTTTTTCGCGATCCACATTCAAACTTTACAAAATCCCGTGCTACATCATATACTTTTTAAATAATGGATACATAACAGAGCAACGTATATTTTTTTTACAATAAAACCCCGATATGTCGGATTGAAGGGAGTAAATAGCGGAAAAAGGGAAGATCCGCAAGGCTATTTTTACTCTGTTTTTAAGCTAAAATATGGTTCTCGCTCTGTAATCCACGAGACTAAGGCAAAAGTGAAAAATGGGGGACTGGAAGATTAAAAGTAACGGCTTGCCCAGGAAAAAAGGAGAGGCTCAAAAAGAAGAGGCTGGGGAATTAGAACAGGAAACCTCAATAGAGTTGCAAGAAAAAATAATAGATCCCTTACCTTCGGAGAACCCTAACCCTGTCCTCAGGGTAGAAAAGGATGGAAAGGTGCTTTATGCCAATAGGGCAGCCTGCTTTCTTCTTGAGCACTGGGGCATAAAGGACGGAACCGAACTTTCTCAAACACTTAGGCAAGGTATAAGAAGAGTCCTTTCCCAGAAAAAGCCTGAAAACTTTGAAATCAGCATAGGGGAAGCTACGTATGCTCTGATGCTTTATCCCCGTCCGGAAGATGAGTTCATAGACATTTACGGGTTTGATATAAGCTTCAGGGTCCGGGCTGAAGATAAACTCAGGTCCCAGCATGAAAGGCTGGAAAATCTTGTTGAGCTGAGGACCCTTGAGTATATAGAAGCAAACGATAAACTTGCACAGGAAGTAACCGAAAGAAAAAATATTGAAAAAACCCTGCGGAACAATCTTCAGTTTCTTGAGACACTTCTTGACAACATCCCGAGCCCTGTCTTCCAGAGGGATCGGAATGAGGTTTATGTAAACTGCAACGAGAGTTTTGCAAGGCAAATCATGGGGCTTCCAAAGGAACTGGTCATAGGAGAGTCGTTCTCTGAGTTTCAGAAGAGAGTTCCAAAAGAGCTCGTTGATATCTACTATAAACATGACAGGGAACTTTTTGATAGGGGTGGGAGCCATTACTATGAGACCAAGGTTTTCTGCGCTGACAGCGCAAGCAGAGACTTCCTGTTCCATAAGGCCACTTATGAGGATAGTTCTGGAGAGATTGCCGGAATTGTGGGCGTAATGCTGGATATCACTCAGCGCAAAGAAGCTGAAAAAACTTTCAGGAATAGCGAGGAGAGATACAGGATTGTTGCCGAGCAAACAGGACAGCTCGTTTATGATTCCGAGGCCGAATCGAATAAAATTGACTGGGCTGGGGCAATAGAAGAACTTACAGGCTACAGCCCCGAAGAATTCAGTCACGTAGATCTGGAAGGATGGATAGCACACGTCCATCCCGAAGATCGCGAAAGGGCCTGGAAATCACATGAAAAGTGTATGGAAAACGGGGGGAGATACCTTGAAGAATACAGGTTCAGAAGAAAAGACGGAAGCTACTTCCATGTAGAAGATAGCGGCGTGTATCTTCAGGATAACCTATCCCGGGTTTATCGGATTGTAGGAGTAATAAAAAATATTACGGAAAGAAAACTTGCTAGAGAAACCCTCGAAAGAAGTGAAGAGAGATTCCGCGTTACCACAGAACAGACCGGGCAGCTTGTTTATGATTATAATGTGGAAAAGAACCACAGTTCCTGGGCTGGGGCAATAGAAGAACTTACAGGATATAGCTTTGAAGAGTTTCAGGATTTTACCCCGGAAGTATGGGCTCAGCATGTCCATCCCGAAGACCGGGAAAAGGCATTAAAAGCCCATGAAAGGTGCATTAAAAACGGGGGAAAATATTTCGAAGAATATAGACTCCGAAGAAAAGACGGGAGCTACATCTGCGTTGAAGATGGTGGCATTTACCTGAAAGCTGGGAACGGAGGGATATGCAGAGTTCTTGGGGTAATTAAAGACATAACTGAGAGGAGATCTGCCCAGGAAAAACTTCGGGAAAGTGAAGAGAGGTTCCGGATAGCTGCAGAACAGACCGGGCAGATAGTGTTTGAACATGACCACGAGGAGAATATTATCAAGTGGGCAGGAGCTATCCTAGACGTCACGGGATATACAGTGGACGAGTTTAGCAAATTCGACTACGTTTCATGGGAAGACCATATCCATCCCGAAGATCGCGAAAGAGCCCTTTGTGAACTCAGGAAATTCCAGCAAACAGATAATAAGTTCCGCATTGAATACAGGTTCAGGAAGAAAGATGGGATCTACATTCATGTGGAAGACAGTGGGGTTTACCAGAGAAACGAAGACGGAAGCATTCGCAGGTCTTTAGGTGTAATGAAAGATATTACAGGCATAAAACTGGCTTCTGAAAAACTGAAAGAAAGCGAAGCTCGCTACCGGTCCTTCATGAAAAACTTCCGAGGAATTGCCTTCCAGCTGGGACTTGACTTCACCCTGATCCTCATAGACGGCAATACGGAAGAAACTACGGGTTACCGAAGAGAAGATTTCCTCTCCGGAAAAACCAACTGGTACCAGCTTGTTCATCCTGCCGATGTAGGCAGGCTTTTTGAGAATAGAAACAGATTGGTAAACGACCCCTGGCTCTTAATAGAGCACGAGTACAGAATAAGGCACAGGGATGGAAAAATAAGGTGGGTTCGTGAGATAATCCAGAACGTTTTCGATCCATCGGGAAGAAAGAGAATCCTCCAGGGGATAATCTATGATATTAGCAAGCAAAAAGAAGCTGAAGAATCTCTTGCAAAAGTGGAAGAAATCCGTAAAAAGGAAATACACCACAGGATAAAAAACAACCTGCAGGTAATCTCAAGCCTCCTCGAACTTCAGGCAGAGAAATTTGACAATCTCGAGGTTCTCGAAGCCTTCAGGGAGAGCCAGAACCGGGTTGCTACGATGGCAATAATTCATGAGGAACTGTACAGGTCCCGAAATAACGAGACTCTGGACTTTTCAGCTTACCTTCAGAAACTGACTGCAGACCTGTTCCACTCATACCTTGTCCGGAAAGGAGATGTCGGTATGCAGCTCAACATCGAAGAGATTTTCCTTGGAATGGATACTGCAGTTCCTCTCGGGATAATCATCAATGAGCTTGTATCCAATTCTCTGAAACACGCGTTTCCATCGGGTAGGAAAGGTGAAATTTACATTAGTCTCTGCAGAACAGACGAAAATAATGAAAATAAAAGTATAAGTAATATCATTAATAATATGGATGCTAAGAGTCCAGTTGATAAAAATATCCAGTACATGCTGGTAATTTCGGACAATGGGTTGGGTTTTCCGGAAAATGTCGATTTCACGAACACGAGCTCTCTGGGTCTCCAGCTGGTAAATATACTTGTTGAACAACTGGAGGGCGCGATTGAACTTGAAAACGATTCGGGGACTAAGTTCAAGATCTGGTTTAAGGAGCCCTGCCAGTCATCTGAAAGAGTAACCAGTGCCAAAGGGGAGATACAATGAAAAAAGCAAAAATTCTGGTTGTTGAAGACCAGAACATTGTCGCTCTGAACATCAGAAACAAACTCAAAAATCTGGGTTATACTGTACCCGGTACTGCGTCCACAGGAGAGGAAGCAATAAGAAAAGCAGAGCTGACTAATGCAGATCTTGTTTTGATGGATATCATGTTGAAGGGAGACATGGATGGAATTGAAGCTGCCCGTGAAATAAAAGCCCGCCTTAAAATTCCTGTCCTGTATCTGACAGCTTACACTGACGATGAGACCCTTGAAAGGGCTAAAATGACAGAGCCGGCAGGATATATTTCCAAGCCTTTCAAAGAAGAAGACCTGCACAGCAATATCGAGATGGCACTCCATAAACACAGAACCGAAAAAAAAGAGATTGAAAACTCCGACAGCGACGAATGAAAATCTTCAATATACCTTGACCAAACCCGTATCCGGCTAAAACTTCCAGTACAACGGATACGTATTTCCTGACAAATTCTAAAATTTAGTAGCCTTTCTCAATAATTCAGCTCTTCATTTTTTGCTCCCTTTTACTTTTCCCGCGCTTTAAGGGATAAAATTTTTTACGAATATTTTTTCCGGAAATAAGGTCGTATATATTTTTCAGGCGAGAAAATGAATAAACTGAGCTTATTTGCGACAGGGTTAAATATCAAATCTAATAAAAAATATTAATAAACTAACTTATAAATTTGAGTACATTTTTCCGAATACGGAATAGTAAAAAACGGAGTGAAATAATGGACAAAGCAAAGATTCTGGTCGTTGAAGATCAGAATATCGTGGCCCTTAACCTTAGAAACAGGTTAAAAAACATGGGATATATCGTTCCTACTATTGCTATTTCAGGGGAAGAGGCTATACGAAAAACAGAGCTTACAACTCCTGATCTTGTTTTGATGGATATTATGTTGAAAGGGGATATGGATGGGATTGAGGCAGCCAGGATTATCAAATCCCGCTTTTCAGCACCCGTTATTTACCTTACTGCCTGTACTGATATTGGAATTCTTGAGAGGGCAAAACTAACAGAGCCTGCAGGGTATATTTCGAAACCCTTCAAAGAAAAAGATCTTGTAAGCAATATAGAGGTGGCTCTTCAGAAAAACAAATTGGGTAAAGTAACTGAAGAATAACGAAAGGAACCAATTTTACCTTGTGGAGAGTTTTCGGCTTTCTACGTTACGCCATGCGTGTTATGGCCTGTTTTGAGATTGGGAAATAAAAAGAAAACCCGAACCTGCATCACTATCGGAAGAGCCCGAATATAATAAATAAATTCTGCACCTGCCTTAGAAACATTTTTCCCTGCCCAGGAAGCTTTTTTAACTCCCATTATCAGACGCTAATAAAGCCAGTAAATAACCTTTCAACCAATTATCAGGTGCTAGTAAAGCCAGCTTTCCTGGAATGTCTGATCAAGAAATTCCAGTGGGAATTTTCTAACGCCTGGAGTTCAGGAAAGTGACTAAATTAAAAAGGAGCCAGAGGCCACAGAAAAACCAGAATATCGGACCTGCTGTGCTTATAAGAAACTCTCCTTTTTCCGGGTTATCAGGGAACAAATCGATATATAGCGAGCCGGCAGTCATCAACAGAAAACTTATGATCGTAAATAAAAGCAAAACCGTTCTTGTTCTGGAAGCTATTGTATCTGAGCGGGAAAAATCATTCATAGAATAAGTTAGTAGGAGTAAAAATAAATAATTTTTTAAATTGGTTCGTTTTGAAGAAAGTTGTAACTAACTCTGAAAAATACGGGAAAGTCTGGTCAGAGTTGTGGTTTTGAAAGATTCGGACTATTTCTTGATAAAGATAAGGGCGTTAACTGTAGTATATAATTTGTGATTGTGGATTGAACCTGTGGATTGAACTGGAGCTTGGATGATGAACTCCATTAGATCTATAACGCCCGGAATATTAAAAGTAAGAAATCTTATATAAACCATTTCAATTTCATATATTTTTTAAAGTATATTTTTTTAAAGTATATTTAATCACAATATATATTTCTCAATTATATTCCCTTCAATTATATATCGGAATCCTATTTGCGGATAGACTGAATTAAAATAAGCTGGAGAATTCCAGCTCTATATAATGCCAGAATCCCTGTCCGGAAGCCGGGCCTCGAATCAGAGCTTGAGGATTTTTACAGCTTTCAGAGCATCGCCAACCATAGTCTCAATCCCAAGCTTTTTTTCTTCAAGGACTATAAGGTCATAGTTTGCCTTAACTTCGGGCCGTTCCGGGACTGCGGTACAGATCCCGGCCGGCCTTGTAGAGATATCATAAGTTCCAATTCTGCGGGCGATATCCACGATCTCGCTCTTGTCAAAGGCGATTAAAGGGTGATAGATCGGGATAGCAAGCTGGTAGATTTCGGCATGCATATTGGCCGCAGTCTGGGAAGCTACCTGTCCGAGAGATGAGCCGGTAATAATCCCGCTTGCCCCAACTTTCTTCATAACTTCGTAGGCTTCCCTGTACATCATGCGCTTGCAGAGGAGGCAAGTGTTTTTTCGATCGCATGTCCCTATAAAAGCTCTTAGATTTGGACCGTGGGGGATCTCATAAGTTGCGAACTGATGTCCTGGAGCCCAGGTCTGAAGCTGGCGGATACAGTCAAAAGCCCTTTCCCTTGCTGCATCTTCTGCATAGGGAGAGTTATTGCAGTAAACAGGCGTAATCATTACCCCGCGTTTCATCATCAGCCATGCAGCTACAGGGGAATCGAGGCCACCGGACATAAGCACTACCATACTGCCCTGCGTACCAAGGGGTAGCCCTCCCACTCCTTTAACCGTTTCCAGATAAACGTAAGCCAGATTCTGCCGCATCTCTACAAAAATTTCCTTATCCGGAGAAGTCAGGTTCACTCTGGGATGTTTTCCTTCTTTTTCAAGTGAGTCCCAGACAGCATCCCCGCAGTTTCTCCCCACGTCCGCTGAGGAGAACGGATGGTTTCCGCTTCTCCTTGCCCGAATGGCAAAAGACTCTCCTTCCCGAATGAGACCTGTTCCAAGAAAGGCACAGGTTCTGGCTGCGCTCTCAAGGTCCGGTTTCGTTACTAATGCAGGGGAGGTTGAAACTACTCCAAAAACGTCTGCTGCAGCTTCTGCTGCCCGTGGATCTGTTGTCTCGATAAATATCCTTCCCCATTCTCGCCGTAGCAGGGAATACGGAATGTTCCTCGAGTCCAGCATAGCGGCAATGTTCTTCATGAGAATTTTCTCATACCAGTTCCGAACGCCTGTGCTTTTAAGGGCAAGCTCCCCGTATCTAACTATAACAACATTTGGCTGACCTTCGAAACCCTGGCGAGAAGGATCTGAGTCCTGCTTATCCGTATTGTCAGTAAAAATATCTGGCATGTTCTGGCTATCTCTTTTTGTTTTTTTCTCAACATCATATGCATTTTTTGAGTTTATCTCTTCGGAATTGCCTGTCATGGATATTTAACGGTTAGGGCAACATAGCGTTTAAAGGTTTCAGGAAAAAGAATTTTTCTGAAAAAAATGGTACATTGCGGCAACCCTGGAGAGCTCAATAGAAACCCTTAAATATAGGAATATTCTCGAACCTGCAGGATTTGCAGGGGCATATATGAAAGAATATTAAAAAACATGAAAAACTGTTCTTTTAGTCTATCATCTTTGATCAGTATAAAATATATACAGACCGTAATATTATTTTTGGAAAATCTATATAAGTCAGGACTTGCATAGAATTGTATGCTATTGTGTACTACGCACAATATCGAAGACATTGGGTAAGACTGGGTAAAAATTGCCCAACTATCGAAACGACGCAAGTAAAAAAAGACAACCACGCCAGGGGTGGAGTACCAATGGATACTCTGAAGAAGCTTGCAGGGAAGTCGATTGTAACAGCAATTGCTGCATATAGCCTTCTGCTGATACTGTTTCCTGTGGGCTGGATCGTTTTGCTCGGGACGACTATCGGTAAGCCGAGCCCAGAAAAAGGATCTATCGAAGCGAGAATCCTTGGGGCAGACCTTTAAGTCTGAAACCCCGAGAGAAAAGGCATGGGTGTCAGAAACTAACAAGGAAGCCCGAAAGGTGTTTCTGGTCAACATTCTTGCCGCCCAGCACCGGTGTCGAAATAAACAAGGGAGTCCGCAAGGCTTCTGGCCAACATTCGCACCACCCTCTTGCAATCTGAGAACTGGTTTCAAGCGGGTGTCGGAAACTAACAAGGGAACAGCAGTTTCAGGAAAGCTATCCGGCTACCTGCCATATCAAGAGGCGGATCTGGGAGGAACTGGATGAAAAAGATGGAAACGGCCGTTTCTGGCTACATTCAGGCAACCCACTTTTTTTTATTCTAATATAATTTTGTTTATGTCTTTTTATTAGTTTTTACTGTCTTTGATCAGAATTCATTTTCATCGCGTTTTCATCACTTTTAATATATCCTCATTGTATTTCCCTTATAATTCCATTAGTTTCCCTTATAAATCCATTAGTTTCCCTTATAAATCCATATTTTCCTTGAACCCTTTTATATTTGAATAGATTTGTGATTTTTATGATTTGCAGAGAGAAATGAAGAAGGGGGAATAATGATATCCGGTGAATGTATCTTCTTATAGCCTTACCCCGAACTCCAGCGTCCTTCCCGCTCCATCAATGATTGTCTTTTTCCCGTCCTCGTAGATGTATCTTATTGATATATTTCCATCTTCGCCGTACTTTGTCCAGACTGTGGTGTTTTTGTCCTGCGACCACATGTACTCGTATCTGGTGTTGTTCTCTTCGTTCCCGGTTATTATCATGGATTTGCAAAGGGTTTCGTTTTCGAACTCTTCGGTGCCGGTAACTGTCATATTAAGGGCTTTTCCGGTGGTAGGGTTTTTAATCTGGACCTGAGCTCCTACAGGGCACCAGTCGCCTTCGGCTTGTTCGGAGATGCTGACATTAATTTCGGTATCATTGCTCGAAATTGAGATTTTTGTTCCGCTATCCCCCAAACAGCCTGAAGCGAGAAGGGCGGTTGTGAGAAGCAAGATCAGAATTGCCTGTTTTTTTGACAAATTATATCACCTGGTTTTCATTTCCAATTAAAGATAAGGATCAGCCCATAAAAATTATTCCATTATTCCATCCAAGCCGGCTATTTGCAGGAAAATAAGAATTCTTCAGCTTCAATATGTTTTTTCCTTATAAAATTAACACTTTTTTCTCATTTTTCGGGCATTGAATATGCTATTTTATTTACAAAAAGATCTTGTCTGATATTTTTTTTATACCGATTAATCAATACATATGTATAATTATATGTGAATTTGTAGCAAACAGGAGAGTTTTGAGTGGTAATAAATGCAGTAAAAAGTGGAGAGTGCGGATCACAATGGGTGCTTCAAATCCTTTCTACAAGCCCTTATTCCGTAATGAGGGCTGGAAATGACGGAACTGTACTTTATGCAAACGAAGCCTCAGTTACTTTACTTGAAGTCTGGAGAACAGGAATCGGTCAAAAACTTCCTTTTCAATTTCTTCTTTTTGTTCGAAAAGCGATCAGGAAGAAAGAGGTTTTAAACATTGAAGTAAAAGTGAATAAAAAAGAATACTTTTTCGTTTTTAATCCTTTGGAAAATGGATATGTGCATATCTACGGAATGGACCTTACCTTCATGGCAGCAAGAAAGAAGAAACTACTTACGCGGGAAAAGCAGCAAGAACCTTTTCCCGAAACCCTGATGGACCGGACTGCAGAGATGGTAGCTTCAGTTCTCAAAGCCGAATTCTGCAGAATTTTCAAGCTTCCTCACGAATGTAGTTACTTTCCGGGAAGTCAGTCCTCAATTCAGGAAATCGGATGTACTGGACAGCCTGCCAGTTCAGGTGAACTTTCCGGCGGGGTCAGTGTCTTTATAAGAATCCAGGGAAAACCCCCCCTGGTCGCAACGCTTTATAGAAACAGGCAGGATGAGTTTGCTCCCGAAGAAGTTCGTTTTTTGAGGTACGTCCTGTCTCTGATTCGCAAGATTCAGAAGTGTAAAGGGATCGATAACGAACTTCAGGACCGAATACTTTTTTTAGAGTCCCTGCTTGAGGAGGTTCCAAACCCTGCTTATTTCAGAGATGTGAGCCAGACTTTTCAGGACTGCAGTGAGTTTTTTGCCGGGAAAAATTCCCTCTTTTCTGATCGAAAAACCTCAGGGTATTCGATGAATGAGCTGGAAGAAGTAATTCCAAAGGAGCTTACCGCTATCTACAAAAGAAAAAGCGTGGAGTTCCCAGGAATTTCCGGGGATTTGGAGGTGATCCCGGGCGTCTGCGGTATGTTCAGGGAAAGTGAGGAGGCATTGCAAATCGCCCTCGAAGTACAAAAAGTACTCTGGACAGTCATCAATAACAGTCCTGCAGTCGTTTTTTTATGGCGCAATGAGGATAAATGGCCTGCGGATTTTGTGTCTGAAAATGTCTCCATGTTAGGGTATGAAGTTGAAGACTTTACCTCCGAAAGAGTCCTTTACGGCGATATTGTCCATAGAGACGATCTGAAAAATGTTCAGGAAAAGCTTGACCGCTGCATTGAAGACCGGTGCGAGGGTTTCAAGATGGAATACCGGATCTGCACAAAAACCGGGGAACTGCGCTGGGTCGATGAGAGGACTTACATTCAGAGGGACGATGAGAGTCATGCTATTTATTTTCAGGGTGTGGTCATCGACATTACCGAGAGGAAAGCTGCAGAAGAAGCCCTGGCAAGAGCCGAGCATCTCCGAAAAAAAGAGATCAACCACAGGATCAAAAATAACCTGCAAATAGTTTCTTCCCTGCTTGACCTGCAGGCTGAACAGTTCAGTGACAAAAAAGTTATCGAAGCTTTCAGGGAAAGCGAAAACAGGATTGTTTCAATGTCGCTTATACACGAAGAGCTTTATGAATCCGGAAACCTCGACATCCTGGATTTCTCCTCCTATATCCGCAAGTTAATTGACGATCTCTGTCGTTCGTACAGCACGGAAAGTTCCCATATCCGGATAAAACTTGATGTGGAAACTGTTTTCCTCGGAGTAAATCTGGCAGTATCCCTTGGCATTATAATTAACGAACTTTTTACCAACTCCCTGAAGTATGCCTTCTCTCCGGGAAAAGGAGAGGAGATTAGCATTTCCTTGTTACGAGAAGATACCCGGGGGCAAGATCAGCGACCTGAAGCGATAAGTGAAAAGGTCTTCCTTACAGCATCTGAAGACAGTGAAAATTTCACTCTTGTCTTTGCAGACAACGGGAAGGGCTTCCCCGAAGAATCTCAATTTCAGAAACACGGAATCCCTTGGGCTGCAGCTTGTAAATGCTCTTGTGAACCAGATAGAGGGGAGCATAGACCTTGAGGGAGATAACGGCACAAAATTTACGCTTAAATTCGGAGAAAAAATCAGGGGAAAAACCTGAAATAAGACGCAAGTGATTGTGTTTTAACTTAGAATCCGAATCTGTGTGTGAATTATTTACAGGCTCCATCAGTCACTTTTACTTTGTGATGTCCATCCTCTTTATTCATCTTTTTTTCAAAGTTTTCTTTTTTACTGATATTTCGTTCAGGATGAAATTTTAATAGTAATACCTGCATATTTTAAATTATAAAAATAAGGGGGTAAGTAGATGAGCGAAAAGCTTTTCAACAAAATTCTGATTGCAACGGATGGTTCGGAAAACGCCCAAAAAGCAGCTGCTTATGGAATCGACATTGCGAAGGTAACAGGGGCTGAAGTATCTGCTCTGTATGTTATTTCTACCGAACACGCTGGAACTGCCCGGTCAGTTATGGGCTGGACCGATGCATTTGAAGAATATCTCGCAAATAAAGGAGGAGTTGCAACCGGTTATGTAGAAAAACTTGGAAAAGAAGCCGGAGTTAAAGTGGAGCCGGTGTACCTGAAAGGTGTCCCGGCTGAGAAAATTCTTGAATATGTGGAGGAGAGTGATATTGACCTGATAGTAATGGGCACACAGGGCCTGACCGGAGTCCAGAGGTTCCTGATAGGCAGTGTGGCAGAAAACGTTCTCAGGCACTCAAAAGTCCCTGTAATGATTATCAGATAATGCAGATCCTCAAACTGTCAGTTCTTTTTTCCGATAGGATTCCAAATTTGCCAGAACAGTTTCCAGTTTATCTGGAGTACCGGATTATCCGGAAGTTGTTCATGGTATTCAGTCAACTATTTTTTTGAAGGGTCCGGGGTAGGAGGATCTCAGGTTAAGAGAGTTTCCTCCGGTTAGAAGAACAGCCCCTCGGGTTAGAGGAACGATTCTTCAGATCAAGAACGACCCCAAGCTATGGAAAGTTGCCTGTTGAAAATCAGGTGATCGGTCGAACAGAAATTCCTGACCCCATTTTTCTGGAAATCGCAGCTTTTTAAAGCTCTTCAGTCCTCAAAAATCCCTGAACCTGTAAATACTTCTTTTGCTTCCTCAAGGCTCAGGTCTTCCGGAGGAACAATGATGTCAGACTCCAGAATTTCTTCCGCGCTGACAGATTCTCCTTTTTCCTTTATCTCGGAAATCAGTCTTGCGAGCTCTTGTCTAAATTCCTGGGCTTTTCCTTGCGAAACAAGAACTACAATCCTGTTATCTATCTTGTTTAATTCCTCGCAGAGAGCTTCAGGTGCCCGGTACTGCCCCTCTCCAATGATCCTGATTATCATCTTCAGACCCCCTTTTTTTCTTCCTCTGTTTCCTCTTTTTCGGGCTCCTTTCCAGCTTCGGCTTTAAGCCTTGCAAGTTCGGATTCGACACTTGTCTGGGCACTGATTTTTGCAAGTTCACGCTCGATATCGTCCTTGCTACCCGTGAGGTCTTCGAGGGTACCGGCTTCCATGAGTTCGTCAATCGCCTCGGCGCGGGCTTTCATCTCTTCGGTCTTATTTTCAGCTCTTTCAAGAGCAAGCCCCACATCTGCCATCTCTTCGCTTATCCCGGTGACGGATTCGTTAATCTTCACCTGGGCTTCGGCTGCGGAGTACTGGGCTTTAATGGACTCTTTCTTTGTCCTGAAAATCTCTACTTTTGTAGAAAGCCTCTTCTCCGAGGCGATGAGCTTCTCTTCCTGTTTTTCGAGCTCTGCAATTTCCCTGTCAATCCCATCAACCTGCTGCTGGAGGGCTGCTTTTCTCTCAAGAGCCATCCTTGCGAGGTCTTCCCGGTCTGCAGCAACTGCATCCCTTGCCTGTTTCTCAAGCTTTTCGTTGCTTTGAAGCAGTTTTGCCCGCTGGAGCTGGAGGCGTTTTTTAGAAGTTGTCACTTCCGCAATACCTCTCTTTACGTTCTGCAGCAGTTCCAGCTGCTTTTCATAGGAATAATCAAGGGTTTCCCGAGGGTCTTCCATTTTGTTAAGCACTTTGTTCATCTTTGATTTGAATACGGTTTCCATCCGTGTTAATAATCCCATGTGTTTTCCCCGTTGCTTTTTCAAAAATTGGTCTGTAAACAGACTGGCATTTTTTTCATTTTCTGGTATGAAAGCACTGTGATTTGAAAGTTACTTTCATTACCTGGTGCATATTATTTGAAGAATTTCATGCTTCTTTTCAAGAGTACTTTTTTTGAAAAATCCTGGTATTTTTTTGCAGTACTCTTTTCTTCCTGTATACTCTTTTCTTCCTGTATACTCTTTTCTTCCCGTATACTCTTTTCTTCCCGTATACTCTTTTCTTCCTGTATACTCTTTTCTTCCCGTATACTCTTTTCTTCCTGTATACTCTTTTCTTCCTGTATACTCTTTTCTTCCCGTATACTCTTTTCTTCCTGTATACTCTTTTCTTCCTGTATACTCTTTTCTTCCTGTATACTCTTTTCTTCCTGTATACTCTTTTCTTCCTGTATCTTTTGGCTGGAGTTCTATTTTTAGTTTATCGGTACTTTACTCTGTTTTGCTTTACTTTATCGTTTACCTATCCCTCTGTTTTATTTGATTTTACTTTGCCGTTTCCCCCCATTTTCTTTATATCTTTTTATATCTGTATTATTATATTTCAAACATGATTATTCGTAGTCACGCGAACGTTTTATATATTCAAAACGCAACTTATCTAAAGATATTATGGCAAAACCTGAGACCAAAACTGAATTCTTTTATACCGAAAGAGGGCTCATAGCCGTAGACAGCCCTGTTAAACTCCAGATCCTGAATTTTCTCAGGGAAGAGCCAAAATCGTTTGACGAAATTGTTAAATGTACGGCAAAAGCCAAATCAACTATTTCCGTTCATCTCAATAATCTAAGAACATGCGAGCTTGTTGAAGAAAATTCAGACCCCGAAGACCGGCGCAAGAAGATTTACTCCCTGACTTCCCAGTACATGGGCTGCTCTCAGGAGCCTTTTCTGGAGCATTACCGAAGCCTGCTGAAAAAAGTTGCTGAAAACGGAAATGACAGGTTCTGCTTTATGGAAGCCCTTTTTCATGTGCTGCGATTCGGTTTTGAAGCATACGGGATTGATAATGCTCCTGTTGTCAGGATGATCGGAAGAGATATTGGGAAGTGTCTTTCGGCTAATTTTGAATCAAACACTCCTGAAGCCCTGTTCAGGGAAATTGCAACCTTTATGGAATTTCACGGGGACTGCCGGGTCTCGGTCCTCATGGGCGATTCTCCTGCTCTTCAGGTTGAAGACGACTTTAAAGCCAGGGTCATGCCGGCAATAGGAAAACCTCTCTGTGTGCTTAGAGAAGGCATCCTTGAAGGCGTCCTTAAGGAAAAGCTTGGAAAAGAGTGTGGGGTCCTGGAAACCGAGTGTTATGGGACCGGGCACACACGCTGTCTTTTTGAGATTACAATATAAATTATTTATTTATATTTCCATTTTTACATAATCATTTTTATCACGAATGATGTCTTTTAAGAAACAATACTCTTAATGAAGAAGCAATAATTCCCTTAATGTAATCTATAATAATAAAAATTAGACTTGAATGGTTGGTTTTCGGGTTCGACTGTTTTTTCCAGGCATTGTGAAAATGAAATTAGTGAGAGTCTCCGATTACAACTCCCATTTCGGATTTCAGGAGGGGCCCTATTGCTGCCACGATTCCGGGTCCGTCGGTTTTTTCACGGCATACGACGGCATGCTCAAGCAGCCCAAGGCGCTCGATTTCGTAAATATCCCTGCCGTGCCCTGTTTTTTTTACTGCACTTTTTATTTCCGAACGGGTGGCGGCATTAATGATAACCCTGTCAGTACTTGCTTTTTTCCAGCCCCACCATAGGTCAAGCTGTTTTTTGGTGAAACGGGCTTTTATTTCTTTGTTAGCCTCAATTACCTCAACTTCAACCGGCAGGTGAGGGATCATACCGAACCTTGATGCAAGCTGTTTTGGCTTTCCGCTTCCCAGAGCTTTAAGTTCCTCTGCTTCAATGTTCACAGGGATGCCAATGTTGACCATAAATGCATCCTCCGTAAAAGCCTGAAGAAAACCCAGGTACACTTTCCCCAGCTCGGCTTTGTTTGCAGGACTTCCGTATCTGGATTTCAGGAGATTTGCCGATACCTCTTCATCTTCCCCCTCAAGGGTAAACTCTGCCCAGTTTTCCGTGGTAATGGATACCTCAACCTTTACTTCAAGTTCTTTCAATTCATTCTCAACCAGGCTTTTCAGGAGTTCAGCCATTCTGTCCCGTTTTTTTCCATAAATATGCTGGAGGGTCACAACTTTTTCCATTTTCTCCCTGTCCTTTTCTCTCTACCTAGGTCTGCCGTATTAAGTATTTTCTGGTTTTGGACTCTTAAGATAAGTCTCAAGGAGTCTTTCAGTCTTTTCCAGAGCCGAAACCACTGCTTCGTCAACAGGGCTTTCAGCCTTCTCAATCTGGCTGTGCAGTTTCTTGACGTCCCGGCTGTAAGGGCCAAGCTTTCTGGAAACCATCTCTTTACTCTGCCCCTGCTCAACTGCTTCCCTGTGAATGCTCTCGATCTTATTTCTAAGGTTCCGGATCTTTTCAAGGATCTCAACACTTAGAGGATCAAGCTCTTTTGTTTTCTCAATTTCGGTTTCTTTTCCCGGTTCCTCGGACTCTTTGCCTTCATCTGCTTCGCCTTTCCCGTCCGGTCCCTCTTCTCCTGTTTTTTTGCTTTCTTCGCTTGCAGGAGATTCTGCTGCAATTATGTTCCGGAACTCTTCAAGGGCGGTTTCTACTTCCTTTCCGTACTCCGTAAGTTCGACAAACTTTATCCGTCCTTCAAATGTGAATCTTATAAGTCCGGACTGTTCCATCTTCGAAAGAATTCTCGTGGTGTGGGCAAAGGTCGAGTCTATCTCCTTTGAAATAACCGAAGCATAGGTTTTTCCCATCGAACCTATAAACAGCAATGCAAGAGTAGGTTTCTCCTGCAAAAACAGCTTTTCTGCATCATCGTCGGACATGATATCACATTGAGTTTTTTTAACGGATTATTTACGGATCTGAGCTCAGGCGTTTATTATTCTTTTATAGTTTATATAATATTTGAACAGGTTTCTGCCTCCGGGCTTTAAAGGAATGTTCGCTTCAGCCGGAAAGTGCCTGGATTATTTTCTTTATTTCAGCAATGGGAGCATCTGTCCTGAACGAAGTCCCGCTGAAATGAGTCCTTGAAGCTTCAAACCCGCCGGCTTTAAGGGCCTCGATCAGAGTCTCGATCCCTGTCGCAGAAGCCCCCAGTTCCTTACAGATCACGTGCTGGTCATAGAACATGGGGATGTCAAGTTCGTCCCTGCAGAACGTAATTATTTTTTTTGCTTTCTCTTTCGTGTTCAGAGGGTGCGCCTCAAGCTCGGAAAGCACCTCATTGCAGAACTTCGGTTCTCTGAAGGGCCCGAGCCACAGGGGACCTGCAATCTTTGTCAGGGCCCCGCAGGCAGGACATTCCTTCTCAATATGTACGGCAAGCCCGTAGACAGGGCCCCTGAATCCGCATTTTGGGCAGTAGATGCTGAATCCCATGGACTTCAGGGCCCTGTCTGCATGTTTGGTCCCTGGAAGCACTTCAAGGTAGCTGCGGACATAGTGCCGCGTGACATGGGAAAGCAGAGGAAGCATCCCTTTTTCGTGTTTTGCACATTCTCTGGCACAGGCTCCGAGGAGGACCCTTAAGCCCATCTCACTGTGATATTCCGTGTTCAGAGGTACGGCTGCGTACTTTCTGATCCCCGAGTTCAAATGGGCTCCACAGAGGGGAGCAGTATCTGTTGCAGTAACCGAGAGCATGCCCTGCGCCGCAGTTGCGGCTGCATCGAGGTAAGGCGCAGGGGTCCCGAACGGGTCGACATCCACGATATGGAATTTCTGCTCATGAAGCAGCACATTTGCATTCTTGCGTGTAGCCTGGGCTTTTTCCTCAAGCCCGTTAATCTTTATATTTTCCTTTATCAGTTCAAACGCTTCAGGGTTCCAGTCATTCATGGTCGAATGTATTCCTACTTCCCCTGCAATCCTGAGACCCCGGATTCCTGATGCTGAAAAGGCGTCTACGTAGCGGACCTCCTCTCTCTTCAAGTCTTTCCTCGAAAGAAGCCTCTTCACAAATGCTGCAGTTGCTGCAACATTGATATCCCGGTTCAGCTCCATCTCCGGGTTATAGAACACCGGCGCTGCCGAGGGAGGGAAATTTACATCCGGAGGCGGGATCGGAACCGAGATCTTTGTTGTCCCTTCCACTATAGTTCTACAGATCATCTAAAGTTGCTATACTTTGTGATATTATTTTACCGTGATGGTCATTTGCATGTTCGGATACCCGTTTGCGCTGAAACTGTAGCTTCCGTTTTCAACGAACGTGTAGTTCAGGGTATTTCCGTATCCAAGCTGTTGATCCTCAAAAAGCCCTTCCTCGCTATTCAGGGTAAAAACATTGGATTCATCGAAATTTCTCCATACAACTGTGTCCCCTGCATTTACCTCCAGCTCGGAGGGGATAAAGAGATAATTCTTGAGTCTTACAAGGTAAATTTCCGGCTCGGTTTCCGTAGGCTGCACTGTCCCTACTTCTTCCTCTCCATCAGTCACGTTTTCGGTTTGTTCCTCTTCAATTCCATCCTCAAGACCCGGAGTCAGTGTTTCACCGGGAGTTTCGTCCTCTTTAACCGTTTCCGTTTCTTGTGGCGTCTCCGCTTCCTCTAATGTTTCCGTTTCTTCCGGTGTTTCCGTTTCTTCCGGTGTTTCCGTTTCTTCCGGTGTTATTGCCTCTTGTGGTGTCTCCACTCCTGTTGGTAGCTGTGTTCCTCCTGAAGTGCCACCCGAACCGCCGGAATCCCCCAGGGCTTCTTCTTGCTCCTGACCTCCACCCCACCAGTTCAGGTAGGCAAACGCTAACACTGCCAAGACTACGAGGAGCAGAATGAGTTTTTTTATCACTATTATTTCCCCCCTGTGTAAGTTTTCCTTTTTTACTCCCAATCCAATATAATCCTCATTAAATAATAATACTTTCTTATATTAAGCCTTATTTTAAAAAATAGTTTGTTTGTAGGCGATTTTGCCATTTCTGACCTGAAAAACTACTTTCTGGAAAAATGGTTAACTAACTTATTGACCAGCTTATTGACCAGCTTATTGGCTGTTTATTGGCTGTTTATTGGCTGGCTCATTGCCTCATGATCCTGTTTCTTCAGGGGGAGATGTAAAAAGGGTTCAGAAATAGAAATGAGGGAGCAAAGTCCAGAAGCTAAAAAAAGTAAATTTACTGGAAAGTTTTGCAGCCTTTCCAGATAAAGCAGTACACCTTTTTGCTATCCTATCAGTCCCTTCAGAAAGCTTCTTCGGGGGCTGCTTCAGAATTAACTCACAGTTATACTGACATCCATTTTAGGTTGCCCGACGACGGTAAAGTTGTAAACTCCTGTTTCGTTGAAGGTATAGGGAAAGGAACGCCTGTACACAAGGCTCTCGTTTTCAAAGAGACCCTGTTCGCTGACAAGGGTAAAGACTCTCCTCGGACTGTCCTGATAGTTTATCCAGGCAACCGTTTCCCCCTGTTTAATGTCCAGGCTTGTGGGATATGCTCTGTAGCTAACAAGCCTTACGAGATAGGGAGTTGTCCTTATATTGGATGTGTTAATAGTCGGTCCTTCTTCTGTTTCATTTTCTACCGGAGTTACTTCTTCCGTTTCATTTTCCTCCGGGGTTTCAACTTCTTCCTCGGTCTCCGTTACTTCCGGGGTTTCGGTTTCTTCTGGAGTTGAAACCTCCTCCGGGGTTACGGTTTCTTCAGGTGTCACATTTTCTTCCGGGGAGGTTTGTTCATTTCCAGCGCATCCCGAGAATAAAACTGCGCTTAAAACTAGAAGCAGAACAATGATTTTTGCTTTCATTTTATTCCCCACGATCTCTTTTGGTTATGGAATTAGAAATCTGTAGAATTAATTCTAAGTTCCGTACAGTTTTTTTGATATTTTACTTTAAAATCTCTAAATCTTTCGAATATTAATTCTTTACTCTTGTTTATTTAATATCTAATGTTATTTAATCTTAAGTTCCTACTTTAATGGACTTTTCAAGCTTTCAGCTTTGCATGTACATTCAAGTACATATAAATATATTTTTGTATTTTTCTTTTATACTGCCTGTTTTCAAGGCAAAATTCTTTATGAAATCTAAGTGCTTTGCTTGCATATAAAGATATTTTAGACTTCTTCGGTCATAATTCCAGCCAGATAAAACAGTTCTTACCTTAAGAAGTTCTTTATTACTCAAACAATCTGCACAATATATTTAGATAGTTTTTTATATATTGATGTAAAAAAGTAAAATTATCCTAAAAAATATCCAAAAAAATATCTAAAAAAATATCTAAAAAAATATCTAAAAAATTGTTCCCTTCTGAAAAAACAGGTCTCTTTTTTCCTTAGCCAGATTAGCTTCCGTTTGCTAACTCCCCTGCAAGGGGACGTATTTGCTTTTCTTATTTCCTCTTAATTTACTATCACAATGAGTTCGGCGTCAGGAATCTCCTCCAGCTTAAAATTGTAGTCTCCGGCTTTGTCAAAGGTGTATGAAAAGCTTTTTCCATAAGCAATTACCTGGTCATCGAAAAGTCCCTCTTCGCTCACCAGCGTGAATGATTGTTTAGGCCTGTTAAGGTTTTTCCAGACCAGAGTTTCTCCGTTTTTAAGCTCAAGAGTCTCCGGATAAAAGAGAGATCTGCGGATCAATACCGAATTTTCGGCACCCTGTATTTGTTCTGTCTTTGGCGTGGGAGTTACTTTCTCAGTAGGGGCGGGAGTTACCTACCTCTTCTTCCTCCTCTGGCTCGGTTCCCTCCTCTTTTATCTGACCGGTTTCTTTTTCCGGGAGCGGAGCTCCTGCAGTTTCCCTGGATTCCCCCACCACAACTGTACCTTTCAGGGCTGGTTCTCCTTCAACGCTGAAGCAAAGATTCCGGTTTCATTGAATGTATAATCAAAAGTTCGGCCATAACCAAGGGAAAAATCTCCCCACCGTTTGTCCTTGTTTACAAGGACAAAGGTTCTTTTTGGCTTGCTCAGGTTGCGCCATATAACTTATCATACTGGTTTATTTCTGTAGTTTCAGGACTGAAAGCGTTATTCATAAGGACAATATAATCGTCTGAGATTCATATTTATTTTCTTCAGAGACTCTGCTCTGGTTCGTCTCTTTGATTTCGGTAGTTTCCCCCTGAGATAGGGCTATAGTTGTCAAGCCCGCAAGCAGGATAAAAACAAAAACTGCCAGTATCCTGAGTTTAAAACTTTTATTGGCTGCCATCTCTCCCCCAAATCTATTATGCTAACGGATGATGTCCGCAACTATTAATATAGACAGCGTTTTATATTTATGTTACTCGATATTCTTTATTTTGAAAAGATAAGACTCCTATCCTGATATGAAGGTGCTTTAATACTCCTTATTCTCTCATTTTGCTTCCTCTTACCGGATGTTCCATAAAAGCAGAGCAATGGTTCCGGTTAATGCAATGATTCCGAATGCGCTTCTGGAAAGGGAAAAAAGGTTTTCAGAACCTGATATCCTTGAAAGCAGAATTTTATTTACAGTACTTACGAGGCTTGCGAGCACTGCAGTGTTTGCTGCGACTTCGTAGGAGATATTTCCGCTTACGGCAAGGAGGGTTACGGAGACTATCACTCCTGAGCTGCTGACAAGCGCTCCGAGGGCGGTTATGTATATGCCGGCAGTCCCTGCAAAATCATAGGCATAGTTTCCTATGATGAGAATAAGGGTAAAAGCGATACCGAATTTGAACGCTTGGCCGAGTGAGAAAGGAGACTGGATCTTAAGCTCGCCTCCGCCTATCGGGCAGAACTGCTTACTGTGCCTGAGAACTATTGCTATGGAAACAATAATAAGTACAAGCTGGGGAGGGAGCATAAGCAGGGTTATTTTTCCCGTCGGGTCAACTATAAAGGCCAGTATAAGGTTTCGAATGAGCATGGAAACATTGCAGAGCAGAATACCCGTAAGGACGGGATAGGTCATTTCCTCTGCCTTTTTTGATAGTCCAGCGAGGGCTCCTGTGGTCGCTTCACTGTTAATAAAGCCTCCGAGGAAGCCCGAATAACAGAGGCCACGTTTTGCCCCGAACTTTCTCAGGAGGATATAACTTAAAAAACTGATAAGGGAAACAAGAATCACGATCAGAATCGCAGACCTGAGGTTTACAAGCCCGAAGAATTTTTTTTCCGGCATAACAGGATAAAGTATGAAAGCGACAGCCAGAAACTGTACGGCATTGAAAAGTTCTTCTTTTGTCAGGCTTCCTGCAAACTGGTGAAGAGGCTGTTTCTGGATCAGGAGGAAAGCTACAACTATTGAAGAGACAATAGCAAACATGCCATAGTCATAGCCAACAAGGACTCCCATCACGAAAATAAAGAAGAGGGCGATAGGACTTGTAACCCCTATCCGCCTGTAGAGGAATATCTTGGAGTAGGTAATTATGGAACAGATAGCTGCAAAGAAAAGCGTGGCTACGTACACGAAACCGGGACCAATCGATTCGCTTGCAAGAGCAACCAGCATGCCTGTTATGCAGGTTATGCTGTAACTCCTGACCCCTGCAAAAATCTCGTGTTCCAGACCTCTGTGTTCCCTTTCCACACCCACCATGATCCCTATCAAAAAGGCAATGGCAAGTTTTGTCAGGAATTCCACAAAAACCGGATCAAAACCGAACTCGCTAATTACGTCCGTAGCTCAACCTCTTATATTTTTTCACTGTATCTCTTATCCTGAAGTATCTCTTATCCTGAAGTATCTCTTATCCCGAAGTATCTCTTATCCTGAAGCATCTCTTATCCTGAAGCATCTCTTATCCTGAATGAACATGTCTAATTGAAATTTTATCGTTTAAAGTCTATCTAATTTTCCTGAATGAACATGTCTAATTGAAATTTTATCGTTTAAAGTCTATCTAATTTTCCTGAATGAACATGTCTAATTGAAATTTTATCGGTTAAAATCTATCTAATTTATGTGAACATGTCTAATTGAGATCTTATCGTTTAAAGTCTATCTAATTTATATCTGGCTGATTAAAGCCCTTTCAGTTGAATTTTTTCCTGATTAAAGCCGGTTTCATTGACACCCCTGTTGATCAAAGTCTGGCCAGAACCTATTTCAGACTTCCACGAATTCAACTTCAATGGGTTTGTTTCCAGTTTCTTCAATTTCTATAAGGGCACATGAGCCTTTGCAGGCTTCTCCGGGATTCACGACAACGGTTTTTCCGACCTTTTCGCTGCCTTTTGCTTCATGGATGTGCCCGCAGACGATCAGGTCAACCCTGTCCAGGAATTTCTGGATGGCTTTGCTGCCCACGTGCCCGAAAGGCAGTTCATCCCTTGCTCCGAGGGGAGGAGCGTGAGTCAGGAGCACTATTGTCCCGCATTCTCCAGAGTTTTCGGCGGAACAGACCATTCCTTCAAGGGCGTTTTCGATTTCTTCCTCGGAAAGCTCAAACGGGGTGTTAAAAGGTGTGGGGTTTGAGCCTCCAAGCCCGATAAACCGGATTTTTCCAATCTGTTCGGCTTTTCCATGAAGATTTACGGCTTTTGAATTTTCAAGGGCTTCAAGGATGGTCTTCTGGTCGCAGTTCCCGGGAATTGCTAGCACGGGCTTATCAAACATCTCAGCCAATTCATCCACCTGCTCATCGGGTCCGAAATTGGTAATGTCTCCGACCACCACGGCAAGGTCGAAGTCCCCGGCTTTTTCTATGATCTGTTTCATCTTCGAGTAGTCCCCATGGGGGTCGGAAATTGCGAGTATCTTCATCCGTATCCCATCCTTAATGATTTTTTAATTCTTTTATCGTTTACTTATGTTTTTTTAATTCTTTTGTCGTCTAATTATGATTTTATTAATCCGCTGATCATCTAAGTATGATTTTTTAATTCTGGCCTGAATTCTTATATACAATCTCTTTTACACTTTATGTTATGTGTTTTTCTGTGAACATGCACACATCTTTTATATCCCTTACGTAATATACTGCCGCATGCGTGACATCGTTATCATAGGGCATAAAGCAAAGACGAGCGGCGATTTTTCTTTAAACGACCTTCCGGGGTCTGCAGGAAGAATGGATATACTCTGCCGCTGCGTAAGTTCTGCCCTTTTTCTCTCTTTCGGAATGCGTAGGGATGTAAACGTTCACCTGCTCCTTCTGGGAGAACCTGAACCTGGAAAAATTATCCGGTTCGAAGGCCTCCACCTGAGGTACCTGAATCCGGACGAAAGAAGCAGCGGGTCACTGATCCAGAAAGCCCTTCAGAAAACTGTAACCGAAAAGGATATCCGGTCAACTCCGGGAGTCTGGGTCCGAAACGGGGATTTAAATACCCTGCTGGCCTCTTTTGAGGGAAGGACCCTGTTCTACCTTCGGGAAGATGGCGAGGATATCCGGGGGCTTGACAGGGAAATCCGGGACCCTGTCTTTATCCTGGGCGACCACATGGGCGTTACGGAAGAAGAGGAAAAACAGCTCCTTGAAGCCGGAGCAAAAATTATTTCTGTTGGACCCATTTCTCTTCACTCCAACCACTGCATAACCCTTCTCCACAATGAACTGGACAGGGCTGAAGCGGAAAGAGGGGAAATTCCTGGAGGGGAAAAATTAAGGGCTGGGGAATAAGCTGCGGTTTTTTTCAGATTTTAATCCAAAAAGTTATATCCTACTTCCCTGTATCAGGATAGAAACTTATCCGTAGAAACTTATCCGGATGCGCTTTTTTAGAGTACATGCTTCAGTTTGCGCATCTCCCTCAATTTAATCTTTAATATTATCTCTAATCCAATCTACCAATTTATCTAATATGTCAGCACTATCTCCCAATATCAGCTTCCAACTTATCTTTCAATCTCAACCCTAAACTCTAAATTACCCTCAATCACTCTAAATTTATTCTCAGCTACTCCAAATTAATCTCAATTATTCACTCCCAGGTCTATTTTCCGAATAAAGAGCTTAGAGAAAGTGAAACCAAATGGATGTACTTGAAATTTCAAAAAAGATTCTGCACGAAGGCCCTATCTGTGACCACTGTCTGGGCCGTCAGTTTGCAAAATTATCTACAGGCCTCAGCAACAGAGAGCGCGGGAAGGCGATGAAACTCGCGCTCGCCCTTGAAGGGGACCGCATTTACAAAAGTGAAAACGACGACTCCCTCTTAAGGGAACTTACCCCATGCAGTGCTCTTGCAAGAAAAACCCTCAGGATCGAGGGAGAAGACGAGCAGTGCTGGGTCTGCCTTGACCAGTTCAAAAAACTGGACGATTGGGCGTCTGAGGCGGCAAAGGCTCTCGAAGGGCTTGAGTACTCCACCTTCCTTGTCGGAACGAAAGTCAGCGGGCTTCTGAGTGAAAACGAAGAGATGCTCTGGGCTGAGGCAGGGACTGCCTATGCCGAACAGTTGAAAACCGAGCTTAATCGGGAAGTAGGCAAGCGGATCGCAGAAAAGGTTGACAAGGAAGTGGACTTTGGAAACCCGGATATTGTGATTACCCTCGACCTTGCAACACACAAGTTCGAGCTCCAGGTCCGTTCGGTATATGTTTACGGGCGCTACCTCAAAAAAGTCCGCGGAATACCCCAGACCCGCTGGCCCTGCAGGAAATGCAAGGGCAAGGGCTGCGAAAGCTGCGGATTTACAGGCAAGCAGTATCAGGAGTCCGTAGACGAGCTTATCAAAGGACCAGTAGTCGAAGCATTCGAGGCTATTGACACGGCTTTCCACGGCTCGGGCAGGGAAGATATCGATGCCCTGATGCTTGGAAGCGGCAGGCCTTTTGTGGTGGAAGCAAAGGCTCCAGTAAGGCGCAGTACTGACCTTGAAGCGCTTGCTGCCCGAATTAACGAAAGTGCCGCAGGAAAAGTTGAGGTAAAGGATCTTCACTTTGTCGAAAAAGGCATGATTGAGACTCTCAAGAGCTCCAAGGCGGATAAAACTTATAAGCTTAAAGTTACATTTAAAGAGCCTGTTTCAGAGGAAAAGCTTAAATCCTGCCTCGAGTCTTTGAGTGGCAAGGAGATTGCCCAGCAGACTCCAAAGCGTGTGGTCCACAGGCGGGCAGATCTTGTCCGGAAAAGGTATGTGCACAGCATCACGCTTGACGAGCTGAAAGATGACGAAAACGCCTACATAACTGTGAACTGTGAAGGCGGGCTTTATGTCAAGGAGCTGATTTCCGGAGACGAAGGCAGGACAAATCCGAGCCTTACAGGGCTTTTAGGATACCAGGCACTTGTGGAAGACCTCGATGTGGTCAACGTCGAAATTTAAGCTCCGGGCATCTGAATCTAATCTGAATCTAATCTGAATAAACCAAATCGATCCAATCTAAATCAATCTGGATTTCATCTGAATCAGTTTCATTGGCCGATCGGGACACAGGGAATGAGTGGCTTAATGAACGGTTCATTTAAATAATATCCATCTTATTTAGAGGGAAATCAATTATTGAATAGAAAATTTATTAAAGAGATTTATCGAGCATTCTAACGGAGGAACATGCGATGACAAATTCCCACGGTGAAAAACGCTGCACAAGGTACAAATTACAGAAGACGGTTCGCGAAAGAGGAATTTCCCCTGTAAGCAGGGCAATTCAGGAATTCGAAGAAGGACAGATGGTCCACATTGATATCGACCCGAGTGTCCAGAAAGGTATGCCAAATCCAAAATTCCAGGGCTCTACCGGAAAAGTTATCGGACAGCGCGGTCGCTCATATGTACTGGAAGTCCGCAGCGGAAACGCAATGAAGGAAGTCTTTTCCCTTCCGCAGCACCTGAAGCCGCAGAAGTACTGATTCTGGGCAGTTAGGTTTTTACAACCTAATCTCCCTTTTCTTCCGAAATTTAAGGTATTCAGGCCTCCGACCGAAGGTTTGAAACCTTCCGGGAATTCCGGCAAATAACAGCCTGAGTAGCGCTGTTAAAGGGTTGGATGCAACAGAACTGGTGTCTCTTAAAAAACCTGCTAAAAGGGCACACTTAAGGGGGATCCGGAATAACTGCTTTTTGAAAATTAGTCTCTTATCCCGGTAAAGGAACATCTATAATTATATATCATTTGTAAAACATATAGCTGAAATAGCTCAGGATATCGTTATTCAATACAGCTCCGGCTTATTGGGTGCATGCCGGGTACTGAAAGGCAGAAAATGCTTGCAGCAGGAATTAGGGTTCGCAATTAAGTATCGAGTACAGGTTGTTCTATAAGGAAGCAAAACTACCTGAAATATTTAGTTAGAAGAGTGTATTCCAATGATAGTTAAGGAAGTCCTCAATGAAGAGTTATTGACATTGGCCGAGGTCAAGGATATACTTTCCAGGATCGCTGACGAGCGCAGAGAGCAGGGAATTGAGGTAGCATACAGCTTTAGAAAAGCCCTGCATCATGCGGAACAGTTCTCTAAAATCAACGGAGAAAAGTCAAGAGAACTTGTTAATAAATTACTTGAGCTTGAAAAAATGAAGCCTGTTATTGCGGTCCGGATCGCAGATATCCTGCCTCAATCCAGAGACGAACTCAGGTCAATTTACGCTAAGGAAAAGTACACCCTGAGTAATGAAGAGCTGGATCAAATTCTTGACTATGTATTTGAAGCTATGGAATAATTAAAAAGTAAAGGGGATAAGCTATATAGCAGTTTATCTTGTTATTTATGAGGGAAGTATCCGAAATCTGGCTAGAGTACTTTAAAGTATCAAGAAAGTACCGTGGCCTGCAAAATTAAGGACAGAGGCTTCTCCGGTTCTCTAAATTCCCGAGAATGCCGGGATACAGGTCAGTCTCCAGTTTCCGAAAACTGGTGTTCGGGGAATAGTTCGACAGGCCTGGTAGCTGGGGAAAAGTCTGAAACAGACCGGAGAAAGAAGCTGAGCATATCTATGTGAGAAATCCCCGGCTGGAGCATACCCTGGACATAGATCAGATCTTAATAGGGTTTCATATTTATCTACAGGATGGGTGCTGATGAAAGTAGAGAAGTCGCAATCAGGTAGACCGTACACTGGCAGATCATCTGCCGAAAGACCTTCTTCTGGCGGCAGGCGGCCGACAGGTAAACCGCAATCTGAAAGGCATTCAGAAAGAGCTCCGCGCTCATCCGGAAAAGGCATGGAAGGTTCACAGGACAGGGAGGAATATGTATGGGTGCTCGATTATCTTCCCTATGGAAAATCCGTTGACGGCACTTCAGCGTACCAGAAAAAGCCTCTTGTGCAGGCCGTAGGGGATAAGAAGTTCACTCTTATGGAACTGGTCCCCAAAGTCGGCGTAATCCCTGATATCCAGTCAAGAGTCTATATCGGGCCCGGAGACAGGGATGAAATAGATCATGTGAAGCAGAGGATAGGGTATATTGACCTGACTACCGGAGCAAACCTGGAATTGCCCTTCATTCTCGAAGCCGTCGTCAGGCACAAAGAAGAAAGGTTCGTAAAGTTCTTCAACGATGCCCATTCCATCACAACCCGCCTGCATATGCTTGAACTTCTTCCGGGGATAGGGAAAAAACTCATGTGGTCTATCATTGACGAGCGCAAGAAAGGGGAATTTAAGAGCTTTCAGGATATCCGCGAGAGAATCCCGAGCCTTCACGACCCTGCGAAAGTCATCGCCCACAGGATCGAAGAAGAACTCAAGGACGATTTCATCAAGTACAGGCTGTTCACCACTCCCCCTCGCCGCCAGGGCCCGAGCGATAGGTGAACCTTTTCCTTTCTTTTTTCAATCCCATTTCCGGCCATCTGACTTCCGAAGGCTCAACCTTTGAGAATTTATCCAGGTGCCCTGGGGGTTTATTGAAGTATTTTTAGTATTTATCCAAGCTTTTTGGGAATTTATCAAGTAGTTTGAGTATTTATCAAGATTTTGAGAATTTATCAAGTATTTAAGAATTTATCAAGTATTTAAGAATTTATCAAGTATTTTGGCTATTTATCCAAATATTATCTATTAAAAACGCTTAATCCACTCAGGAGGTTTCAGCCCTGGTTCGTTCTATTCTTAACAAGTACAATATAAAAGGAGGCACCTTTGACCAGCACTTCCTCATCGATATCGGCTACCTGGACCGGATCGTTGTCGCTGCTGAACTGAGTCCGCAGGACACGATTCTTGAAATTGGCGCCGGAATAGGAAACCTTACCGAAAGGCTTGCAAGGCGAGCAAAAAAGGTAATTGCAGTCGAGCTTGACCCTGCCCTTGTTTCAGTCCTCCATGACCGCTTCGATAAGGTCGAAAATATAGAGGTTATCGCAGGCGATGCCCTTAAAGTGGATTTTCCCGAGTTTGACAAGGTTGTCTCAAACCTCCCATATTCCATCTCCTCGGAAATCACCTTCAAACTCCTGCGCTACAAATTCAAGCTCGGAATCCTGATGTACCAGTACGAGTTTGCAGCCCGCATGGTCTCTCCTCCGGGCCGTAAGGATTACTCCCGCCTGACGGTTGATACCTACTACTTTGCCGATGCGTCAATCCTCATGAAAGTCCCCAAAGGTGCCTTCCAGCCAGCCCCTGAGGTCGATTCTGCAGTGGTTAAGCTGGTTCCACGCCCCTCTCCGTTCGAAGTCCGGGACGAAGCCTTTTTTCTGGAATTTGTAGCTGCAGTCTTCAGCCAGCGCCGGAAAAAGCTGAGGAACTCTATCCTGAACACAAACAGCATGCTCAAAATTCCGGATATCAAAGAGGTCGTTAACCAGCTCCCCGACGACTTCGTGAACAAAAGGGCTGAAAACCTGACTCCTGAAGAGCTTGCCAGTGTTGCAAACATGCTTTTTGACCTCAAATCCCGATAAGCCATGGTTGAAATAGAATACAAAAATACCCGGGTTAAACTCGGAGCCTCAGACCTTGTCTACGAGCCTGCGGAAGACTCCTTCCTGCTTGCGGACGCAGCCCTTGAAGAGGCAAAGCCGGGCATGCGCGTCCTTGAAATCGGGGCAGGCTCGGGTTTCGTCTCAGCCGTGCTCAGGGCAAATGTTGAGGACATCCGCATATTTGCAACCGAGATCAATCCTCATGCCGCTCGCTGTGCAAAAGCAAACGGGATTGAGGTAATCCGCACCGACCTTTTCAGGGGTCTGAAACCGGGAAGTTCGAAAACTTCCTTTGACCTCATCCTCTTCAACCCGCCCTACCTCCCCACTTCCGAAGAAGAGAAAGTCCCGGGCTGGCTAAATTATGCTTTTGACGGCGGAGCCAGCGGGCGGGAAACCCTTGACCGGTTTTTGGACGAGGTCAGAAACTACCTGAAACCAGGAGGAAAAATTCTGGTGCTGATTTCTTCAATTACCGGGCTTGAAGCAGTGAAAGAAAGGATGGAGAGATTGGGATTCGAGGTTGGTGTTGTTCGAAGAAAAAAGGTTTCATTTGAGGAATTGATGGTGGTCAGAGGGAAAATCGAGTAATCTTCCCCTGATCCGGCAAGCTATTTTTATCTTTACATTATTGGAATGCCTCCCTGCTGACTTGCTGGCTCCCTGCTAAAAGAAATTGTATGAGTGGGGAAGAACGACCCGGTATAGCAAATATAGTTTTTAACCAGGGAAATTCGGACTGTACGCTACTCTAATCATATATAGAACAAAACCCAATAGTATAAGCATTATGAGCCTCACAAACAGGGAAAACCCCAGTTACCCAAAATTCATCGTAGGCATAGAACCGCCGGCCGGAAGGGCCGAAAAGGCTCTCTGGTTCATTTTCCGGGGGCGTAATATTCTTATCAAAGTCAGGAAAAATCCCGGTGCTATTCCGAAGCTTGTGGATTTCGAGGAGCTAGGGCTTCCCGCGATAAGGGAACAGTACCTTGGTATGCTTGAGGGAACACACTGCTACTCTGTGGAGCTGCCTGCAGATACGAAGGCTCCGGAGGGGATGGAGTTTGTTGACCTCAGAAAGGCACATTCGGAGATCAGTGAAGGGTGCTTTGAACTTGTAAATAAGGCAGTGCAGGTGATGGAGTGGGACAGGACAAACCAGTTCTGCAGCCGCTGCGGAACAAAGACCGTGCAGAAGCCGGGAGAGAGGGGAAAAGAATGCCCTGCCTGCGGAGAACTTTTCTATCCCAGGATCTCACCTGCTATAATCGTGCTTATCAGAAAGGGTCATGAGGTTTTGCTTGCAAGGTCCCCGAATTTCCCTCCCGACGTCTACAGCCTGATAGCCGGCTTTGTCGAGCCCGGAGAAACAGCTGAGGCAGCAGTTTCCAGAGAAGTCTGGGAAGAAGTCGGGCTCAAAGTAAAAAACATAACTTACTTCGGAACGCAGGCCTGGCCTTTTCCGAATTCCCTCATGATCGGCTTTACCGCAGAATACGATTCCGGGGACATTCGGCCTGACGGGTTTGAAATTGAGGACGCAAAATGGTTTTCGGTAGAAGAGCTGCCTGCTCTACCCGGGAAGATCAGCATTTCGCGAAAACTGATCGACCATTACCTCAAAGATGAAGGGATGGAAGTTTAAAACGGATTCATGCTTGATTCAGAGTTTTATTCATCTTTGTGATTATCCATCAGAATCGATGCACTAGTACCTTGACAATTTAATTATAAAACATAATATTTGGACATCTTCTCATTAGCAATTTTCTTTGTGAACTTCCAGTTTATTTTCTTTTTATCTTCATTTCTTCTCCTGGTCCAAGCATCCACTTCATTCGTAAGCATTCCAATGTCACCTATTCGCCTATCAGTACATTCTTCATCCATCACACTAATCTCTATTTCGGCTGCATTGAGCCAACTTGCATGTTTTGGCGTGTAATGAAATTCTATCTTTTCCAGAATCTTTTCAGCTTCATCTTCGCTGAATGTTTCATAGAATGATTTCTCTTTGCGGATATTGAGATTATCTGTAACTACCCGGACTACTTCAGTTTCTGAATATTCATCGATGACAAGAAGTTTCATGAATCGTGCAAAATCTGTCATTGTTCTTCTTTGAGTAACTTGAATGACCCTTTTTCCTGCTTTGAATTCTACAGCTATGAATATGTTTGCCACTCCATTCCTGGTGTACTCATAATCATACTTCTCTGGACTTCCAGGCTTCATTGGAATGGGCTTTCGCTTATCTTCGATAAGTTGTATGGGTTTCTCATCGAGACAGATAATAGGTCTTTTCGGGTCGTAATCTTCTTCGTACAGGTCAAGAACGTCGTACATTCTCTTTCTGTATTCAGAATTAATCGTTTCAATGCACCACATTTTTTTCAGTCAGGGTTTAATTTTATTCTTTTTCAAAATAAGTCTGATAGTTTCTTTGTTTATCGTTTCAAAGCCTTCTTTTTTTCTCAATTCCTCACAGAGCAGTGCAAGCAACCATCTCTTTCTTCCTTCAGGAGGCTTGGTGCATGTTAAAGCTACTATTTCTGCAGTATGCCTTTCATTATATTTTTTAGGTTGACCTGATCTTGGCTTATCTACCAAAGCACTTTGTAGACCTTCTTCAAGATATCTTTTCCTTATCCTTAAAGCGGTGCTCCTACCAACACCTAACGTTTTTGCAATCTCGGTGTCTCCTTTTCCCTGATTTGCCAGTAGTAGAATACGTGCTCTGGTAATTGATCTTGCACTTTTCAGTCCTTTTTTTATAAAGTTTGTAAGGAATTTCACTTCATTATTGTTAAGATTAATATTTAACATAAGATATAAAAAGAACTCAAAGTATATAAGTGACTCACAACTAAGCTGTCAAGGTACTAGTATGGCTATTCACGAAGAAGAGATTTCCAAAGGTCAAATTAATTTTGTTCGTGAAACTGCACCTGATTTAATTGCGATCTTGAAAGAAATCACCGTATGAATGGATATCCTAACATTTTATAGACCTAATAGATGAACTTGGAATTAATCCAGATATCGTTAGTAAGGGCAACTCTAACAATAGAGCAGGGGAAACAATCCATGTAAGAACCCTATATTTCTTAGCAAAACAATTTCCTTTTTGAACATTATCATAACCTAAGTGTCTAAAACTCCGTATGTGATGAGATTAGTTCAGAGTTCAACATACCCATACCTGATAAAGAAATTTTATACTAATTCGTTTTTCAAGAGTTACATATTATTTTAATATTATCAGCGTATAATACAAGCGCATGCCCCCAGAGTCGCACAGGGAAGAAGACATCTTCGAATCCCAGTTTATAGACAGATACCTCAGCGAATACGCGAGTGTTTCGTCAATCGTACGTGAGGCACTACCTTTCGAACTTCTGGCGACTGTTGGAGGGGTCATTGCAGGGATCATTTTTTCAGGAATGACCAGCGAACTTGAGATGATTCCCGGCCTGATTGTTATTTATCCGGGCGTGCTCGGACTGCGCGGAAACATTTCCTCGACCCTTGGCTCAAGGCTCGGCAGTGCAATCCACATGGGGCTTATCACTGACATCGACAGGAACAACCCTGAGCTGACAAATAATATTTCAGGGTCCCTACTCCTGGGTTTTATTATGGCGATCTTGCTAGGGTTTTTGGGGCATTTTGTCACCCTTGCCCTGGGTTTTGAAAGTGCGGGGGCCTTTAAACTTATCCTCATTTGTGTGATTTCCGCCCTTACTTCCGGAGTAATCCTCTCTTTTGTTGCGGTCCTGCTTGCCATAGGCATGTTCAGGTTCGGCTTTGACCCCGATAATGTTGTTACGCCTTCGATTGCAACTATCGGGGATATAGTTTCCATGTTCATGCTTTTCCTCTCGGCAAAACTGGTGGTGATGCTTTGAGAAAAGCCAGTAAGCAGACCAGCTATTACACCGTACAGGGAATTGTCAAGCGCGGGCTTCCCGTGCTTTCGATTACCTGCGTAATAGGCATCATTGTAGGGCAGGTCCTTAACACCAGAGAAAATAGCCTGCTTTCCATGCCTGCAATCCTTATTCTTATCCCGGCCCTGATCAAGATCGGAGGGGACACTGGCAGCATGCTCGGGGCCAGACTCTCCTCAGCTTTCCATATGGGGCTTGGAGACCGGATTTACAGGAACCCTGTCGTACACAACAGCGTTATTGCTGCCTCAATAGTGGGCTTTGTTTCTTCGATTTCTGTAAGTGTGCTGGTCTTCCTTGCAAGCCATTTTATGGGCATTGGCATGCCTTTCCTCACCCTACTGGAAATCAGCCTTATTGCAGTTGTTATAGAACTTTTAGTTGTATACTCTGCAACGGTTGCCATTGCTTTTGCATCTCACCGCTTCGGGATAGATCCTGACGATACGGTTATACCTTTAATAGCAAGTCTTGGAGACCTTGTTGGGGTTATGGGAATCTTCATGGCCCTGCATTTGCTGGAGATTATATAAATGGGATGTGACTTAACAGTAACACTTCTATTCAGGACATTTTTATTTAATTTGTCAAGCTGTCTAATTGGAATAATTCGAAAATTAATAATTACTATGAGGTATATACCTCATACACCAACAATAAGGTAGAGTTGATACAGAGACCATGTTCCCTAAAGAATTCAGATACAGTCCAAGGAATCTTATAGACCTTTTGACTGAGATGAAGGATACTTCCGAACTCATGGTAGACCTGGCGTATTCTGCAATGGTCTATGATGATGAGGACATCGCAGAAGAGGTGCTTAATCTTGAAGATAAAATGGATACCCTCGACTATCATATGAAGATGGCTGCAATGTTAAGCACCCGCAGAGTTGATGAGGCTGAAGAACTCCTGGGAGTTCTGAAGGTTGCTGCCTCCTCGGAAAATATATCAAATGCAGCAGGCGACATTGCCAAGATCGTTCTTATGAATATGGGCATCCCTATGGAGCTGAAGGTAGCCCTCAGGGAAGCAGAAGAAACTATTGTCAGGGCAACCGTTGCTGCAGAATCCGTAATGGCCGGGCGTACCCTTGGGGACCTCGAGCTTGATATCGAGACCGGGATGTGGGTAATTGCAATCCGCAGAAGTGAAGACTGGATTTATGACCCTGACAAGGAAACCCGAATCCGCCAGGGGGATGTGCTGATCGCCAGAGGGCACGACGAAGGAGTTCCACTCTTCTTTGAAATGGCAACGACAAGGAAGTTTATCCCGAGGGAAATCGAGCATGATAAGGGCTTAAAGGACCTTGAACATGCGGTGGACATAATCGTGGACATGAAAAACATGTCCGAGCTCTCGATAGGGCTTGCGTACTCTGCTATCCTTTTCGATAATGAAGATATCGCATATGAGGTCAGTGCCCTTGAGTCCGAAATGGATT
This sequence comes from Methanosarcina acetivorans C2A, assembly GCF_000007345.1. Lineage (NCBI taxonomy): Archaea > Methanobacteriati > Methanobacteriota > Methanomicrobia > Methanosarcinales > Methanosarcinaceae > Methanosarcina > Methanosarcina acetivorans. The sequence continues at coordinate 1,705,646 of NC_003552.1, read as the reverse complement.
CCATGAAGTACGAACTCCAGCACTGGGTACTTGAAACTGCAAAACACGTTGAAGACGTAAACACCCTCAGGGGAATCCTGCACCTTGCCAGCGCCTCGGAAGCAATTTCAGACGCCGCCTACGGGATTGCAGATACCGTCCTCAGGGACATCGAACTCCATCCGATCATTACCCTTGCCGTGCGGAACTCCGAGGAAGTTATCACAAGGCTCCAGGTCGAGAAATGCTCTCCAATCGTTGGCAAGACCTTCTCGGAACTGAAACTTGAAACCGAAACCGGACTGCATGTAATGGCGATCAAAAGAGCTGAACGCTGGGTTTATGCCCCCAAAGGCAACACCGTTGTCCAGGCAGGAGACATGCTTATTGCCCGCGGTTCAAGAATAGGAGAAGGGGCACTCATAGAGATGTGCGAATGCAAGTTACGCCAGTAAATATACACTCTTTGAGCCACTCTGGTTGCGTTTCCCGAGTTTCGCTGCCCGAGTTTCTCTGCCCGAGTTTCGCTTCGGGAGCACGAAGTCCTTTTCGCTCGCTTCGCTCTCTCAAGAGGACTAATTTATGGGTTTCTATTTTATGGGTTATAGCAGTAAGCTTGGCTCAAGAAGATTGAACTGCAAATAATAGTTACCAAACAAGGCAGAACTAAATTCTGTCTAGAAAATAGCCGTTTTGATTCTCTTTTTTATTTATTCGTCTCTGATTTTTTTCTGTTTTGTCCTGAAATAATTTCGCTTTGAAACTTTTTTCCTCTTGTCCATGTTTTCACCACCCAAACAATCTCACTCCTATTCTGAACTTTGCCTCAACTGGTAATCTATTCCAGAATGCTTCCTGTGGCGATTCTAACTGTTCAAGTTTCAAAGCTCCATGTGGCCTCTTGTTATACCACTGTACGAATTCTTCAAATGATTCAAACTCTCCTCTAAACCTTTGATATGTATCGAACCATTTCTCTATTTTTCCGTTTGTCTGAGGATGTCTTACCCTTGCAAGTATTGGTTTGATTCCAAGTTCTTCAATGCATCTTTTAAAGTCACTATCCCATGAACCATCCTTATTAATCCTGTGAGCCCCGAATTCACTTCCATGATCCATAATGAGCTCTCTTAAAGGGTATATGTCCCAGTACTCTTTGACAAGTTCATCAATCACTTTAATGGTGTTCTCCGTGTTGCAATGAACGTACTCTCCACCTGCAATTATCATTCTTGATGAATCATCAAGAATGGCACAGACTTGCAGTCCTAACAGGGGATTCTCATGCCAATCGATGTGTGCAGCAGACATGCTGTGTTCGCGTTCGTATCTACACCATTTTCTTCTCTGTTTCTTTTTTCGGTTTTCCTTGGCAAGGTCCATGCTAAGTAGGTAGTTATGGATTCTGTTATGAGATATCTTACGATTATATTTGCCTTCGATGAGAATCTCAAGGTAACAGGCTCCAAACTTATAATCAGAGTAAGTTTGGTCAATCAATTCCTGATCAGAGGAGGATAAGGGGTTCTTTGGTCTTCCAAGATTAATGCCAACTTGAGGAAGCTGACCAGTTTCAACGTATTCTTTGTAGATCTGCTGAACTCGACGGGCTGAGATCCCCTGGATCTCAGCTATCGTCGAGGTAGATTCACCTTTCGATTTTTGAGCAATGATCCAACGTATCTTTTTTCCATTAAGTTTCACAAAAGATAAGGGATTACAACCGACATATTTAGCGCGAAATAATTTCGGGATAAAACATCTCTGATTTTTTTCTTCTTCGTTTTTTTATTTTATTTCTGATTTTTATACCTCGGATTACAATTACTCTTTGGAGTTTGATATGGTACTTGTTGGATTTTCGAGAAATAAGGATACCCTTGAATCCATCAGGACAGCTGTGGAACTTGCAGGTGGGCTTGGGATCAGGGAAGGGGAAACTGTATTGATTCGGCCGAACGCAAATACTGCAGACCCGGCCCCGGGTTCGACAAACCCGGAGGTTTTGAGGGGCGCTATCAGGGAAGTTAAAAAATACAATCCCGGAAAAATAATTGTAGCTGAGAAGTCGATGAGTTCGCTGGATACGGAAGAAGTGCTCAAAAAGTTGGGGCTCTGGCAGGCTGCGGAGGCTGAGGGAGTCGATGAAATCCTGACATTTGACCACATGAAACGCGAACATGTGGAGCCTGGGAAGGCTTTCTCGTGGCCGCAAGGGTTTGATGTGCCTGAGTTTCTGAAGTCGATAGATTATACGATTGCTCTTCCGGTAATCAAGACTCACTGGACTGCAACCTTTACTATGGGACTTAAATCCCAGATCAGCATAACCTCAGACAGGGACAGGAGACAGCTACCTCACGGGCAGGGGATGGATACACTCTTCGGACATATGATTGCCGAATCCAACCTCGTATATAAGCCTGATTTCTACATCTCGGATGCTACTAAGTGTTTTGTGACCAACGGCCCGAATGTAGGGACCCTGAGGGAACCTGGAATTGCCCTGGCGAGCACGGATGTGATTGCAAACGATGTTGCAGGCCTTGCCCTCCTGAAAACCCTGGGCACGGTTCCCAAGATCCAGATAAAATCGGTCTGGGCTCAGCCGCAGATCAGAAGGGCTATTGAACTGGGACTGGGTGTGGGCAGCAAAGCAGAGATCACGGTTAAAAGCTCCGGGATAGAAGAAATAAATGAGATTATTGCTAACCTTGCCTGAACTGCCCTTTGCCTTGCAGCCTTAATGGAAAAGGTGCTTGCGCCTTTAATGGATCAGTTCATAGGTTTCAGTCCAATAGGTTTCAGTCCAATAGATTTCAGTGCCTATTATTCAATGGCTATGCAGTTATGCTCACATATCACCAAAATTTATTTATTTTCGACAGCCCCATAATAATTGGGGTATTTCTATGAATTGCGAAATATGTGGAGCAGAAAGCGACGCAAGATATTGCGACGAATGTGGCAAAATAATGAACGATGTTATAAGACGCGTAGGTGAAGCTCGTTGGGCAGCAATTGACGACTGTGCTTTTATCTATCCGCTCGTAAGGCGCGTAGGTAAAGGAGAGGCTACGGTTAACGATATAATTCAGGCTCTTGAAGTTGAAGATTGAAGAATCTGCCTTTCAAAGCTTTGTCCAACAGTCAACGACTTTACAGAAGGGATCCTGAGCTACATTAATTTTTTAAACCTGAGTTTTCAGGTTCCAAAGGTGTTAATACCGGGACGCAGCTCGGGAACCCAACAAAGTAAAGTGCATAAACTTTTAAAGAAGTAAGGTCCGGTAAATTTAAGTCCTTTTTAAGAAGCTTTTTAAAGGTCTAGGCTTAAGTCCGGGTTTCGAATTTGTTCAGACTGCGGGATTTCAGTTTATGTTTTTTAAGTTGAGCTCTGATATAAAATCCTTAAGGTTATATCTCTTTAGCTTTAATATTATAGTGTTAGTAATTTTCTCTGAGTGCAGGGACTGGTGCTGTACATGAACAGAAAAGACGGAGCAGTTTTCTTAGTGTTCCTGCTCGCAGGAGTGCTCCTGATTTCGGGATGTGTTAAAAATGAACGGGCTGAAACCCCTGCAGATGAACAGTCAGAAACTTCCAATACCGGCAAAGGGGATGAGAATATGGATATTCAGATTATAAAAGTTTTTAGCAGCGCGTTTGAATCAAACGGTACTATCCCCCGGAAATACACATGCAATGGGGAGAATATAAATCCACCTCTGGAATTCACTGATATTCCTGAAGGAACTGAAAGTCTGGTGCTGATTATGGACGACCCTGATGCTCCCATGAATCCGTTTACTCACTGGATCGTCTGGAATATCGAGCCGGTGGCGAAAATAGAGGAGGATAGTATCCCTGGAATAGAAGGAATAAATAACTTCAGAGAGATCGGCTATGGCGGCCCCTGCCCTCCCTCGGGCACGCACAGATTTTTCTTCAGGGTTTATGCGCTGGACAGGCAGCTTGAGCTCAAGGCGGGAGCAGGAAGAAAAGAGCTTGAAAGCGAAATGATAGGGCATATCATTGCCGAAGGAGAACTGATGGGGAAATACGGTGAAACCTGATCAGAAAAAGATACCTAGCAGAGAAAAAGATCCTACCCGGGATTCTATCCTGAATACAATATACCGTTATTATGCGGACTGCCTTATTATATATTAAAATATATCCGGGCCATAAAGCAGACCTGAATCCTGTGATCATGATCTAGACCCGGTTTCCTTGAAAATCGAGGGGGGAAGATAATGGAAGGAAATGAAAAAGCTGAACAGAAAAACGCAACATCCGAAGAGAGTACGGACATATTTGAAAACCCCGGAGAAGGCCTGGAAAAAGCGACCTTTGCTGCAGGCTGTTTCTGGGGAATTGAAGAGGCTTTCCGGCAGGTAAAAGGCGTGGTCGCAACTGCGGTTGGCTACAGCGGAGGACACTTTGAAAAGCCTACTTACGAGCAGGTCTGTACCCTTGACACAGGGCATGCAGAAGCCGTAAGGGTTATTTTTGACCCGAAAGTCGTTTCGTATAAGAATTTGCTTGATGTTTTCTGGAAGATCCATGACCCGACAACAAAGAACAGGCAGGGCCCAGATGTCGGAAAGCAGTACCGCTCCGTGATTTTTTACCACAACGAAGAGCAAAAAGCTGCTGCTCTCGCCTCAAAAGAAGAACTTGAGAAGGCAGGAGTTTTCAAAAATCCCATTGTGACCGAGATTGTGCCGGTTTCTGAGTTCTATATGGCAGAAGACTATCACCAGCAGTACTTTGAAAAAAAAGGATTTTTACAGAATATACTCAGGAGCTTTAAAAAGTAAGTGCTGGAGACAGGTAATAGGGACGAAAAAAATCTGATCCAGAGCCGCAAGTCAGTATAGCAAAACTGCAGCCCGAAGTACATACCATATAAAAAGATTAATTTAGAGGGATTCTCAAAGTAGTTCCGATGGAAAACGCGGTCTCCATAAGGGAACTATCAAAAGTTTTCGGGAAAACTCCTGTCCTGAAAGCCCTTGACCTTGACCTTAAAAAAGGTGAGTTTGCGGTTATTTTTGGCCCCAACGGGGCTGGAAAGACCACTCTTTTGAAGTTGATCTCAACCCTGCTCGAACCTACCGGAGGTTCTGTTTTCGTATCCGGCTTTAACGTAAGCGAGGAACCGGAAAAGGTCCGCAAAGAAGTAGGAATGCTTTCCCACGATTCCTATCTCTACGGAGAACTTACTGCAAGAGAAAACCTGCATTTTTTCGGAAAAATGTATGGAATCGAGAGTCAGGAACTCGAAAAGAGAATTTCACAGCTTTTAACTGATGCGGGGCTTCTAACAAAAGCGAACGAAAGGGTCAGCACCTTTTCAAGAGGCATGAAACAGCGGCTTTCCATTGCAAGGGCTCTGCTTCACAGGCCTTCCCTCCTTCTTCTGGACGAACCCTACACAGGGCTTGATCCCGGAGCCTCCCTTGTTTTTGAAAATCTCCTCAAAAGCTCTGAATTCCAGGGGAGCACAAAATTAATGGTTTCCCACAATCTTGAGCGGGGCTTTGCCCTCTGTGACAGACTCCTTATCCTCGATAAAGGAAAATTTGTATATGATGAGTCTAAGGAAGATTTCTCATGTTTTGAGGACTTCAGGGAAAAATGCGGTCCCATGCTCACATGAACCCAAAAGTTAAGAAAACACCACCGTAAGTAAATGCAAAAACTGAAAAATAAAGGTATAAAAGTAAATATTGAAATCAGGATAGAACTTATTGAAACCTGGAAGAACTTATTGAAACCTGGAAGAACTTATTGAAATCAGAATAAAATTTGTCAGAATAAGGATAGAACTTATAAAATCAGACCTGAGCTTATTGAAATCAGATAGTGAGATATTGAAATAAAATAAGACTAACAGATAACGTGAAAAAAGGAGTTTTAGAAATGATCCGGAGCTTTTATATCGCTGCAAAAGACCTTAAAGCCGAGTTCCGGACAAAACAGATGCTTAACTCGATGTTCATTTACTCGCTTCTGGTGCTTGTGGTCTTCAGCATTTCTTTTGGGGATTTTCTCGGGGATAGCTCAAAGGTTGAAAAACTTGCCCCCGGAGTTCTCTGGATTGCTTTCACCTTTGCGGGAATGCTCGGGCTTTCCAGAACCTTTGTAATGGAAACTGAAAACGGTTGTCTTGAAGCCCTTATGCTCTGCCCTGTGGATCGGGGTGCGATTTATACCGGAAAAATCCTCTCCAACCTTGCGATTGTATTTCTTATGGAAGCCGTAACCCTGCCCTTCTTCATCATCCTGTTCAATTACAACCTTGGAAAAGGAACCCTGCTCCTGCTCCTGCTCATCCTCTTCCTCGGGACTTTCGGGTTTATTGCTGTCGGGACTTTGCTTTCAGCCCTTACCCTCGGAACCCGGACAAGAGAACTTCTCCTGCCGGTCATTCTCCTGCCGGTCCTCCTACCGGTCCTGATCCCTGCGGTGGAAGCAACTGCCGGAGTTCTTGCCGGGAACAGCATAGGAAATTTGCTGCCTGAGATCAGGTTGCTCGCGGTTTATGACCTTGTATTCTTTGTAATCTCACATCTGGTCTTTGAATATGTAGTTTCGGACTGAGGGTTAAACGAGGTTTCTCGGAGAAGAAATCAGGGGAAGAGGAAAAAAGACAGAGGGCAAAAAGAAAGAGGCTGAGGAAGAAAAGAAAGAAGGGAAAAGAAAGAGGCTGAAGGAAGAAAAGAAAGAAGGGAAAAGAAAGAGGCTGAAGGAAGAAAAGAAGGAAGGGAAAAGAAAGAAAAAGGAAAATAACAGAATAGAGTCCTTTAAAATAGAGATAAAAATTGGATAAGTAATAAACGAAGTAAATCGAATCAATAAAAAACGAAGCAAATCGAATCAATAAAAAACGAAATAAATAGAATCAGTAATAAAGAAGTAAATCGAATCGATACCGAGACATATTATTGAACTTTTGTTAATTCGAACCTATCAAGATACGTGAACAAAATGGCATCAAATTCCAGAAAAACCGGAGTGCTGGCAGTTGCAACTGCCGGTGTAATGCTTCTTGCGACATACATGATTTTTTTCTACCTGTCTCCGATTAAAGACGAAGCAGGCGAGGTCCTGAGCGGAAGTTTCAGGATCTTTTTCTTCCACATGCCAATAGCAATTATATCCTATCTGGCTTTTGCAGTCGTATTTGCCGCAAGTATCCTCTACCTCCGGGACAAAGCCCTCAAATGGGATATCTATGCCCGCTCGGCTGCAGAAGTCGGAACCCTTTTTGCATTCCTTGTGCTGATTACGGGTTCGATCTGGGCAAAGGATGCCTGGGGCTGGTACTGGATCTGGGACATCAGGCTGACCACCTCCCTTGTCCTCTTCCTTGTTTACCTCGCCTACATGATGCTCAGAAAAGCCCTCGAAGAGCCTGGGAAAAGAGCCCGGCTCGCGGCAGTCTTCGGGATCTTAGGTTTCATGTCCGTGCCTCTGAGTTTCTTTTCAATCCGGCTCTGGCGCTCGGCTCACCCCCTTATGTTCGGAGGAAACACCGGCGGAAGCGGAGGAGGACTTGAAGGGACATCACTGCAGTTGACCCTCTTTGTCAATTTCATAGCTTATTTCCTGCTCTTTTTGACCCTCTTTTCCATAAAAGTGCAGAATGAAAAGATGGGAGAGGAACTTGACGCACGCAGATCTGCCGGATCAGAAGCCTGATTTCTGGCGGTCTATTTTTTCTTTTTGGCATGAAAGTCATTTCATTTACTTTCATTATTTGTGCCTGTTATTCTAAGGATATCATGTGTGTTTTTTCAATTTGTGTTACATAAATTGCACGATACAGATATAGAACACACCAGATATAGAGAGTAATTTTTTAATTTTTGAGGGAAGATTATGCGCTTTAAAATTCTGGCTACTGCAGGGTTTATTTTGCTGGGGATAGTGACTTTTTCGGTATATTCAGGCTTTAACACCGAGAGCATAGTTAATGACAGAGATATGATAGATGCGGACAATGAAAGTTCAACAGATAGCCTGTTAGAAAGCAGTGAGAATGACATATTTGAAGAAATAAAACTTAACAACAGCTCCATTGAGGCTCCTGAATCATGCGATAATTTTGAAACTATAATAGTAAATCCTGCGAAGTTCAAGGAACTGGCCTCAAACGGAACTGTAAACCTGAGCCTCGCAGGAAAAGATTATGAACTTAAACTTCAAGAAAGAGAGACTCAAAAACCAGACGTAACTTCTTACTCAGGATACATTGTCGGAAAGCCGCAAAGCAGTGTTTATTTCACGGTAAAAAATGATTCGATCGAGAGTTGCATTAATGTAGATTTTTACACGCTATCATACGGGATCGCTTCCACTCAGGAGAAATACAATGGAAAAATTGTCCATCTTCTGTGGAGGTACTATAATGAAGGAGCAGAGGAAGAAATTAAGAAACATTATTCCTTAGATCCGCTGGAATTTACCCTGACTAATAATGATAAAGAAATTCATGAAGTCTACATTGAGCTTCTTGATTTTTATAATCAATCCATATTCGAACAAACGTACACGTTGGATCCCGGAAATAAGATTAGCTCGCCTGAGATAAACGTTGAACCGGGAATGTACAGGTATGAGATTTTTCTAGATAACGAATTTATATGCGAAGAAACAGTCAGAGCGGATTATGCCGTTGAACTGGGTTCTTCTGAAAAACTGCACATTAATCTAATAGATAATCCGGAATATCCGATTGAAATAATGATTGAGGTTGCTTGATTTAAATTCCTTCCTTTCCCTCTTCTCTCCTCTCCTTTCATTTCTTTCCCTGTGCATCTAAGGGAAGCTTTGTGTCTGAACTAATTTCTCTTCCTTTTTTCCAGGAATCCGGGATAATTATTTACCCTTCCCTCACCTATTTTTTCCTATGATTTTTGATCCGATCACAGTCTGTAACCTGGAACTCCAGAACCGCTTTGTGAGGTCCGCAACCCATGAATTTATGGCAGAAAAGGACGGGACCCCCACTTCCAGGCTTGGAGACCTCTATGAAGAGCTTGCAATAAATGAAGTTGGGCTGATCATAACTGGTTATTCTTATGTCCTCCCCGGCGGGCAGAGTGATAATTTGCAGCAGGCCATCTATGATGACCGTTTCATCGAGCCGTACCAAAAGATAACCGAGAGGGTGCACAGGTACAGAAGCAAGATAGTGATCCAGATAGTACATGGAGGACGGCAGGCAGACATCTCGGACGAATATCCTGTTCCGATTGCACCGTCAGTGGTCAAAAACGGGCATTCTTCAGTGGTCCCCAGAGAGATGACAGAACAGGAGATCCTGGACATGATAGAGGCTTTTACCAGGGCAGCTGGGAGGGCAAAGGTGGCAGGTTTTGACGGAATCCAGCTCCACTGTGCCCATGGGTTCCTTTTGAGTAACTTCATCTCTCCTTACACAAACCGGCGGACGGACAGGTGGGGAGGTTCTGTCGAAAACCGGGCAAGGATAGTCACGGAGATAATAAGGCGTATAAAAGAGGATGCAGGGGATGATTTTCCGATTCTTGTGAAAATGAATGCAACGGATGGTTTTCTGCCCGGTTCCTCAAAGGCGGGGCTGGGCCTCGATGCTCCCGAATGTGTGGAAATTGCAAAAATTCTTGAAAGAGCCGGGGTCTGTGCAATAGAGGTCAGCGGAGGGATAGGCGAAGCAGGCGGAGTGACCATAAAAACTGCAATTAACTCACCTGCAAAAGAGGCATATTTCAAAAACTACTCAAAAATGATTAAAGCAGCCGTAAATGTTCCGGTAATCCTGGTGGGCGGCATCCGCTCCCTTTCTGTTATGGAATGCCTGCTTGAAAACGGATGCGCAGATCTGATCTCCATGAGCAGGGTGTTCATCAGCGAACCTGACTTCATCCCCAAACTCAGGTCAGGAGCGGTGAAAAAAGCAAGGTGTGTGTCCTGCAACCTCTGTTTTGACTCGGAGGGGATCAGGTGCAATTTTGAGTTTGATTGAAACTCTGATCTTCTCCTTTTTTCCAATTTCGTTTTTTCTTAAGCTTTTATGTTCCAGTTTTATTACATTTTTTTCGGTAACAATTCAGGTAGCCTTTTAACGGCTACAATTTTTCCTCGTTTCGAGGAAAAATTGGATATAAATTGAATCCTATTTCATTTCGTTATCATGCCTACCCGTGAAGAGATTCTTGTTTTGTGTGCTTCAAACCCTGAGGTTATTACTTATATTGTGAGTCTTGAGTCTCAAATAAAAGAACTCACTGAAAGATTGATAGCCTTAGATTCTCGTTTAAATCAAAACAGTCGTAACAGTAGTAGACCTCCTTCTACTGATTATTTTGTAAAGGAGAAGCCCAATCCCAAGAGTCTCCGTAAAAAGAGTGGCAAAAAACCTGGTGGTCAAGATGGTCATCCTGGAACAACTCTTGAAATGGTTGATGAGCCTGAGTAGGAAATAGAACACTCTTTGAGTTGCTGCAAAGAATGTGGACACACTCTTGAGAATGTTGAAGTTGAAGCTTATGAGAAAAGACAGGTCTTTGATATTCCTCCCGTAAATCTTATTGTTACAGAACACAAAAGTCAGATTAAGACCTGTCCTCATTGTGGAAGATTAAATAAAGCTGCCTTTCCCGAATCTGTGAAATATCCAGTTCAGTATGGCCCTAATATTCTAGCTTCAGCTGTTTACTGTAAAAATCACCATTTTATCCCCTATGAAAGAATTTCTGAGTTTTTTGAGGATATTATGGGAATAAAAATCTGTCCTGCTACGATAATTAGAGCAGAAAAAGAATGTTTCCAGAACTTAGAGAAATTTGAAAGCATAATTCGAGAAAGGTTACTGGCTTCTCCTGTTATTCATTGTGATGAAACTGGTATGAAGATCGAAGGAAAAAGACACTGGCTTCATGTAGCTTCTAATGATAAATACACCTGTTATTTTCCTCACTCAAAAAGAGGATCAGAAGCAATAAATGCTATGGGAATTCTTCCTGAGTTTAAGGGAGTAGCAGTTCATGATGGATGGAAACCCTACAACACTTATGACTGTGATCATGCTCTGTGTAATGCTCATTTACAGAGAGAACTTACGGGAATTGAAGAGAACTATAAACAGCAGTGGGCTAAAGAAATGAATGAATTGCTCACTGAGATGAAAAAGTATACTGACGAATGCAAAGAGCAACTCAAAGAACTGGATTTTGAGCAAATTAAAGCATTGGAAGAAAGGTTTGATGCTGCAGTCATGAAAGGAATTGAAGAAAATCCGCTGGCTCTAAACCCTGAAAAACAGGGAAAACGTGGTAAAAAACCAAAAACAAAAGCAAGGAATCTACTGGATAGGTTTATAGAACACAAAGAAAAGATCCTGAGATTCCTGACTGATTTGAAAGTTCCGTTTGAGAATAATCAGGCAGAAAGAGATATCAGAATGATGAAACTACAGCAGAAAATATCAGGAACTTTCAGGACGATACAAGGAGCGGAAGCTTTCTGCAGAATTAGAGCTTATATTTCTACAATTAGAAAGAACGGGTTATCTGTTTTAGAGGGTATTATAGCGGTGCTCAAGGGAGCGCCGTTAACCATACCCTGAATAGTTACTTTTTTCGTTCTATTTTTTCATTCATATTTTATTTGTTCCATTATTTTCACTCGAATTTTTTGCGTTCTTTTTTCCAATCTAACTTTTTTCTTTTTCACTTTTTTCTGATTTTTCCTCTTTTCTTCTAACTGATTTTTGCTTGTTGTTTACAATTATTTTTTTATCATTACCTGGAAAAACGGGTCTTAACGTATATTTTTTATAATAGATGGATACAAAAGAGATAAGCTTTAACGGCTGTTTGCAGGGACTCTGGTTTACATTTTTCTGCCGGGTCCACTACATGAAAAATATGTGTGAGGAAATAGAATAATGTCAGAAGAGAACCGTGTCGGCAGTAAGATACGTCATCTTAGAGAAGCCCAGGATATGACTGTTGAAGAACTGGCTGAAGCCAGTCAGAGCAGCGTGGAGTTAATCCAGCAGTTAGAAAATGGAGCCCTTGTTCCGTCCTTGACCCCTCTTTTAAAAATTGCCCGGGCTTTAGGTGTCCGCCTTGGTACTTTTCTGGACGACGCGCCCCAGAAAGGGCCCGTAGTGGTAAGGGCAGGACTGTCCGAAAACGTAGTTCGTTTTTCCGGGAAGACCGAGCAGCCAAAAAAGAGTGCTCTTGATTTTTATTCCCTTGCCTCGGATAAAGCAGACCGTCATATGGAGCCTTTTATCATCGATATTCACTCTTCCCCTGAAGAAAGCCACAAACTCTCATCTCACGAAGGAGAGGAGTTCATCTATGTCCTTTCCGGAGAAATCGAGATTTTCTACGGCAAGGACGTTCACAGGCTGAGTGTCGGAGACAGCATCTATTATGATTCCATAGTTCCTCATGATGTCCACACAGCAGGAAAAGAGGACGCGAGAATAATGGCTGTAGTCTATGCACCTCTCTGAGAGCCCCTAAGGCCTGGTAAGAGAGTAAGAATGTACCTTAAACTGACAGAAGTTTAGATTAAAAATTGGATAATTGAGTACAGATATTAAGAGTTAGGGAATCCAAAATGTTCAGTATAAATGTTAGTCCGCGCTTTGGAGATATTGACGGCCTCGGGCATGTAAATAACACAGTCCTTCCGGTCTGGTTCGAAACAGGAAGAAATGCTATTTTCAGGCTTTTCTCCCCGGACCTTGACCTCAGCCCTGATGTGTGGCACCTGATCCTTGTCAGAACCGAATTTGATTTTCTGAGCCAGATGTATTTCAGGTCCGATGTGGAGATCAGGACCTTTGTTGCAAAGATCGGAAACAGTTCCTTTACCGTCGGGCATGAAGCCTGGCAGGAAGGGGAACTCAAGGTAAAGGGCCAGGCGGTACTGGTCTACTACGACTTCAAACTCCAGAAAGCGATCCCCCTTCCGGACTCTATCCGCGATGTCCTGAAAAGGCACATGTTCCCTTCAATGGAAACTTCTCCGGCGGACGCAGAAACCGATACGGACTCTCCCTGCTCTATTTAAATGTACTTCAGGAACGCTTTTGATTGGTCTGTATGAAAACCCCATTCATAAGCCTGCAGTTTCTGAAAGTAGTCCAGAAGAAGAGGCTGAAACTATGCATCTTATTGAAGATTCTCTGGGAGAATACTTTGAAAAACAGGTAACTATCGACCCTGACCACGAATTTATTATTTATCCAGACCGCAACCTGCGCTTTACCTATGGACAGTTTAACGAAAGGGTCAACAACCTTGCAAAAGGGCTGCTTGCGATCGGGATAAAAAAGGGAGACCATGTAGGGATCTGGGCAAAGAATGTCCCTGACTGGCTTACCTTCATGTTTGCAACCTCAAAGATAGGAGCAGTGCTCGTCACGGTAAATACCGCCTACAGGAGCCATGAAGTTGAGTATGTGCTCAAACAGTCAGATATGAAGGCCCTGGCTCTTATCGATAGTTTCAGGGAAGTGGACTACCTCGAAATTATCAACGAACTTGTCCCTGAGCTAAAAAGTTCGGAAAGAGGGCGCCTGAAAAGTAAAAAATTCCCATACCTGAAGAGCGTGATCTATGTCGGGCAGGAAAAGCACAGGGGAATGTACAACACCAGCGAGCTGATGCTCCTTGGCAGTCATTATCCGGATGACGAACTTAAAGAAATTCTGGCAAGCGTCAGCGGGGACGATGTAATCAATATGCAGTATACCTCAGGGACAACGGGTTTCCCGAAAGGAGTTATGCTGACAAGTAAAAATATCCTGAACAACGGCCTCTCCATCGGCGACCGCCAGAAGTTCACCCATGAAGATCGGCTATGTCTGCCTGTTCCTCTTTTCCACTGCTTTGGAATCGTGCTGGGAGTCATGGCTGTCCTGACCCACAGGGCAACGCTTGTGATGCTTGAGGTTTTCGACCCCCTCCTGGTGCTTGCCGCAGTCCAGAAAGAGAAGTGCACTGCCCTTTACGGCGTTCCTACTATGTTCATTGCCGAGTACACTCATCCCATGTTTGATATGTTCGACCTTTCTTCTCTCAGGACAGGAATCATGGCTGGTTCTACCTGTCCTGTAGAAGCTATGAAAAAAGTAGTAAAAGATATGCATTGTCATCAAATCACGAGTGTCTACGGGCTTACGGAAGCTTCTCCCGGCATGACCCAGACTACTGTAGATGATCCTGTAGAACTCAGAGTCGAGACCGTAGGCAAATGTTTCCCGGGCGTGGAAGTCAGAGTTGTAGACCCGGCTACCAACGAGCTGGTACCCCCGGATACTGTAGGAGAGATCTGCTGCCGTGGGTATAACATAATGAAGGGCTACTACAATATGCCGGAAGAAACGAAAAAAGTTATTGACGAAGGCGGCTGGCTGCACAGCGGAGACCTTGGGACCTGTGATGAACTCGGTTACTACAGGATTACAGGCCGCATAAAGGACATGATCATCCGGGGCGGGGAAAATATCTATCCTAGAGAAATTGAGGAATTCCTGCACGCCATACCCGGAGTAAAAGATGCACAGGTCGTCGGCATCCCTGATAAAAAGTACGGGGAAATCGTAGGAGCCTTTACTATTCTCGAGAAAGGTGCCGATCTCACAGAAGCCGATATCAGAGACTATGCTCTAAGCAAAATCGCCCGATATAAGGTTCCAAAGCACGTCTTCATAGTAAATGAATATCCTCTGACCGCAAGCGGCAAGATCCAGAAATACAAGCTCAGGGAACTGGCTGTGGAGCTTCTGAAAAAGAGAGAGGAAGACAAAGAATAATTCAATACTATCGGCCTTCGGGTCGATGGTTTTTTAATTTTCAGTTTCAGTTTTAGTTTTAATAGAGTTGTCTTGTCCATTAGCTGCCTGAGCATAATTTTTCCTGTCACTCCATTTACGAAAAAACCTGGTTTGTGAGTTTCACTTCCCAGGCTAATAGCTAGATATTTAAATCTCAAACAGGATAGTAGTCTTAAAGTTGAAATTCAACTACTGCGATTCCGAAGTAGGTTCATAAAACTTGACTTTTGAATAGATCCGAATATCACGAATTTTTTTCAGGAAATAAGGAATTTATTTTGGAATCGAAACACTAGTCTATATTTTTGCTTTGATTGAAAATTTTAATGCCATTGAAAAACTAGAAGCTATCCATATTTTAAAGATTAACTATAATTTCCAGCAGTTAATAAAATAATGCTTCGGTCAAATAATACTAAACGAACAAAATTAATTAATCATTGAATATTTAGCGGAATTTATTATATATAGAATTTAAGCATTGAAAAGACTGTAATTGTAAGAGAAGCACTTTGGTGCATGTTTGTAAATAGAATACTTGGGGAGTATTCATTAATAGGGGTTTCACCCGATTGAGAACCCGAGGGATCACAATAAAGGGTTCTCAATCAATCACCAAACCAACCGTAAATTTTTATTGCCTTCTCTTACAATTGAGTAAAGAATATGTGGGAGTATTCTTTAAAGGGGGTTTCATCCGATTGAGAGCCCAGGGACCAGAATAAAGGGCTCTCAATCAATCACTACCACTGATATCTCAGCCACTTTTTTAACAAATGACAAAACATATGGAATAGAAAACCCATTATTTACAGAGTTTTCATTTAGAATTTCCCCGTATTTTTATTTGACCCCTGCTAAATCTTTCTAATAGTTCTTTTTACTATTCTATGATATATAAATTCTTTGATATTTTGACAAGTTAGAAATTAAACACTGAATTAGCATGGAAACTTCATATTATGCTTCATTTTTGATCACTTTTAGCTTGTTTCAATAGCTTGTAAACTCGTATTTTAAATAATCAATAAAATGTTTATCCCTATCCTCGGGTCACCTATCGAATTCTAGTATACTGTAGTAATATTGAATTTTCATGTTAAGTTTTGACATCTCGTCCTGACATCGAATTTTGCCAGCGGTTTTATTTATTATCAATCTAATTTTTCTATGGGGAATATTATGGTCTCAGGTAATAAATGTAGAAAAGCATTCTGTTTTCATGAAACTGTTCAAAAAAGGGCACAAAAACAACAGGGCACATCGCATAAACAAAAAATGCAGCTTAAATCAAGATCTTTGAAAGCTGTTCAAATTAGCGAGACCGGAGAAATCCGGCAGATGGTAGCTGACACTCCCGAAAACCTCCGCATCTGTATGGAACACTGCGGTACATGCCCGAGTCTGCCCTTTCCACCTGAACCATTTCTTTTCTGCGCGAGAGGGTGTTCTCCTGAAAAGATCTCAAAAAAAAGCTGCAATTGCCCGACATGCCCCATCTATAACAAATACAAGCTTCAAAACCTGTACTTCTGCGAGACCGGAAAAGCTGTAAAAGAAAGAGAAGAAGAAAAAAACGTATAGAAAGGATGGAGTGGAAGGATTTAACGGGCCCAATTGAAATTAATAAAGTTCTAATTAGCAGTTATTCTAATTACCAGCCATCCTAATTAGCAGTTATTTTAATTAGCAGATATTCTAGTTAGCGGTGGTTCTAATCAGCAGTTATTCATTTCTTATATCGTTTTTTATAATTTATTTAGCTAGATGACTTTAGTTTCATAATTTTTATTAGAAATTACATTTCCATTAAATTATATGGTTGTTTGAATATTAGTTATTAATGAAACATTGAGAATCTTCTTAATACTGGATCTTTTGGTTATGTATTTGGGGGGAAGAAATTATGAGAACAGATCTAACAATATCGTGTTTCTTGCTGGTGTTTTTCTTATTGTTGACACCATTTAATGCCGCAGCATCTGAAACAAATTCAGATGACGCAACCGCCGACGCAAAAAACCTTTCCGGGACAAATGCTGCAGATACTGTGGTTTCCCAAATCATAGGCGCATCTGTCTACATAGAAGGAGAGATTTACAATAATGAATACGCTACGATCTCCGTAACAACAAAAAACGAAGGAGACAAATCAAGTGAAGGCCATATTATTGTCGCGTTTCCGAATAATGAAGAAATCTTGAGTAAGGAAGGAAGCGGGGACAGAGTAGACATCTATCCAAGCGGCAGTTCGATTGAGACCAAAGACGGTACAAAAATTGATTCATCGGAGTATCTTTTTGTCGATCTGGTAAAGTACGACTGGGAAACAGGGAAAAACGAAACTCTCAACCTGAAGGTCAAGCCGAATAAAGGCTCCGAGGAAATTGTGTACCTAGTCAGGGCAGAATTAATGAATGACGCAACCGGAGATTATGAGAGGTATCCCGGAATTTTGAGTGAATCGAGTGACGTGGACCAGCAGGGCTGGTACGTTTACAATAATTCGTTTGGAGTATCCGGCGATCCCGATTTGATGATCGAGGACATATCCTGGGAACCGGAAAATCCCCATGAAAACGAAAACGTGACATTCAAAGTTACATTGAAGAATGTGGGGCTTGCATCATCCGGAAATTGCAGTGTAAAATGCTACCTGGATGGAAATGAGATCTCTTTTTCCACGGTTTCCGGACTTGAAGCCGATTCGACAACTTCCTTTACATTCAACTGGGTCCCGACCAGTTCCGGAAGTATGGACTTGAAGGTAGTTGTGGATTCAGAGGGCCAGTTTGTTGAGTTTACCGAAGAGAATAACGAAAAAACAGGGATATTTAAAGTGATAAGCTACACGAATTCGTCGTCTCCTTCTTCGCCCTCTCCGGGTTCGGGCTCGTCAAGTTCTTCATCCAGCTCCGGTGGAGGAGCCGGCGGCTCTCCAGAACCTGCCAGCAATGTTGAGATAAAAGAACTTGCCCAGCAGTTTGTCAGTAACGGCAACCATGCCAAATTCATATTCGCAAAAAATGTAACCTCAATCGCTTACATTGAATTCGATCCGAAAAAGACTGTCGGGAAAACCACAACCATTGTCGAGACGCTTAAAGGAAAATCCACCCTTGTGACGGAACTGCCCACTGGGAAAGTTTACAAAAACACGAATATCTGGGTCGGAAACGAAGGGACTGCAAGCTCGGAGAACATTGAAAACGCAGTTGTCGGTTTCAAAGTCGAAAAAACCTGGATTAATTCAAACGGAGTAGATTCGTCTTCTGTCAAACTCTGGGCGTTTGAAGACGAAAAGTGGGTCGAACTTCCGACCAGCCAGACTGACGAAGACGAGGACTATGTCTATTATGAGGCAGATACTCCAGGTTTCGCGTCTTTCTCAATAATGGCCCTTTATCCGGAAGAAAACACGGAAGGGACGTCTCTGCCTCTTGGGAGTTATGTAGAGGATAAGGATACAAAGGCAGTTTCCGAAACTTCAGAAGAAGAATCTGAGGTTGTCGATTCGGAAGCCGGAGAGAATAATTCAGGAAGCATGAAAAAAGGATTGCTGGCAATCGGTATGCTGGCTGCAGTAATTCTGGCTGGCTATGTGATTTCAAGGAAGCAAGACTAAGGTTTCACTTCCTATTTTTCTCTTTTTTGAATAATCTAGAGTTGTAAATTCTTCTTGTAAATTCTTCTTTTTTGCAATTTCGTCGTATTTTGCAGAGTTTTCTATCCCTAATTTGACAGATTCTGCTAATTAATACAGTATATTCTTACACAAAACACGTTGCATTGACACACTACATTTTAGTAAATTAAAAAATGTCCAAAAATCATAAGATGCAAGACAAAACTTTGAATTGTATTAAAAAAACAGAAGCATGAAGCCCATTCCAACATTATAAAATGTGTGCTTCTGTCAAATTTGGGTTCTATAGTTCCCGATGCTCACAGGAAGAAGCTTGGAGAGTTTACATCAACCCGCCAAGCACCACTCCCAGTCCCATAACAGCCACACAGCCTATAGCTGCCACATCGGTCTTGTTCCAGGTAAGCTTTTTCTCAACACTCTGGCGACTCCTGTAACCCCGCATGTCCATTGTCAGGCCGAGCACCTGGGTCCTTCCGAGGGAGTTTGCGACCAGAGGCACAAGGATTGGCTTTACACTCATGATTTTTCCGCGGAGGCCTGTCCCGGGGTTGTATCCCCTTGCGAGCTGGGCTTCGTGGATACGCTGGCCTTCTACCTGGAGGCTCGGGATGAAGCGGAGAGCGATCACGAACATGAGCACGTAGTCTACAGGGACGTGGATTGCAAGAAGGGCTTTCATAAGGTCACTTGGCTTTGTGGTGACTACCAGGAGCTGGAAGGCAAAAAGCATTGCAAAGAAACGGAGGGAAAGGACGGTTCCAAAGTCCAGGGCTCCGGTCGTGATCGGAACAAACCCGCCAGCTGTAAAGGTACCGGCAGGGATCAGGTAGCCGACGGTTTCCCCGCTTCTCAGGGTAAAGACGGTGAGCAGAATAAGACTGATACTCAGGAAGACCAGAAGTTTTACCTGCTTGAGAAGTTCCTGCTGAAGCCCAGCTATTAGAGAAGCCAGAAAAATCCCGAACACCATAACGGCCAGGAAAACCGGGTTTGTTGTTAACACGCTCAGGGCTATTATGCCCGTTACCGCAGCGATTTTCGAAAGCGGGTTCATGCGGTGTAAAAAGCTTTCCCTATTTATGTACTGCATAATCTCTTTCATGCGCATGTGCCTCCTCTTACACATTCTTCACTAACACTTTCTTCACTAACAATTTCTTCACTAACAATTTCTTCACTAACAATTTCTTTACTGACATGTCCTTTGTAGTCACTTTCTTCCTTGACAGATCCTTTGCCGGAAAATTTCCTGTTTGCCGAATCCTCCACAACTTTTCCGGACTCCATCCGAATGACTCTTTCTACATGGTCCCTTACGATCTGCAGGTTATGAGTCACCATGACTATTGTATGGCCTTCCTGCTGGAGCTTGCGCATGAGCTGCATCATCCGGTCGGACTCTTCGGCATCAAGGCCTGTGGTGGGCTCGTCAAGCACTATCAGCTCAGGCTTCATCGCAATTATGCAGGCAACAGCCAGCCTCTGCCTTTCTCCTCGGCTGAGATGGCGGGGGAAGACTTTTTGCTTATCATTCAGGTTTACAAGCTCCAGGGAACGGAGGATTGCCCCTACTGCTTCAGGCCCTTTTACGCCGATGTTATTCAGCCCGAAATTGATTTCGGCTTCAACAGTATCTTCAAAAAGCATATTGTCCGGGTTCTGGAAGACCAGCCCGGTATGTTTCACAAGCTCGTTTATGGGGGTTGTAGAGGTCTCAAGCCCTTTTACTGTCACTTTTCCGGAGTAAGGGCGAAGGAGGCCATTGAAATGTTTTACGAGGGTAGTCTTACCAGAACCATTTTCCCCCAGAATGGCAACAAGCTCCCCAGGGTAAATCTCAAGGTCAATGTTGTCAAGCGCCAGGATTTCTCCATATCGCTGGGTGAGGTTCTTTACGGAAATAATCGGCTGCTCAGCTGTTCTTGAAAGGGGAAGGTCTGTTTGAAGAGCTGAAGTAGAAGTAAGATTTGTAGAAGTAAGATCTGAAGACTTTGAGGTAAATTCCGAGGGACTTTTTATTGCCTTTATCTCTCCTTTCTCAAGAAGCACGACCCTGTCCCCAATTTCAAGGAAATCCTCGATATTGTGGTCTATGATTATAATAGTTTTTCCGGCATCTTTCAGCCTCTTCAGGACAGAAAATACCTTTCGGACTGCCTGGGAGTCTAGTTCGGCAGTGGCTTCGTCAAGGATCAGGACTTCCGTATCCAGGGCAAGGGTTGCTGCGAGGGCAACTTTTTGCTTCTGCCCTCCGGAAAGCATGTGAGGAGCCCGGTTATTCAGATGGCTGATTGCGCAGAAATCCATTGCCTCTTTTGACCTGCGTACCATCTCTTTTTCCGGATGGCCGCGGTTTTCAAGTCCTGAAAAGATTTCTTCTTCAACAGTCGTAAAGATCAGCTGAGATTCCGCGTCGTCAAAAACCACCCCTATATGTCGACTCAGTTCCTTTATGCCGTCAAATTCTTTTACATCCCTGCTCTGGAAGCTGATGTTCCCCTCAATTTTGCCTCCGATCTCGTGGTGGAGAATGCCTGCCATTGCAAGGGCTAAGGTAGTTTTTCCGGCTGCACTGTGCCCCGTAACAAGGAGCAGCTCTCCTTTCCGGATTTCCAGATTTATGTTTTTTAACGCAGGGATTGCTGCTGTTCCGTAGGTATACGAAAAGTTCCTGAGTTCTATCATGCTTTATGCTTTCCCCCGGGCAAGTACCTTTGAGGCGGGTACGTAAAGGATCTGGGCAATGAAAGAGTTGGCAATTGCAGTTAACCCCACAATCGGGATGATAGCTACTACAAAAGCTCCCATGGTCGCATACTTGGTCAGGATTGAGGACGCAACGAGAAGCATTGCGACAAGCACAAAAGTTATCCCACTGGCAAGAGTCCCGATCAGAGTCGCAACGGCAGGGGAAAGAGACAGCTTGTTCATAAGGGATTTGTACGTGGCCAGGCAGACCACGGCCCCGACAGGTTCACTGATAAGGTTTGCCGGCGGGAAAATAGAGTGGCTGAGGAGAGCACAGATAATTCCTGCTACAACCCCTATCCCTATTACCTCAGTAAAAGTTGGTACTACAAGGATAATGGCAAGACAGTAAAAGGCTATAACGAGATTTGAGACAATCGGACCCGGAATTACCAGGGATAAGTAACGAACGATCGCACCGACGGCGAGTAAAATTCCAACAATAGCAATATCCTGAGATTTCATTAAAATCATCATCCTGCATCATTTTTCAGGAGAACTTTCCTGAGTTCATAAATACCACAAATCAGTTATACACAACGATTAATTGGACAGAGTAAATTGATTAAACATAACAAACCAATTCTACATTATAGTACAACAAAGCATAATAATGTACATTAGTATATGTACTTTACGCTTTACGGACCCATATCTACAATTATTTCCCCGAAAATCCCCCAATCCAACCTTAAACAACTCCGATTTTCGATATTGCCCTGAGAAATTCCTTACATCCCTGAAGAGTTTTCCACAGGAAAATAGCTCTGATAGGAAAACTGATCATGCGACAGAACATAAGATTAAACGAGATAAGATTGACAAGGACTATCCTGGACAAGAACGATTCTGGAAAAAGACTATTTTGGGGTGTTTCATGTCTTCGGTGGACGAACGTGAGCTGGCTGAGGTCAGGATGATCGAAGAGGGATTAAGAAAAGCCTACGATGGAGATGCAAAAGGGGTGGTAGATGCTTTCAGCAGCCTGAGGGATTTTGCAGTACAGTTAATACATCTGGACCTTACTGCAGAAAATGAGCTCGATGCAAAAGCTTTGATAATTGCTATGGGGGATATAGGCAAGTTGACTGCCGAAAAAAGAATGGAGATAGCATCCATAGCCGCAGTCCACTCTCTTGGAGAGGTGGCAGTTGAAGCCGCAGACCGTAAAAGAGAGTCTCTTGCCTTAAAAGCGCTTTCCGGACTTGGAGGGCTTGCCCTGGAATTTGCAGAAAAGGGTATGGATGCTGTGGCAAAAAATGCAGCCGAAACCCTGGGGAACCTGGGGAAAAAATCCTTAGAGGCAAAAATGGAGGTTCTGGCAAGCCTTTCTGAGACTTATCTAATGCAATTAGCCAGGAAAGCAATGGATGAAAACCTCCCCGAGACCTGGGCTACCGCCGTAAACTTCCTTGTGGGAATAGGGGTTTCATCAGCCGGGCAGGAAATGGAGAATAGCTCGGTAGGATCTGCAATTCTCCTTGAGGAACTGGGTATTGCTGCTGTAAGGAAAAGAAATGAACCTCAGGTAAAGGTCATAATCGAGGCCCTTGAAAAGCTTGGAAAGGAACTTTCCCGGCAGGAATCAAAAAATGCGCTTGTCCAGACGGTATGGACTCTGGAAACCCTCCGGGTCCTTGCCCTGGAATATGGGATGGAAACTGCAGTTGCTGCAGGAAAGCTGACACTTGAAGCCCTGAATACGACAGGAATCCCTGACGAGGAACAGAATCTGGAAAGAATCCAGGAAATAAAGGAGTTACACAGGCGTATCCTTAAAAGAAGTTAACTGAGATGGAGTTTATTGACATAATGAGGGTGTTGAAAATGGTTTTTCAGAAATAGCTTAAACTTCACAGGGAAACAGACAGAAACAGATAAAATAATTTTCAAAAATACATTCCAACGAAAATGCCCGAAAATATATTTTTCACATCACAAAAAAACATATTAGAAAAGGAATCAAAATTTCCGGTAAAATACCCGAAAAAAAATTTGGTGCTCCGGCCGGGATTCGAACCCGAGTCTTCGGCTCGAAAGGCCGGAATGATTGGCCGGACTACACTACCGGAGCACATCGCATCTCAGAGCGAAACCAACAATATACCTTGTAATATATAAATCTGTCCCTTACCTGCGAAATTCTGGTATATTTTATCGCTCAAATATGGTTTATACATCCGTATATTGGGACAGTCCCCTCAATTTTTTGCCATGTATTGTATAACTGGCTGAAAAATATTTAGTCAGAAACCCCTTTTCGGGGCTCAGAAACTTAGGAAAGCGCGGGAACAGAAAGGGAGCATGAAACAACTCGATTAACAAAGATAGAAAACAGTCAGGTAACAGAAGTAAATAACAAAAGTTTTCAGAACAAGTAAAGTTTTCAGAACAAGTAAAGTTTTCAGAACAAGTAAAGATTTTGCAGCGAAACTGACGCATTTAAAAAATATGGTGCTCCGGCCGGGATTCGAACCCGAGTCTTCGGCTCGAAAGGCCGGAATGATTGGCCGGACTACACTACCGGAGCATTTTGCCTGTACTTGACCGAACTTTATTTCCCTTATTGAAGGGATCTTCAATAAGGGTTTCCCGTATAAATAGTTATCTATTGCAAAGAGCTTCTGAGGATGTATTATCCAAGATCTTTCAAGATCTTTTTAGACCTTCCAGGTCTCTAAGTTTTTGCAAATTATTCAAGATATTATAAATTTTATAATTTGCTTTAACTTTATTTAAGATATATTCAGATACTTTCAGATATCTTCTTCGGATTCATCCTCGCCTTCAGCTTCGAGATTCGGGTCTTCTTCAGCTCTCTCAGCTTCTTCTACCATAAGGTTTCCGATCCATTCGCTGAGTCTGCCGCAATATTCGGGTTCGCAATCTCCGGTACAGCCAGTACAGACTGAAAACAGGTCTCCGGAGAGCAGAAGGTCGTATTTCTCCTTAACTTCCTCCTTTGCTTTAAGGAGGTATGTTCTTGCTCCGTTTGAGACTCCCACCTCACGGATAATCAGGTCCTTGTCCAGAAGCTTTTTTATGATTCTGGAGCATTTCCTGCTGTCGATATTCAACTCTTTCCAGATAACGTTCTGGAAAACGCCTTCTTTATGTCTTCTAATTATATTGTATGCTTCTTCTTCAAGATCCATGCCTGCTTCCACACTAATGAGGTTCCTTCTTCAGACGTTTCAGTCTTCGACAGGAGTAATCAGTATGATGTTATTGCCCCGAAGCACTACAGAACCAAGGGAGCGGACTTTTTCCCCTCTTACGATCTCCATCGTGTCAACAAGATGAAGATTCATATAGTCGTCCACACTCTTCAGAGTGCCTTCAAGCAAATTAAGGTCGCCTTTCATTTCTACCCGGATCCTTGATCCAACGATTTTCTGAACTTTTTTATTTGGGAACAAAATTAAACCCTCGCTGATTTATTCTGGATTTTCGGTTCCCCGTACTCTCGGGTGCCTCTTCTTTCATTCCAAAGCCGGCGCAGAGCAAATTGTGTCAGGGCAATATATGCATTTACAATAAGCCTGCTGCCTTTATCAGCTGCTTCCTGCCAGCAACTGAAAAACCATTCCGAATCGTCACTCCACCGGCTTTTAAGAAAACTGAAATTACATACCCTTTTCAGAGATATATAACCATCGATGTCTGGAGTGGGAGAGTGACCTTATGAACCTCTCAAACTTAAATTAGCTGAGACAGGTTAAAACGGAGTTAAACCTGCACCAGAAAGAAAGTAAGTTAAAATAGGATAAATGCTGCATTTCCATTTATTAGACAGTATTTAGTTTAGATAGTGTTTATTTTAGGCAGTATTTGTTTTAGACAGTTTTTAAGATTCTATGCAGCTTTAATACCCTGAAACTCTACTTCCCAAGCAGGTTCTCCTGCAAGCATCCTGCTTCCAGACAAACGAGGCTTCTTCAGAAGTTTCAGTAACCGTGATCCCGGATTTCAACAAAAACCCGAACTCAGATATAACCCTGAATATCCGTACTTTCGTTACTGGACTTTGAGGGCTCTTTTCGAAGAGGCCGAGGAATTGCTCTTGAGATGGGCCCGAAAACGGATTCGTACTCATTGATATGCTGGGTCAGCCAGCGGTTCAGTTCAAGAGCTGCAACCGGAGAGAGGATCACTTCGGCTTCAACGCGCCTCTCAATAATCCTGGACTCCGAGGCATCCCCGAACATCTTTGGGGTGTCGTTGTAGAAGCCTATCCTGAAATCATAAGGGCTGTGCCCACCTGCAGCTCCTATTGCATATATCTGCCGGAAGTCTTCAGGCTTTACAAATTCAATCTTAATACTCTTTTTACCTTTTTTGGAAGCTGCACTTTCAATATTTTCCCTGGATTCAACATCCTCAGCCATAAAATTACCTCTGTACTTTGATTTCACAGAAATCCCGGTATCCGGTATTTGCCAGTTGTCCGCAAATACTGACAGTTTTCTATCTTACAAACGATTCTCCGGTATAACAGGAATAGTTTACCTCTTCATCACTTATAAATCACTGGTTTTCAAAACGCTGTGAATTGCTCAGCCCTGGACTTTCTTCTTGAGCTTCTTTGCTTCTTCTGCTACTTCCTTTTTCGAATGGACCCTTGCAATCAATTCCACAGCATCAAGGTTACGTACCGCATTATCCAGGTACCCGAAAACATCCCCCTGGTACGCGGAAATGCCGTACTTGTCCTCAAGATTCCGGATTATCTGGGTAGGGTCCAGCCTTTCCATCCGCAGCCGGATAATCTTCTCCGAAAATTTCTGCTCTGCGCATCCGCAGTAAGGAGAATCCCGGCAGGTGCAGGTTAAAAAATCCGAGGCAAAGTTCAGCATAAGTTCTCTTATTTTGATATCCAGATGGGAGAGAGATTCCCCATCAAAGACTATATCAAGGGCTGCACCCTGAAAAACCCTCGAAGGCATGTTCACATGCAGAGAGCTTCCGATCTGGTTTGCATATTTAAAGTAAGCAGCATCGAAAAACTCCAGGTTGGTTACAATTTTCAGGGGACTGTTTTCCGCAAGCACAGCATCTCTAATCAGGAAAGCTTTCGAAACCGGCAGGAAATGAGCTGCAATAATCTTTCCGAAACGGGTAAGTGAGACTTTGTTTCCCTTTTTCTCAAGGAACCTGTAGCTCTGGAGCCGGGAAACCAGTTTATCGAGATCAAAGCCTCCGAACATTAAGGAATGGATATTCCTCAAGTCCTGAACCGAAGAGGTAACCGCAACCGAGGCCAGGACCTCTTCCAGCTGTTCGGCTTCCCCGTACTCGACGCCTGCAGAGAGCATCTCCCCCTGCAGTAACTTGATTGCAACCTCTTCTTCAGTATCGGACTGGGCGCTTGAATAAGACTTCCCCGGTACGGGCATGAGCACGACAACGCCCCTGTCATGGTAATCGGGTCTACCCGCCCTTCCGCTCATCTGCAGGAAGTCCTGGACCGAAATCCAGTCTATGCCCATTGCAAGGGATTCGAATATAACCTGGGAAGCCGGAAAGTCAACGCCAGCTGCAAGGGCAGCAGTTGTCACGACCACCGGAAGCTCTCCTTTTGCAAAAAGGGTTTCCACTTTTTTTCTTTCATACTGCGAAAGCCCTGCATGATAAGGAGAAGCCCGGATTGAAAGAGCTCCCGCAAGCTTATGGCAGTTTCGCCTTGAATTCGTAAAGACTATTGTCTGTCCCCTGTGCTTTTTCGAAGAGCGCATCGAATACTCTTCTTTTGCAAGCTGGGAAATCAGTTTTGCCTTTTCGTTTTCCTGACAGAAAAGGAGATGCCTATCTATGGGGACCGGCCTGTGTTCATAGCGGACAAGCCGGGCTCCGAGTTTCTTTGCATAGCCCTCAGGGTTTGCAACGGTTGCCGAGAGATAGATGAACTGGGCTTCAGGCGCCACATAACGAAGCCTTCCTATAAGCCCGTCCAGCCTGTGCCCTCTTTCCAGGTCTTCGAGCATATGGACTTCATCTATAACGACAGTCCCTATTTTTCCAAGAAAATCGGCATTTTCCGAGCGGAGCATGTGGTCTACGCCTTCATAAGTCCCCACAATTATATCCGCATTAGGGCTGGTATTCATTTTCACACGCTGAGAGGTCTTTATGAGAATTGCGCCAATCTTAATGGAGCTTGTGAGCCCTAGCTTTGAATAGCGTTCCGTAAACTGGTCATATTTCTGGTTTGCGAGGGCTACAAGGGGAACCAGGTAAAGCATTTTCCCTTTTTTATCCAGCAGGTTCTGGACTCCTGCCATTTCCCCGATGAGAGTTTTTCCTGTTGCGGTTGCGGAAACCACAAACTGGTTTTTCCCTTCCAGAAGCCCGGCTTCCACAGACAGCGCCTGCACAGGGAGCAGGGTTTCGGATTTCTGGAGGAGCATTTCTCTGAACTTCTTTGCAAGGGGAAGATTTTTCACCCTGACCGTGGCTTCGTTGGGGCTCGTCCGGATAGTATCATAACGCGTAAACTCCGGGTCCAGCCTCTCAGGGCTCAGCATCCGGATTGTCCGGTCAAGGTCTCTTGTTTTGTGGAGAACCTGCTCAAGGAAATAAACCGATTTTTCCCCGTACTGGGAACCGGCAGAACGAACTGCCCGGAGCAATTCTTCTTTTGCACAGTCAGCACAGATGAGCTCGTCATGGTACTTGATGGACTTGCTGTTTACAAAATTAAAACGTCGGTTGAACCAGCAATGCTTGCAGATCTTAACCCTATCTGCACTGAGCTGAAAACCTTTGAGCATTTCAAGAAAAGACTCTTCATTTGCAGGGTCCCCTCCTTCTGCGAGCATAATCCTGTTTGCACTGCGCAAAAGCTCTATGAACTGTTGGGGAGGGATGAATTCCTCATTTTTTTTCCCGGTAAGAACCCTGATCTTATGAGGACGTGGACCTTTAGAACTGCCCTTTATCTGGAGCTCGGCCACGGAAAGAGGCTGTTTCATCCGGTCCTTTATGGTCATCACTACAACTTTTGATTTTTCTGCATAGCTTAGGACCCATAGCGTCATTGTGTATCCTGATATGTGAATAATATAAGTAAGCTTCCTTTGATGCTCGAAAAACGGTGGTTTTCTGCCTTCTCTACTTTCTGTCCTTCTGTCTAAGTATCCAGTCTTGCCGTAGAAGACTAACCCGGCACCTGTAAAAATTGAAATGAAAACATACGGTTAGATTTTTCAGTAACTTTTCCGAAGCGAAAACCTTTTTCAGGGCACATCACCCGATTTTTTCTGCAGGGCATGCCTTCCTGAAACTTTCCTCAGAACGTATTCATAGTATTTCCATATATAACAGCTATCATATTTATATTTTATCACTATATTATTATATAATAATCGTCCTGTTTCATTTCATGCTAACAAAAATCCTGCTACTCAGAACACAGGGTCTTGAATTCCGCAGGAAACCGATTCCGTGGTACAGAAAAATAGGACAGGACGTTGAGCTGGATAAAGAGATCAATGAAATAGATATGGCCGTGAAAGCGGTAATCGAGCTGGATAAAGAGGTTAGGCTGAAGAGAGCATATTTGAGAAAAGAACTTAAAAGAAGGGAGCTTAAAAGAAGAGAACTTAAAGAGAGTAAATCATAACTTCGGTTGATATACTCTTCAATTTTTCTTAAATCAAAGTTGCGCTGGCGCACCCCGCTGCAAGCAACGGGGTATGTTCGCGCCACCGCTCAAAATTCCGTTAAAGAAAGCAGTAACCCTAAAAAATTTAGTTTAAGCAGAAGTTAAAAACCAGAAAACGGAATTGATAAACCATCTTCTCATTAACGGTTGCTGGGGAAGTTTTCCATCCCCGCAGCAAGCTAGCGGGGTATTCGACTGAAATAATTAAAGGCAGGCTCCTTCCTTTGCAAATCTGCACATGCAATTCCGGGTCTCAGGAATTTTTCCTATCGCATCCGAGAGAATTTTGAAGATTGAGGCCTGAGCCTTTCCGACAACTTCGGTGACTTCGTCAGCAGTTAATTTCTGCGTGGTCATCCCGCATGCCTGGTTTGTGACGATGGAAAGAGAGGCGTAACAGAGGCTGAGTTCCTTTGCAAGAACTACTTCCGGCACACCTGTCATGCCAACAACATCTGCAAACTGGCTCATCATGCGGATTTCAGCCCGAGTCTCAAAACGGGGACCTTCCGTACAGGCGTAAACTCCTTCGGTATAGGAAATTCCCCTTTTTTCCAGAGAGTACCTGAGAGAGGCCCTTATTTCCGGACAGTAAGGCTCGGAGACGTCAACATGCACAGTTTTATCGTCATGAAAGGTCGAAGGCCTGCTGCGGGTAAAATCTATGAAATCGTCAAGCACAACAAAACTGCCAACAGGATGCCCGCGCATTGACCCTACCGAATTTGTGGAAATTACGCGCTTTGCACCAAGGGAATGGGCAGCCCAGATATTTCCCCTGTAATTAACTCTATGCGGCGGGATATGGATTTCTTCAGCATGTCTGGGGATTATTACAACGCTTCTCCCTTTTATGCTGGTCAGGTATGCAGTAATTCTTCCATAGGGAGTAGTTACCGGATGGCTTTCGCAGTCCTTATGGGAGTTAAAACCTACCCCACCGAGTACTGCAATTTCCGCAACTTCAGCTTCCTCATCCATTTTTTGATCTCCTTCCCATTTTTTAATAACGGATTGCTAATTTTCAATTGATTGATCCTTCCAAAGTTCATGAAGCTTTTTTACTTTGTATTCCTTTCACTCTATTCTCGTTTTCCGAAGCCTGGCTTGACAGGGAATACTTTATTCCTGCAAGGGCGATAAGCACGGCAATTATGATCGAATATACGAAGTACTGTAGCGCAACGGAGGGATCACTTAACAACCCTTCGGAAATGGAGGCTACAGCCAGGATGTAAGTGCTTGCTCCCCAGAAGAGTATTCCGCTTGCAATCACGAAGAGGGAGATAGAGATACCTCTGTATATGGGCTTGCCGCCCATCCTGAGATCGAAAATCTTTCCCAGATCTGCAAGCAGGAGAGCTGCTGCATACCCCCATACCGAGGTATTGATGAAGACCGAGATCAAAGTCAGAGTCCCGTGGTACCAGACCCCTTCTGCGGAGTAGAGTGTCCAGACCTGCATAGCTCCGTACACAGTGGCTACAAGCCCGGTAAGCAGGGCAGCAGTGTAACTGATGAAGACCATTCTCTGCTCAAGGAAAGCGTCCCAGAGCCTTTCTTTTTCGAGGGCAACAATATCATCGAGCCCGAAGCCTCTGTACAGCATGTAAAGCCCGACAGCTGCAAGAATTCCCACAACTGCCCCTTCGGGGTAGTCGGCGAGCAAGAAAATGGCATAAATAAGAAAAGCAAGACCTATAGGCACAAAAAAGGTCTGAGAGATTTTGGGGTCGCTGAAGACGTGCTTGAGAATATAATATGTGCTTTCCAGGTTTTCGCTCTGCATAACGACAATACGTTTTACGGAGTCAATTTTCATCCTGGACTGCACTATTGGGACGAGGGTTTCATCCTCTGCCCCATCAGAGACGAAGACCGCTCGCTTTACCTCATTCATCTGGAGATAGAGTTCGAGCTGTTCGGCGATCTTCTGGTCGGAAATCACCCCGACATTCTTATCTCCTGCAAATGAGACGATCTCAGCGTCAACTCCTTTTTCCAGAAGCTCGTCAAGAATCCGAATCCCTCCGAAAATCGTATTTGTGTCCGAATCTTCAGGGTCAGCAATCCCGAGTGCAACTGCTGCCCGAACATTTGCCTCCCTCCCTACTATGGGAGTTTCCATTTTTGCTTTTTCGCCCAGGTCGTTGTCCCTGTCTATGCATATAACTAAAGTCTGCATGTCTCCTCTATCATTTTTATGGAGGTATTTTTCTCCCGGAGATCCAGTTCTCTTCCGAAAATATATCTTATCAGGTTTCTGCGTTTTCAGCTTGCAGGGATACATTACAGGAGCCATATTATTATATTTACCGGATCTTCTCCTCTCCTTTCCGGGAATCTCTGCCTGACTTGATACACTCTTTGAATTTGTTGAACTTCTCTACTCTTTACAAGCATACTATTTTAATTTATAGTTTATAAGCTTGTAGCGTAATGAAATTCATTTCAAAAATCGGCCTTGACCATCATGGGTTTTACAATGTTGACTGAGAAGAACTGAAAATTGCAAAAATTGCAGATTGAAGTTTAGTAGATTGAAGTTTAGTCCAGATAGTATAAATTTGTTTTGTATGTAAGAAGATGAGATGTCGCAGAGTAAGCTCATTTTTCCAAATTCCCTTCTGCTGGCATCTTACCCGAAAATGATTTTTTTTATAAATTTTAAAGAGCCTTAACTTTCAAGGATAATGTTATATTTCTGGATGTTAATATATAAGTGTCATTTCTGGATGTTAATATATAAGTGTCATTTCTGGATGTTAATATATAAGTGTCATTTCTGGATGTTAATATATAAGTGTCATTTCTGGATGTTAATATATAAGTGTCATTTCTGGATGTTAATATATAAGTGTCATTTCTGGATGTTAATATATAAGTGTCTGAAAAACAGGCTCTTTATGAGAAAAATTATAATTATAGAACATTCAAAGGGGTTTATATGGCAAAAGAAGCTGAAACTGAAACAAAAGAAGCCGGTAAAAAAGGGTTCAACATACAGGAAAAAGTTAGGAAACTAGGGGATGATGTCGACAGCCTTGCAAAAAAGACCGGAGATGAAGCCTCAAAACTTGGGAAGAGCATAAATGGAGAAATAAAATCACTATCTGGAGAAATAAAGTCCATTGATGTAAAAGACGAGGTAAAGAGCATTACAGGCAAGGTTGAAAAGCTTGTTGACACGACTGGAGAGAGTGCGAAAAAGCTTGCCTCGGATATCAAAGCAGATATCAAAAAGCTGATGGATAAAATCTAATGATAATTTTAAAGAAAAAAAAGATGAAATAGAGGATGAGGAAGCAGAGGTCTTCTTTTTTTATTCACTTTTTGATTTTCTTCCTTTATCCCCCTATCATTTCTATTAACCTCTTCCTTTATTTTCTTTCTTCATTATGATTTTCCCGTTTGAGTGTCTTATCTTTTCAGGGGTCCGGGAAGAGGTATCCCAGTTTCTCTCCCCGCATCGTAAGGAACATGAACCTGCTGCCAGCCAGATAAAAAACGACCCGAAAACCAACGAAGCAATTAAGAGAAACAATACCGTAGAGAAATACCCGGTGATCAGGATAGTCCATCCTTAACCGCAAAAACCGTTTTTCAATTAGAAAGTAAATATAAGCATCTCCCCCAGCCTGTCTGGCAGCCCTTCACAAAAAGGAAAAAAGTAAAAACAAATTTGAAAGAAAAACAATACCGAAATTTCTGTCGCTTTGACCCGTTGTGCTCCCTTCCTAACTAAAAAATGTTCTCAGAAGCCTTTGCTTTCCCACTTTCCCTTTATCTTTTTTTGTGCTTTTTTTCTTCTTATTTTTATAGAAAAGACCGCCCTCCTGCATCGAGCGGGACAGGAGCGAATTTTGTTACTCTAAACCATAAATTAGTCCTCTTGAGAGAAATGAATTAACTTGAATTTCACTTATTCCTTACTCCCCTGCACATAAACCGAATCTACAACCTCACCTTCGATCACTGTGACGTTTACCGTAGCTGTATCGATTACAGCCGGATCTTTTTCAGAAATAAGATCGAACCTGTAGACAAACTCCCAGCAGTAAGGGCAACGAAGGGTCACGGTTTCTACAAGGATCGGTTCTGTTAAGTTATATTCCCTGTAGGAATCCAGGTTTCTGACATAGGTTTCAGCAATCTGCTGGCTTTCCTCTTCAGAAGTTTCATTGAATTCATAGGAACCGGTTCCATTACGTTCAGTGCAGCCGGAAATGACAGTAACAATACAGATAATAATCAGAAGTAGGGGGAAAATCTGATGGTTTTTCATTGACTCTCATCCTTTACTTTTCGCTTACTATGGATGGAAATATAAAAGGAATATTATTTGACCGTTTCTTACCGGATTTGTGTGACTTATGAGCTTCATGCAGGCTTGAATTTTTACAGAAAATCCTGCTGCTTATTTTTTGCCAGGATGAAATTAATTTCAAAGCTTCAAGATCAAGTTTGTCGAAAAGATATAAAATGCATTGAGTACGGATTCTCCCACAAAAACACCCAGCAGACACTTGAGCAGGGGTATTTTCAGGCTTGAGCCGACATAAACTATCAAATCCGTGGGTACAAGCGGGAAAAAACTCCAGCCGACGATCACCGGGAGTTCTTTGTCGGTGAGGCCTCTCCTTATTTTTCGGACATATTTTCCGTGTTTTGTTTCAAAATAGGAATCAAAGCCCAGGAATTTTGAAAAATAGTAGACTATGGTAGAAGAACTCAGTATTCCTGCCATGTTTACGATAAAGAGTTCCAGGGGGTCGAAGGTCAATACTCCTGCCAGGAGGAGAGGGGTGGAAGGGATCATTGTAAGGCCCCTGGCGGATAGGAGCAGGAAATAGATGATCAAAGCTACGTAATAGTATTCTTCGGAAAGATCTTCCAGGAAAAGGATATTAATCTCATCAGGATAGAGGAAGTATGCCGTTATACCTCCTGCGACCAGGAGCAGCCAGAGGTAAAAAGCGAGCTTTTTCGGGTTCATTTTTCGCTCATCCCCTTCCCGGATCTTCCGGCGGTCTTACATCTTTATGAAAAGTTCCGCCTCTTCTTCCATTGGCCCAGTGTGCTTTTCTGGTACTTACGTAGACAAGATCGGTATACTTGCTTATCCCGTAGAGAGTGTAGGTGGAATTGTCCTGCGGGTCCGGGATATCATAAGTGACCATCAAAAATTCATCTTTTTTATTTGCAGTCCCGTAATGACTCTCGAAAAGTTCTATACAGTCGTCTTCAGGGCTTAATGAGACATTTAAGTATTCCAGCGCAAATTTTTCTTTTGTGTAAGTCTCAAACTTGAATTCATGAGGGTCGGTCCCGCTGTGCTTAATAAGCAAATTGACATGTGTATTCATGAAAAAAGGGTTAGAAAAAACCAGAATACCTGATATAAAAATAAGTATGAATAGGGTTAGAAGGGTATAGATGGCAATTTTCAGGTATTTTTTCATTTTTCTTCCCATCAATCTGAATTAGTTTTGTAACAGTTATAAATATTCCTTTCAATGAGGCAGCCCCCTTTAAAGAATAGTCTTTTAAAGAAAGGCTAAAAAAATCCGGAATAAAACCTGAAAAAATATGAAACAAAAACTAAAACGAAAGCTGAAAAAAAAGCTGAAAAAAAAATCTAAAACAAAATCTGAAGCGTGAATGTTCCCCCAAATGTAACTATTCCCTGAATAGTTGCTTTCATTGGCTCTTCGCTGTTTCGAGTGGATAACTTACATTCATCTCCAAAATGTCGAAGCAGCATATCTAAAATTTAGAACCATTTATGGTTGAAAATCACATTCAAGATCGATGTTTCTCGTTTTGGCCTAGCTACTTTCTAACTGAGTAATTATTTTCAACCCACACAAAATAGCGAAGAGCCCTTTCATTTTTGTTTTCTTTTTTTCGTTTTTCTATCATCTTTACATTTAATATTATTTTTTTATAATTGGCATTTTTTACGCTATCGGCATTTTTTGAGTCCTTCAGTTAATTATATTATTTAGGAAGAGTAAATATATTTATCATTCCTCCTATAATAACTAGGAAACTATTTTCCGCCAGAAAATATAAGGAACGGTTGTCATGTCCATTTATATTGATCAGCGCAGGTTTACAAGGAAAAGTTCCGTAAAGGACAACTCAACTCCTGTTGATAATGGTCAGAGTAATCCAGTCCAGAGTATCCCGGCCCAAAATGGTTCCTTCCAGGGTTATCCGGTTCAGGGCAACTCCCTTAGTTTTCACCCTATCCTTCCGGATAATTCTCCTTACACTCCTTTTTCCGTACAGGATTCAGGGTTGAAGGTTTTTCTGGATATGGACGGAGTCCTCACGGATTTTACGGGTGCATGCGAGCTACTGGGCGAACATATGATGTTCTGGTACACTACCGACAAGGAACGTTTCTGGAGGCACATTACAGCTGCAGGAGCCGATTTCTGGTCAGACATGCCCTGGCTGGAAGGAGGCAAGGAACTTCACGGTTTCCTAAAAAGTTCCGGTTTACATCCCACGATCCTTTCTGCTCTCCCAAATCCTGACCGTAAGATTGCCCTTGTTAATGCCAGGAAAGGAAAAATAGAGTGGCTGAAAAAAGAACTCGGAACCCCGTATGCAAACAATGCAATTCTCTGTTTCCGCCCGGAAAAAGCTCTCCAGTCCGGAACCTCCAGGATCCTGATCGATGACAACTCCGATAACATCCGAGAATGGGAAGAAGCAGGCGGTACAGGCATCCTGCATAAGAACACAAGCCGGACAATCAGATGTCTTGGCAGAATAGTCGAAAAAGAACAGATGACCTGAATTTTTCATTCTTTCCCTGAAAGCTAATAACCGTTAGTCTGATCACCCGAATTAAATAATTAAACTGCATTTTTCATATTGCTTCCGCTCCCACCGACCTCTGACGCCTTGATCGCATAAAGTTAGTTTTCATCCGGTGGGAGCTCTTAATCTTCACCTTTTTCTTTTCACCCGTTCTTACTTTTTCCGGAAACAAAATGCGATTCCCAAAAGTCCGATCAACGCAAGGGAGATTCCAAACCCGGGTGTCGCTTCCTCTTCAACTCCTTCGGCCAAACCTCCGTCATATGCTCCATTCCTGTCATAGGATAAAGAAATAGAAGGTTCCTGCTGACCGGTAGAATAGCCAGGCATTTCTTCTTCCTCAAGAGCCATCTCTTCCTCTGCCTCCATTTCCACCATCTTTTCAGCAACTTCTTCATTTATGGCACCAGTTGGCTCCGGGTCTGCCAGCTTGGGTAGCTCTACGAATAAAGATGTGTAAGGAGTCACAGACCCGAATTCCAGAGCAAGTCCTGTTACTTCAGACACTAAGGCCTCGTTTTTCCCTTCGACCTCGATCCTGTCAAGGAGGGAATTTATGGTCGTGTAAGCCCAGACCCTGGGAATGAAGGAATTTGCGGCTTCCGGGGTCACGGTAAATTCTTCGAGAAATCTCGGTTCCCGGTCCTTGTACTTGCGGAAACGTCCGTACGGACGTTCCCTGTTCCTGTGCTGTATTTTCCAAGGACTATCACGTCCGAACCTGCAATGAGGTTTTTCTCTCCGGTGTTTACGATTTCAGAGACCTCCCCCCGTAAGAGAATTCCATGTCCGTGATCAGGGGGGTTGAGATCGTTTCATAGAAGCTGCCTATTTCCTCGGCTGCATTGGCATCAGGGGAGAACCACTCCGCAGTCCCGTAGTTTTCGATCGCCCTCAGGAAGTAGTAGTTGCTTTCGTCATCGATCCCGAAGGCAATCGAAAAGATCGAGACCTGTGCGGAATTCGCGTCCTTTATGTTCTGGCGGATTGCGTAAGGGGAAACAACGCCCTGGGTGGGTTCTCCGTCGGTCAAAAAGACTATGATCGGGACCCTTTCGCTCTCAGGGTTGAACATTCCGAGAGCCGTCAGCAGGGCTTCGTTAATGTTCATGCTCCCGTTTGCATCAAGGTTGTTTACAAAGTCCAGGGCTCCTGCCTTTTCTTCCGAATTTGCCTCCATCAGGGTCCCGGAATAGCTCTGGGCCGTGGAATCGAAGAAAATTATGTTGAA
Organism: Methanosarcina acetivorans C2A; assembly: GCF_000007345.1. Taxonomy (NCBI): domain Archaea; kingdom Methanobacteriati; phylum Methanobacteriota; class Methanomicrobia; order Methanosarcinales; family Methanosarcinaceae; genus Methanosarcina; species Methanosarcina acetivorans. Next base: position 1,668,691 of record NC_003552.1, on the reverse strand, counting down.
ATAATCCCCCGGAGGGAGGTCTTCAATGATATTTCCGAAAACTTCCTTTACCTGCTCGATTTTGTCCCCTTCCATAGAGCCGGATTTGTCGAGTACGAAAATTATTTCCTTGCTCATGGCTGAGGTCCCGAGCTCTTCTTCACCGGGAGAAAAGATATGCATGAAGTATCCTTCACTCCCATTTTCATAAAACAGCATGTTCCCGTTCAGGGGCGGATTTTCAGTCTCGAACACGACCCTGAGTTCCGAAGGTGGGAGGAAGTCCGTTTCATACCTCACCTGACCTCTATTTGCCGAAAGGTATTCGACCTCAGCTGCCGGGAAATCCGGAGCTTCCAGGCGGGCGAGCTGATTTTCCGAATTGATATTTACGATTACCGAAAGTTCACCTGCTGATTTTCCGCTGTCCAGGAACTGGACAAGTTCATATTCCCCGAGGGTTTTTTGAAGAGCCTGTTCACAGGTCAGTTTAACAGTAATGTTTTGCCCCGGTTCAAAGCTCAGGGCATAAGAAAAAAGGTTCTGTTCTTCAGTTTCCAGGAGCCCTGCATCCCTGCCTTACGAGGCTGCAGTATCGAATCTCCGGGAAGTCTCTTCTTTTTCCAGGACTTCGGCTGTGTATTCCTTTCCGTCAATGATCAGGGAAAAGCCCGAAATGAAAGCCTCCTCCGGGATTAGGAAACTGAACCTGTCTTCAACTGCCGTATCAGCCGGGTTGGAAAGTTTTTCTTCAACCGTGGTAATGGCATACCCATTGTTTATGTCCGTGCTGATATTCAGGTACTCTGCAACAGGGCTGGCTGCTCCTGCCTGGGAAGTTGCCAGCAAAACAAGGCAGGCTGTAAAGATTCTCTTGATCCGGTTCTTGATATGACTCTTGATATGAAATCCCCCTCTTTTTGATCCTGTGAACAGGGACAAATTATTTGTGGAATTTTCACGTCGGAATTCGAGGACAAGTCCAAAAAAATTTATTCAACGTCCTAAGAGAAAGTACTAAACTGTCTTATTTATATTTGACTTTGACTGCGGACTATTTCGAAGTTATTGGAAAAAATAAGGGTTATAAAGTGCTGAAAAAATGAAATTGAAATTATCAGGGTTCCGGGAAAAAGCCGGTTCAATATTCCGAAAAAAAGGAAAAAATAGAAAACAAGAAAAGTAAATTTTTCGCCAAAAGATGTTTTCTGAACATTTAAGATCCGAACCTAAACAGTAGTTATCAAATTAACTTTTGATTTTATCATCAATAACAATTGTTACCAAAATTACCCTCTTTATTTCAGCGTTTTAATAATAGTTATCAACTTGAGCCCTGGATATCAGATTCCGGATCTTTAAACCAAATTTTATTCTTTAAATCAAACTATTTATAGAATAAAAAAGAATCATAGTATAAAAGTTAGCATATATTACAACTGTAGAATCCAGAAGAACAATAATAGAAATTATCTGGATAGGGTATCTTTGGTTTTTAGTCTGGGGGATTTATTTCTGTCAAATCTGGTCATTGAATTTAAGTTCTAGGCTTTTAAGGTCTGAATTTCTGGATTTTTAAGGGTATTAATCCCTCGCAGATATACTGACAACTTTAAAATGATTTTGGGGAGTGAATATGAAAGCGGAACCTAAAGATGATGTTCAGGAAGTGTACAATAAAATGGCAGACGAGGCTGTAGGGGCCCAGAAAGCCGTTGTGGGAGTGATTAATAAAAAGAGGGGTAGTGAGTTCAAAGTAACAGATGCAAAACCCTACGTCGACGCGGTAAACAAAATGAAGCCGGTCGGAGAGCAGTCCAAAGAGGTCTTCGACCTGCACATCGATTCTGTAAACACCCATTACGAAACCCTTACAGGCCTTACGGACACGGTCAGGCCTGAAGATGATCCTTTTGTAGAACATTACCAGACCCCTCCGATCCTTGAGATCCTCTATGAAGAAGACCCGGCTTTCCATGAATCCGTCATGAAGTTCGTGGAGGAAATCGGAAAATCCGAAGCCCTGATCGGAAAAGAGTCAATCCGACGGTACGGGGGCTTCTACGGGCCAACCTGTGTCGTGGACTTTGCCTTTGTGCCCGGAAGCACGAGCAATGTTGTAAACAGGATTCTCAAGAAGATGGACATCCCTGTGGAACACAAACGTGCGATCCTGTCTTCAAAGTCCTGGGGGATGAACACGTCCTACGGAATTGGGGGGAAGTTCCAGATCGCGGTCGAAGATGGAAAAACTCCGTCGGAAGCCATAAAAGAAGAAATTGATATGCTCAAGATGGTCTACGAGTCTCCGGTGGACGCTCAGGTAAAACTCATGGAAGAAGCAGGGCATACCTCCTTTGACACCAAGAAGTATATGGAGACATATAAGCAGAGGATCCGAAAAACCGTAAAGGCTGCCATGGACGCCGACGTTTTTTACGGGAACATTGTGACAGTACCCGCTTACGGCGTAGGTGACGTAGCCCACCATATCTCCCAGTCCATGTACAACATGACAAAGGACGACGTCGTACTGGCAGTTATCAACGCTGTCACTGATGTCCTTGAGAGCACCATGAACCGGGCAAAAGGCAGGTTCAGGGACGAATACTCGCCTCTGACCATCGGCACGGACGCAACAGCCGCTGCAGTCACCAAGATCCTCTGGATGGACGGGTTTACCACCATGATGGTTCTTGACCTTCTGGTCAAACGCTTCCACAATCTTGTGCTGACCAACCCGAGACGCGGGGCGGCAGCTGAGCTGCATAACGTGGACTTCATCGACCTGATTGAAAAGGGTGAACGGATTATCGACCATATTCCAAGGGGTGCCGGCTGCATTGTACAGGGTGTGCCTATCGACCTCAGCCCCATCGACAGGAACGAAGTCCTGCAAAATCCACAGCGTTACACATATCCGGCCTGTGCGATCACGGTCCGTTTCTCGGCTCTCATGCGCCTGGCAGATTTCCCCTGCCTCCTGACAAGCGAGCCCGTGACTGCAACACTTATGACCAACATCATTGCACTGCACAAGAAGCAGGCACATTCTCCGGCCAGGGTCTGCAAGTTCTGTTCGGCGAACTACTTTGATTACAAGTGCAATTACTGTAACTGGTCAGATGCAGTGTAACGGATGGCGACAAAGAGGATGCGCGAAGGGAAGCTGAGGAAAAGGCTGAGGAAAAGGGAAGCAATAGAGAGATCTGTAGATCCTTTTAAATACGGCCCTCCCTTACAGTTCTCTTTGTCCTGAACTTTTCAGTGAGGAGTTGAACAGTCGAACCTAAAAAAGTAGCTTGACACAGATTGCTACATAGATTTAGTAAACTGGTACAAATACTTTGTAAAACGGATAAAAGCCAAAAAAAGTCAAAAGCGCTCTGTTTTTCTTCCGGCACAATTTCTTTTCCTGCTTCTTCTTCAAATGGTCTTTCTGTCAGAGGTTCCAGCTCACAATACAAAGAATACTTTTCTGGTTTAGCCTCGATCCACACTCAGTAAAAATGTTATCAAAGAGCTGCTTCCGCCTGAAAAAAAAGTGATAATCGGAGACATCCATTTGTGGAAATTTCAGTAGGCGGAAGCGACATAAATAAAAACACATTTTTTTTAGTTATAATTATTTATCCGGGTAACAGACCTTAGCTTTACGCTAATACCCGGATTTTATTTCAGACCGGACCTTTTTTCTCAAAGTACTGGCAGACTCCAAAATTTTCCTGAAATTAGTTTTATGCCCCTCTTTAATCAACCTGAGATAACCAGCCTTTCTCCTGTGGGAGCGAAGCAAATCCAGGTAAAGCTCTCGAAGTTTCTCTTCGTAGCCTTCAATTTCTGCCAAGACACCGGGAACTTTTTCCTCAAAGCTCTTGAACACGGTTGTCTCCAGTTTTTCAGCAGCATCTTTCAACTTTTCACCTGCTCTTGTAATTAGAACCATACCCGTATTCTTATTAACTTCATCTGATTTCTTACCTGTTACGGTAAAGTGAGAATTCCCCGATTTTTGAAAAGTGCAGGCAAAAGTTTAGTATTCTGAGATGGATTCCAGAGAATTTTCTCCAAGAGTTATGACCTTTCGCTTCAGGTCCCCCAGATTCTCAAAAATTGCAGAATATTTCCCGGAAAAGAGTTCCTGCTGAAGTATTCCTCCCAAGTCGTCATCCATTCCGGGCTTTAGATGAAGGATCATAGACCCCGGGGCATAATTCACTGCGGTTGCAAGTTCGTCACAGTCCCCATCCGTAATCCCCAGAACAGGGATTCCAAATCTGGACAGGATATTTCCTGCAAGCTCCGTTGTGTCATCTCCAATAGTAATGGCAAGCTCTGCCCCTTCTATCAGCTCAAATGAACGCTCTGCGCAGTGGTTTATAAGAACGACCTTAACTCCGCCTTCCGGAGTCTTCTCCTGTAAATAACTTTTTTTCAAAGACGTGTTTTTTGCCATCGCTTCAGCTTTATCTTCCATCAGGTTTTTACAGCCATCCGGACTTTTTCGGGAAGCTGCAGTTTTTACCCATGCCCTTGCCAGGTCTACGGGCACTCTTTCTCCATGCTTATGGAGGATTTCGATACCCTGCTCCTTTATGGTTCCCCCTTCCATTGAAGTAAGAAAACCGTTTTCGGTTACGAGGACGACCTCGGAGGAAGTAGCTTTTCCAATCACGATCCCTTCGACCATTATGTTTGCCCCCGGGAAAGTTGAGATTCTTCTCACAACCCGTTTTCCCTGGTTACTTATTTCTATATTGTTGACAGGCAGAGGGGGCCTGGAAATTTTAAGGTTAAGAAGACCTGAAAGTTTTTTTGCATGGGGATCTGCAGCCCGGTTCCAGGGGATGAGTTCCCCGTCAAGGCATCCGGGCCTTTCAATCTGGATCAGGGGTTTCTCTTCAGGATTATTTGTATTTGACACCACGATCCTGCCAAAAGTCCGGCCTGTTTGAAGCTCACGACCATGGTTCAGGAGACATACCAGGTCATTTGACCCGAAAAGGGCTTCTATGCAGGCACTGGGTTTCAGAAACTGTTCTATTTTGATCAGGTCTTCAAGGCCGGCATCAATAGCTGCAACTTTTCCCATAGTGCCGCAGAGGCAGGCATTTATGCAATTTTCCCTGGAAAGAAGGGTAAGAATATCTTTTACCTTCTGTGGAGAATCCATGAGCTGGAGGTTATGAATCACAATTCCTATCTTCATACACATAAAACATACATAGTCAAACTAATTATACTCACCGAATTAATTTTGTGTTAATAATTTTATCACTCTTCCGAACAATTTTGAGATATCCCCTTCTGGATCATTCATTTATATCATTCAGGTTTCTGGCAGATAGTAGAAGATTTAGCCAGTATATGGGTTTGAAGAAGTCTGATAATTTCATCAAGGATAATCTGAAGAGAAATATATGCGACTTCCAGCATAGAGTTTGATTCAGAGAGGATTTTTGCAAAAATCAAAAAAGTCGTATATTAATAATTAATGTTAAGTAGTTTAAATATGGTATTATGAAGTAATGCAATCTTCAATATTTCCCACTCATATCTTTTACGCTTATGTAACTTGACATTTCCGGCATCAGAAAAAAATGGTTACGAATTTTATGAAAAAAGTCAGCCGGAAACGAGGCATATGTTTCTTGTTACAACCCACAGGCCTGAAATGACCAGGACTGCGTATAGGGGGTAAAACTAAAAGATGGAAAAAAATTACTAATGGGTTTTTTAAGCCTCTGATTTTTTCCATTCGTGCTGGCACTCTCAAAAAGCTGCGGCACTCTCAAAAAGCTGCAATTGTTGTCCAGCTTACGTTAAACTCTGATTTTGTAAAAATGGAATTATTTTCAGTAAATGCTTACTCCTTTTACCGAGGGCAGGTTAAGGATATCATCAACAAGGTCGCCAGGGACTTTGTGGTCGGTAATGATGGTGAGCCTGGGATTGTCCGTAAGGTACGGGTCGTCCGAAACAGCCTGGCGGATGCTTACATTATGTTTGGAGATCAGGCCTGCGACTTCTGCAAGGATGCCAATATGAGCGGCGTCTTCAGGGATAATGATGATTACCCCGAGCCCGAGAGCAGGGGCCACATCTCTGAGGAAAGGGATTGAATGGACATTTTTGAATATAGTGCTCAGGAGTTCGTCGGAGATTATGGTCTTTGTGGTCGCGTCAACAACCCGTCGGTCAACCCCCACTTCCTTTGCAAGCTGGGTGTGTGCAATCTCGATGCTTCCGGAAGTTACCTTTCCTTCCTCGTTCACCTGAAACCCGCGCTCAAAAAGTAACTTAAGTACTTTTGCCTGTGCCGGGTATTTTTCAAACTTACTGAGTAGTGTCTGCCACATACAAACTAACTTTTAATTGAGTCTCCGAATATAAAGCTTGCTGATCGAATCCGGGGCTAGAAGGCTTCAAGGTTTGAGTGGATATCGGCTACCAGCAGGATTTTCATTTTATTCTCCACATTTCCGGAGGACTCGAACCTGAAGTTTCGGAATATGCTCAACAAATGAGATATGGAAATCTGGTTTTTTTAAGCCCCCCGGAATATTAATTTGCATCTCATATGAAAGGTCAAATATTTTCATTTGAAGCTACGGTTGTGAGCTTGGAGAATTTTACCCCTTTGAGAACCATCATAGTCTCGGAAAGCTCCGCTATTTCCTTGCCGTCCCCGTTCAAAACAACTACTTCAAAACACTCTTTGTGGTCGAGGTGAACATGTATTGAAGACTTGATCAAGTGAGAGTAGTGATGCTGAATATCGGTCAGGGAATTTGAAAGCCCACGCTTTGTGTGGTCGTAAACGAATGCAATTGTCCCGACACGATGCCCTTTAATGTCGTTCATCCACTCATAATAGGAAATATAACTCCTTATGGCATCTCTTATGCCTTCCGAGCGGGAGGAATAACCTCTTTTTCCAATAATCTCATCAAATTCACCAAGAAGGATATCGGGAAGAGAAATCCCTATCCTCATGAGTTCTGTTTCCATCATATCACCCATCGGTAATTTCAAATTTGTCTGAATAGTACTACATAAAGTAATATACGTATTACTATATATGTTTTTTTCACTTAAAAACTAAAATAAAAGAGTTTGTGGGCAAGAAAAAAAGGAGACATAACTGACAGACAATAGAATAAATGATCAAATTAAGTCTTGAAATTCCACGTTAAAAACACTTTCAAATAGAATCTGTTTTTCTGCGATAAAGAATGTATTTTTTATCTCTCGTATTTCCGGAGAGTAATACAAATAAGAAATATAATAACATCAAATATTATGAAAGATATGAAAAGTATTAAATAGGAGCTTATCATACAGTTATATGTCTAAGCGAACAGACAAAAAACAAAAAACGCCTCCTAAATCGATGAATAAACTTGAAACGCTGCATATTCCTCACCTGTGAGTGCAGGCAGGCGGGGAATATCAGGTTCAAGGGCAGAACAACAAAAAGGTAAAAATCCATTGGAGGCTAAGGTTCCGCCGCATTAATTTATGCTTCAATTTTCTCAAGAAAGATAGTTATTTGCTTGATGCCGAGCACGAAGATTTATTTTTCCGTACCCGTATCCTTCAGACACTCTTATTCTGCTAGCAATCGCCACCCACGTTAGTTGCGTTAGTTTGATCTACCTGCAGGACAGGAACCTGTATATGGAAGAATCCAGTTCAGGCAGTCCGCAAAAACCCGAAAAAACAAAGTATCAGCTCATTCTAATTGCCGCCCTCAAAAAAGAAATTGAGATTGCGCGCAGGCTTGACCCTGAAAAGCTTGCATCCGAAATTGAAAAAACAGGTTTTTCCTGCCAGTACTGCGGGAAGTGCTGCCAGCGGGCTTTTGGGGACAACAGAGTAGTGTTGACCCCTTCCGAGATTGAAAAAATCCAGAAACACACAGGGCTTTCAAAACTTGAGGTTGCAGGCCCCCTTATCCCTGAAACCTGCCAGCCCGAAGAAACCGGAAATAAGGAGGAAGGTAGAGAAATTGATAGAGAAATTTCTTCCATGCAACCGGAGATATCAGAAACAGATGAAGAAGCTTTCTCAAAACCTTCCCAGCTGTTTGAGCTCCTGAGGGAGGACATCGACTCCCAGGGCAATATCCATGCCTACGGCTGGATGCTCAGGCGAAAAAGGAATGGAGACTGTCTGTTCCTCAATAAGGACACAAACAGATGCAGGATTTATCCCGTTCGCCCGATGCTCTGCAGTACCTATCCATTTTACATTGAAGGACTTAAACTGTACACCTGCGAATGTGAAGGGTTTGGAGGGCATATTTCTAAGGAAGAAAGCCGGAAACTTGCAGAGGCCCTGCTCTCCAGATATATCGCGGAACTTGAAGATACGCTTGCAATGTACGAAAAATACGAAGATTTTGAAAAAGACAAAGAAGGGCTGGAGATTGCGAAAAATAATCTGGAAAAAGGCACATGTGTTTATGTGATTCACGACAGCAAAGGAATTACAAAAATGATCGATTGAGGCACGATTCCTGAGTCCCTGAAGAAAAATTTCAGTTTTCTTTCCCTGCATTGCACGGGTTTGTACTGGCCTCCCACCCGGATAAAATATAACCGACAAAGCAACCCTGCAATTAAGAAAGATATACTGAAAAAATACTGAAGAAACATGCCCTGTCCTTGTCCTGAACCCCATTTTCGTTCCGGCTCAGCAATTAAATTTATTTATTAGAAAGCTCCAGTTATCCCCATGACCGGAATGTCTGGTAGTGACAATCGTCCGATGACCGTTTCGGAGAAGATCTTTTCGAAGGCCTCCGGAACTCCCGTGAAAGCCGGGGATTTCGTACTGGCAAACATAGACCTGGCAATGACCCACGACATCACAGGTCCGCTGGCAGTCCAGGGCTTTTACGAAATCATGAGAGATGAAGAAGAAAAAAAAGTCTGGGACCCCAGCAAAATCGTAATCATTTTCGATCACCAGGTCCCTGCAGACTCAATTAATGCCGCAGAAAACCACATCATGCTCAGGAAGTTTGCAAAAGAGCAGGGCATTTTAAATTATGATGTGTACGAGGGAGTCTGCCATCAGGTTCTGCCCGAAAAAGGGCATGTACTGCCCGGAGACCTTATTGTGGGCTCTGACTCTCATACCTGCGCATACGGTTCTTTAGGGGCATTTTCTACCGGTATAGGATCTACTGACATGGCAGCTGTTTTTGCTACAGGCAAACTCTGGTTCAGGGTTCCCGAGACCTTCCGTTTTGAAGTTGAAGGCAAACTGCCAGAGCGCGTTTACTCCAAAGACCTTATCCTGCACCTCATCGGGGATGTAGGAGTGGAAGGTGCCAGATATATGGCAGCCGAGTATGCAGGTTCGACCATCCGTTCCCTTTCCATTCCCGAGCGCATGACCATCTCCAACATGGCAATAGAGATGGGAGGAAAGGCAGGAATTATCGAAGCCGACGAAGTTACCGAAGCATACCTTCAGGAGAGGATTCCGGGCTACAAACTTGACCCATACTGGAAGTCCGATGAAGAGGCTAAATACCTGGACATCAGGCACTACGATGTCTCCGACCTTGAACCCCAGGTAGCCTGTCCCCACAATGTCGATAACGTGAAGTCGGTAAGTGAAGTTGAGGGCACGAAGCTTGACCAGGTCTTTATGGGCTCCTGCACGAATGGCAGGTTTGAAGACATAAAGATAATGGCTGATATCATGGGCGACGAACCTGTAGCAAAAGGTGTGCGTCTCCTTGTTGTGCCTGCTTCGAAAACCGAATATATGAAACTGTTAAAAGCCGGATATGTTGAAAAACTCATGAATGCCGGCGCAATCGTAGAAGCTCCCTGCTGCGGACCCTGTATGGGTGGCTCTTTCGGCCTGCTCGGCCCGGGAGAAGTCGGGCTTGCAACCTCTAACCGTAACTTCAAGGGTAGAGAAGGCAGCGCCGAATCGTTCGTCTACCTTTCTTCTCCTGCAACCGCAGGAGCATCCGCCCTTACGGGAGAAATTACCGACCCCAGGAAGGTTTGAAAACCCTCCTGTTATTACTTCTTTTTATTTTTCAGAATTGTTATAACTGCTATTTATCTTGAACAGGTGTTAGAATGCCGGAGGCTGACTTATCCATTTTAAACAGGGTGTACGATATAATCCTGGACCGAAAAGAGAACTATGACGAAAATTCATATGTCTGCAAACTCCTGAACCACCGCAAAGGTATGAATAAAATCCTTGAGAAAGTGGGAGAGGAATCCATTGAAACCATCCTTGCAGTCAGGAATGAAGACCATAAAGAAATCGTCTCGGAAAGCTCGGATCTGATTTTCCATCTGCTGGTACTGCTCGCCGCAAACAACGTTACCCTTGACGAGATTGCAGGCGAGCTCAGTGCCAGACACGAAAAAATGAAAAGAGACTGAATAAAGAGGTTAAAAATCAGATAAAGCGATTTCAAAAACGATAAAGTCCGAAGAGCGCCCGGGTAATGACCAGAGAGGCTAAAGCGAGGTTTTAAAAGAGGTTGAAAGGGTTTTGAAAAACCCGGGCTTCTGTCCTCCTGTCTAGTGTTCCTCTGGTTAAACTACGGTTTCACTCAGATGACTTCGATTTCAACATAAGGGTCTCGGTTTTAATTAGCTAAGTCTGATTTTGATAAACTGATTGCGGTTTCAATAAAAGGATCCGGTTTCAGTTTGCTAATCCCGAGTTCAATTTGCTGAGCACGAGTTCAATAAACTTATCCAGTTTTAAGACGCGATTTCCGTTTCAATATACAGCAAGTTCGTTCAGAACATCGGTTTTTGACAGGGTCCCCTTGGGAACTCCGTTGATTGTTACAATAAGCCTTCCCACATTATACTTGTGGAAGAGTTTTACCACATCATAGAGCTGCATGTCCCCGTCAACCGTTATCAGCTCTTTTGTCATTATGTCCTTGACCTTGACATTGGGCTTTCCCTGGGCAATGGCGTGTGCAATATCAGTATAGGTAATTATCCCTACGATTTTTCCTTTGTCTTCTACAGGGGCTCCGTGTACGTTATTCCGGATAAAAAGCCTTGTTGCTTCCTGGATACTGGCATTGAGGTTCACAAGCAGCGGAGGATACTTCATATAATGTTTGACATGCTTTTTAGGCAGAGAGATCATTTCTGTGATGTTAAAAAGAATTGAGTTGTTGGTGTCGTCTCTCCCCGTAACTTCCCCCCGGACTATGAGGCGGTTTACGGGGGTTGGCCCTACCTGCAGCTTGTCATCCATTACAAAGTCCTTGATATTACCTATTACCCTTATTACTCCATTACATGCATCGGGATTCCGGACGGTCGTAAAGCTGATTTCTGCAGCTGTTGCCCCGTTAACGATCACATTATTCCTGTAGATTGGAACAACGGATTCGTTTTTCAACTGCTGGATGCGTAAAGCATCATATGCTGCCCCTGTTGGTTTATAACCTCCCTTTGGCCCGGGTACGCCTTCAACCAGCCCAAGAGCCTTTAGTAACTGCATCTGGTTGCGGACCGTACCAGGGTTTCGCTGGATAACTTCGGCAATTTCTTCCCCTTTAATTGCCCTGTCTTTTTGCCGCTGAAGGTTGATTAATGCAATAATAATGTCTTTTTGAATCGGAGTGAGTTCCATACTACCACCATCAATTTCATATACCTTGTATCAGGATGAAATAACATATGTCAAGAATAGTATATACCTTAATTTACCACAATCTTAATTTACCACAATCTTAATTTACCACAATCTTAATTTACCACAATCTTAATTTACCACAATCTTAATTTACCACAATCTTAATTTGCCATAATTAATGATTACAAATACCTAATACAAATTACAATTACAAATATAAATAAAGTCCGGTTCTACTTAAAAATACAGCCTTTTTCCTGCCTGTATTTAAGTCTATTATAATAATTTATAACTGAAACTTCTGATAGAACCAGAATTGTAATCGATTATTGAGCAGTCAACAAACAAATGTAAATTAGACAGTATTTTACATTTCTTGAATATTGCTCCAGATCGAGCTTAATAGAAAGGAACAAGTATAATTTAAAGTTATATTAAAATTTCGTATGCTATGAAGCCCAGAACTTAATTATCTTCCCGGGCAGTTTTCCGGGATTGTACAGGTTTTTGGGCAGAAAAAGCCTAGAGAGAAGCTGTTTAGAGAATCCGAATAAGAAAAGTAAAGAAACTCCGCTCAGGAACTTTTGAAAAACTTTTGCTTACGGAATTTAGATTTTTCTGCTAAACTTCCTCACTCAGAAAAACCTTTATATAGATTAACAGAGCCCCCAGAGGGTTAGAAAATGATGATATTTGAAAAAATTCACACAGTTCCTACTTCCGAGGAGTTAACTAATAAAGCTTTCAAACGGGCAGCAAGAGCAATGTCCGGGAAAACTATTGAGGGGAGGGAAAGCCGGCTCAGAGCTAACGAGTCTATGGTGCTGACGGCTGCAAACATTTTCACGGATAACCTTGCAAACATAGTCCGGCGCTTTCCAAGTTTTGAACAGCTACCCAGATTTTATTATGAACTGACCGATATCCTTGTGGGCGTAGAAAAACTCAAAATGTCTCTGGCCTCCGTAGACTGGGCAAGCAGGAAGATCCATGAGGTGGCAAGAAGCTATGTAGGAAAAATGCGGGATGCAGATACTCCCGATCCTGTCAGGAAAGAAGCCTTCGGAAGGCTTGCCTCCATAATCAAGTCCATCAATAAGGACCTACTCTTTCTGAATGAAGCCAGAAACATCCTCAGGAAACTCCCTGATGTTCAGGACGAACCCACAATTGTAATTGCGGGCTACCCAAACGTAGGAAAATCAAGTTTTGTTTCGAAAATTACCGGAGCAAGCCCGGAAATAGCCCCATATCCCTTCACAACAAAAGGAGTAACAATCGGCCACTTCATACGGGACGGAATCCGTTATCAGGTCATGGATACCCCCGGGCTCCTTGACCGTCCGATGGCTGAGAGAAACGATATCGAACGCCAGGCAATCACAGCAATCCACTTCCTGGATGCGGTTGTAATGTTCATTATGGACCCGAGTGAGAGTTGCGGATATGAGATTGAAGACCAGAAACGCCTGCTTGCCGAAATCAGGGAAAACTTTGACCTACCCCTGCTCGTGGTTGCCAACAAAGCCGATAGGCCGGAGTTCAGGAAAATGGATGAGATCGAGCTGAACATCTCCACAATTACCGGAGAAGGAATCGAAGAAGTAATGGACAGGCTTCTGGAAATGATTGAAGAAAAGCGCCTTCGGGCTTCAGAAGAGCCCTCAACGGAAGAACCGGATGAGGAGTCCACGCTCTGATTCCTTATCTGGCTTTTATTTGAATATCTTCATTTGAATATCTTTTTGCCTCTGACTCCTTATCTGACTTTTATTCAAAGTATCTTTTATTTAGAGTATCCTGAGCTGCATCAGCAGGGCAAGGACAATGAGTATCAGCCCTGTTATCAGCCTTATCTCCACCCTTCTTTTTTCACGGAATTCGGTGACTTTTTTAGGGCTCAACCCGAAGGACAGTAAAAGACCAAGGCACATTACAGGGAGCAGAAGGCCAAAGTTGTAGATCCCCATGTAGGCTATTCCTCTTATAATATCGGTTTTTACTGCCAGCATACTCAGGATTGAGAGATAGATTGCCCCTACGCAGGGAGCCTTGACCAGAGAAAACATACTCCCTGCGAGAAAGGACAGAAGCAGGAGGTTTTTTTCACCCATACGGCTCATAAAGTCCTTCAGGGATTTCGGAGTCTTGAAGGTCGACTTTGCATGTGTTCTAAGCCAATAAGCATCATAAATGTGCCAGAACCCAAGCAAGGCGGTCAGCAGGATCGTAATCGCCGTAAAATGGCTCCGGAATTCAGGCAGGAAACTGACAGTACTCAAAATGCTTATTCCTGCAAACATGTACATGGTGAAAATGCCCGCAGAAAAGCCCAGGGTGATTTTGAGCATCTCTTTTCTACCTCCTGTCTGAGCAAGAGTGACAGAAGCCAGAAAAGCCATTACTGCAAGCAGGCAAGGGTTAAAACCTGCAAGGATGCCCGCTATCAGGATTAAAAAAGGGCTCATTTTCTCAAGGTGCTTATTGTTTCCATCTCTGCTTCCTGTGAGGGGATCCGAGGACTCAGGGATGAAAAGCAGGGCAGGGGGTTCGATGGTTTCCAGCAGGAGAACTTCTATTGAGTTTGAGATTTCGTAAAAATAGCCATTTGACCCGTTTGCCGTTGGGATGAACGAACCGGAAGCAGGGCTCAGTAACAAAAAAATAGACATGAATGCAAGAGTTCCTTTAGTTACAGACATAAGGCACATAGCTCTCTCTTTCGCACCTCTCTTCAGAAGCTATTTTTGTGAAAACACACAAAAATTCTCCTTCAGATGACACATACTTTTTGACATAGACAACTTTCAACGCATAATTTTCAATGGACAGAAACGTTCCGGCAACATCACCGGGAAAAAGGTCATTGCAAAATAATATAGATAGCAGGCTGCGGAACAGTTGCAATAAGCACATTTCTTCATATCAGGGTATCGGGATGCCCCAATATAAATATTCCCAAAGTTTACAGTGTTATTCCGGGAACAGGAGAAAGGAATGAAAATAGTAGTAGAAGAAAAAAGAGTAGAAGAAAATACTCCCTTCTGACCGATTGTTTATCTACTCTTGTCACCAAAGCATTGTTGGTGGCACTAATGGTCGTTAAAATCCCAAAAGAATATCTCTCAACTTTTAATCGCCAATTACAGACACAACTTTACAATGAACTGATGCAGGATTATTCCTTTCCTCGTGCTGTCTGCAGATCGCTGTCTGAACTCTTCATTTCCTATATTGATCTATATTTCAGCAGCCAGCGCAAAGAAAGCCAAGTTATCTTCCATGGAGTTTCCAAAGACGTTCCTCCTGGCGTACCAGTTGACGAAATGAATCTGGTTTCTGTCAGTATCACCATCTATGACCCTGAAGACTGCAAAGTTAAGAACCAGCGAGAGCTGCTGGATAAACGGATCATGCGCATAAGTAATGAAGCACACACTCAGGGCGCTTTGCTCACCCAGGCTGGCATAGCAATTCTTCTGGGAGAGAGTACAAAGACAATTTCACGACATATAGAAGCGCTGGAAGAGAATGGGGAACTGGTGCCAACCAGAGGAAAATGGAAGGATATAGGTCCCGGAGTAAGCCACAAAAAACGGATTCTGGAGCTATATCTTAAAGGGTATGAATATACCGAGATTGAGAGAAAGACCCAACATAGTGGCGAAGCCATAATGCGTTATGTAAAGGATTTTGCAAGAATTATGGTGCTGACGGAAGAGGGATTCGAAGATGAAGAACTCAGGATCATAACAGGGCTTTCTGAAAAAACAATTCAGGAATACAAAGAGCTGATTGAGACTTATTCTACCGAGGAACATCAGGAACGTTTAGACCAGCTTCATAGCATTTTTGGAAAAAAAGAGACCAGCAGAACGAACACGGAAACAGGTCCAAAAAACAGTTCGGGGAGATGGAGCAGATGAAAGTACCGTCAATGATTGAAACAAAGGTAACAGGCTCCCTGAAAGGTTCAGTTCTGGATCTGATACAGAATGATTACCAGTTTATTGCAGGTGACAAAATTCAGGAAATGTTTGCCAATGATCTTGTGGAAGTGGTGAGGAAATCTTATAGAGAGCCATGGAAACTGGAAGTTGGACAGATTTTGTGGTATGGAGCAAAGGCTTCAGAGAAACCAAATTATGGTAAAAACAGTAAGAAAACACCATTAACACCAATTGTTTTGACCCTGATTTCCAAAGATGACCTGGAGATGAAGAAGGAAGGGTATTCAGATAGAGAAATTATGGAAACAAAAGTAGTTAGGATCTTTAAAGAGGCATATAACAGGGAGCACTGCTAACACATTCTGATATGGCATATCTGCTAAATGTTTCCACGGGTACGGTAAGCAAACAGGCAAAGGAGTACATGCAAAGAACAGGCGAGATATTGCCAACAAGAGGGATCATACATGATATTGGTAGAGCAGTCACTCACAAGAGGATTATACTAAACTTGTACAAAAAAGGATATCAAACACCGGATATTGCAAGAATGACAAATCACACGCAGGAAGCGTGTGATAGGTACATAAAAGCATACAAAAAGGTAGAAAAGCTTAGCAAAACGATGAAAAGTGAGGAAATTGCACAAATTCTGGGAATGGGAAAATCCCTAGTAGAAGAATACATAAGAATTTTAAATGAGGAGGAATGACTGATGGGCGAAACAAACTACGGCATGTGTGGGCGCCTACCGGTCAAATGGGAGTTTAGAAAAAGAAAAAGGAACAGGGAACAAAAAAGAATAGAAGAATAAAAGACAGGGGTAGGGAATAAAAAAGAATAGAGGAATTAGAGGAGTAAAAGCAGAGTAACAAAAAAAGAATACAGGAATAAAAGAAGTGAAACTAGAATAGCAAAAAAGAACAAAGTAATAAAAAAGTAAAAACGGAACAAAAGAAACCAAGCAGGAAAAAAGAAGAGAAAAGAGAAAGAAAAAAGTCTTTCTCCCTAAAAAGTCTCAGAGCACTTTTTCCATAATGGCAAGGGATTTTTCAATATCTTTCATTGAGGCTGCATAGGAAATTCTTATATAGCCGTCACCTTCGCTTCCGAAGGCTGTTCCCGGGACAACTACAACCCCGTTTGAGATCATTTTAGAGGCGACCTCAGCTGAGTTTTCAACTTTCGGAAAGGCGTAAAAAGCCCCTTTCGGAAAAGCACACTCCATTCCCAGCTCATTGAGCCCTTTTACGAGTAAGTCCCTGCGTTTTCGGAACTCTTCACGCATTGCATTGACCGAGTCTTTCGGGCCGGTAACTGCGGCATAGGCAGCCTTCTGAGCAATTGAATTTGCACAGGCCTGTATGTACTGGTGGACTTTGTTCATCTGGGCTATGTACTCTTTCCTGGCTGCAAGATATCCGAGCCTCCAGCCTGTCATGGAATAGCTTTTTGAGGTAGCGTTTATAGTGACCACATTATCCGAATAGCTGGCAGGGCTTACGTGTTCGCCTTCATAGATGAAGTACTCGTAGACCTCGTCAGAAATGATGGTTATGTTATGGTCATCTGCAATCTCGGCAAGGGCTTTGATATCTGCCCTGCTTGAGACCGCACCTGTAGGGTTGGATGGAGAGTTAAGGATAAGGGCTTTTGTCTTAGGAGTTATTCTCTCGAGGACAGCGTCCGGCTTCATGGTAAGGTCTTCTGCCAGGGGAACGCTTACCACCTTTCCGTTCAGGATCTCAGTCAGGGCGTTGTAGGACACAAAGCCGGGGTTTGAGATCAGAACTTCATCTCCGACATTAAGGAGGGCTGCAAGGGCAATGGTAAGAGCTTCAGATGCGCCTGAGGTTACAATTATTTCCTGAGGAGAAACAGAAAAACCATTTTCCTCCAGGAATTTCTGGCTCAGGGCTTCTCTCAGTTCAGGGATTCCCGGGCCTACGGTATAACCCGTAAAACCTTCATTTATGGCTTCGATTGCTGCGGTTTTTATGTGTACCGGGGTATCGAAGTCAGGCTGTCCGAGCCCAAGGTTGATGGCATTTGAACCTGCAGCTTCGAAAATCTTTCTGATCCCGGAAGTATCTATCCGGGATACGTTTTCTGAAAAACTGATTTCCTTCAAGTTACACCCTCCTTATGTCCCTGCAATAAATTACATCCTTTAAAATCCTGCTTATTTTAAGCAACCTAATCCGTTTATTCAGACGTTTATTTTAAAGCCATTATCCAATGCTAAGTCCGTTATTCAATATTTGTGTGCCTGGACTTGAGTTCTGCTTCCGAAGCACCTGTAAGCGTAATCAGCTGGGCAATTACCGAGTCAAGGAAGACAAGGGAAGTGATTTCAAAAGCAGTGCCCAGTGGAGGCAAATTCTTGTAATCTCCCCTCATATTTTTTTCAAGGGAGCCCCCTGCATCATGATCATTTTTGGTCTTGCTCGGAAGGACCATAGTTATATCAGAAATTTTACCAAGTGATGAATCTTTCTTGGAAGTGACAGTTATGAGAGTTGAACCGATCTCCTTTACTATTCTTCCGAGATTTGCTATGGAACGGGTTTCTCCTGACCCTGAAATAGCAATAACGACATCTTGAGGATGGACTGCAGGGGTTGTGGTCTCACCAACGACATAAACACTAAATCCGAGATGCATCAGCCTCATTGCGAAAGCCTTGGCAACAAGCCCGGAACGCCCGGCACCCATTACAAATACCCTCTCCCCCTCCATTATTTTTTGAAGCATGCTTTCTATAGCCTGACAGTCAAGCATCTTGACAACATCACTGAGATTGTCTACCATAAGTTCCATTGATAAAATTACATCTTTACAGTCATTTACCTGATCTTTTTTCATAGAAGTTCTCCAAAAAGTATTGAGTTGAGTTCTCAATAGATAACAGAAAATAATAAGTGCTTAACTTTCAATTTACTTACTTTTATCGGATAACTGATACTAATCTCAAAATACCGGCGAAGATCCTGAGACTATGTGTGCTGTATCTTGAAACTATAAAGTAATGTAAATAATTATCGTAGATACATACCGTATTTACCATATCTACCGTAAGTACGGAATGTAAAACTGAATTTAGTTTCTGAAATCCTGCCAGATAACTTTTTTTCGCTTTCTTAAACTTATTGGTAAGGATTTCAGGATAAATTTCTGGAAGCTTCCGTCTATCCTGTTCTTGCCGAAAGTTTATCGGTTTGTTTGCGGCTCAGTTTTATAATTAATAGCTTTTAGTTCCCAGCTGTCAATATTGTTACTGAACTCCTTATAGAGCCGCTGGATGTCACAATCACTCCCGTTCCAGTAGAAGTCCTTACGTACCTCTCCTTTCTGGAGTTCTTCAAGTACGAACCGGGAAAGATGGAAGAGGGCTTTTTTGTTGGAAAAAGGAATACTATAGTTTACACGATAGCCGCCGGCGGTTTTACCATAGGAAACCAGTATGTACCCTTTGCTTTCATACTCCGTAATCTCATCAAAATCGCAGATGATTTCAAACTCGTGAACAGTAGATGGATCTACCTTTGAGATTCCTATGAGTACCTGCGCTATAATATAATCAGGAACCTTTCGTCCAAACCATACTGCAATTTTTCCGTAGGTACAGACTACGTTAACGTCGTTCCTGCCCATCTCAAAGGAGCCTAGGGACTGAGGAGGGGATATTTTTGCTTCCAGGTCTTGGTGGGTCTTCTGGGCACACATCGTTTCCACTTCGTTTTACTTACTTGCAGAGACAAGTGCACTGATCAGATTCCTGTCCTTTTTAAGGGTTTTGAGCTGGTTTGCGGGCCCTATCACCGTAAGTCTCTTGCTGTTTTGTTTTTTGAATAACTTACCCAGCAAAGAGGATTCTGCGTTTGCAGGGTAGCTTTGCATCTCTATTCCTGAAAACACGTCCGGTTGAATTGCTGACATTGTCATCTCAATGAGTTTTGCTTCCTCCATTGGGTTAAGCCCTTTTTCAAGTACAAGGATTTTGCCCTTCCGCACCTCGTCGATTATGTACCGGACTTTTTCCATAGAAGCCATCTGAGAAATCCTGGCTTCGGATATAAGATCAAGTTGGATTCCCTGCATTTTGATCACCCGAACTGCTTGGCCAGAGCTTCATAGAATGAGTCCATTCCCATTCCTTCAAGTGCCGAGACTGGTACCATGGGGTGTTGAGGGAAGGCTTCCTTTATGACTCCTGGGTCCGCATCAGGAAGGTCTACTTTGTTTGCTACGATGAGAAGCGGCAGGTTTCTGGCTTCCATATTCCCTATCACAGTTACGTTAACCTGAGTATAGGGGTTTTCTGTGGAATCCATCACCAGTATGACCCCATCAAGATCATCCAGCCATTTGACAGCTTCAATTACGCCTTCTGTAGCTTCTTTTGACCTTTTCTTTGACTCAGAGTCACTCATTCCTTGTTCCATGAAGTCATGGAAGTCGATCTTTGTTGCAAGTCCGGGGGTATCCACAATATCAAGGCTGATAGTATGCCCGTTAGTTTCGATGATGAGCCCGTTCCTTCTTTTTGCATGTCTGGTTTCGTGGGCGATATGTGAAACTGAGCCCATTGTTTCCTCGCTTCCGACCCAGTCCCGGAGAATGCGATTGCTAAGGGTTGTCTTGCCGGCATTGGGGGGACCGTAGATACCTATGCATGCTCCTTTTTTCTTGAACAGCTTGTTAAATATTTTTGAAAAGCTTACCTTAAATCGTTTTATCATATTCATGGCTTCCCTCCATTGGGAAAAGCATAACACCAAAGGATTTCTCGGATTGCTTTCCTTTATAGATTTACTGGTGTTTTCGTGACCTTTTTATTTAATTGATCCTTGCATATAAATAATTTCTATTTGTTAAGCCGAGGGAATCAGAGAAATTGGAGATACTGACATCTCCTTTCTGACATACCTGGAATAAATAGCAAACCTTGCATCTCATGTGAGAATAGAAAGTACCTCCGTGAAATAACACCAGAATATAAATAAATTACTTCTTATCGCCTGACTCCCGGACATATTTAACAAAAAACTTTTTTGTAAAGAAGAACTTCGTTATGTCGTTAACTCTCTTCATTTTCTATTGAATTTTTATGTTTGTACTGATGTTCTGTACTTTCCTTTATATTTTTTCCTATTTTTATTCATCATATCTTAAAAATATAAATGGTTTTTATCCAATGAAGGAACTAGCAAATTTGCCTTCATTTTTAGTTTCCCTATCCCTTTTGCTACCGTACTCCGAAAAACCTGAGCTGCTGAACCTTAGATCTTGGCCAGACTCACCGCATTCATACATTAACTGCTGTTCCGTCACTCTGCACATTTTTCTTTTGACCCTCCTGAAACTTCTCAGGAAAAGTCCCTCCGGGTGCTCCGTTACTGGAATCTGGGGCAGTTTTAACAGGCAGAGATATTAAAAGCTGATTGCTTGCCCTCGTTTCAAGAGCGTAGTTATATATTTAGGTTATTTATTCAAATAAAGATACTTTTATTACCAAATAGAATACTTCAGCCTCTTGACATTGAAAAAAGGATTATTTCGTTTAATTCAGGGCAAAAAAGAAGTTTATTCATAAAAAGGGAAAGCTATTTATTTCTATATGTATCGGCCTTTTTTAAATCCTATTTATTTCTTTTTGGGAGGCGCCGCCAGACAAAAACGGATTTTCTACCTGGCGGGCAGGTGACGGAAGTCCTGCAGTACAGAAAAACTAAAGCTTCCACATTTGAGGTCCGAAAATTAAGACTCTGAATAAGATCACCAAAAGAACATCCTGATTCTAAGGGACTCCAACTTTTCCCGATAGCCTCACTTGTCTTTTACCGCGGAATTTATGGCTATCTCGGCTATGTTGGAGCCAAGGTCTCCTATTCTGGAGAGGCTATCCACTATCATCCCGAGGGAGATCATGGTTTCATGGGACTCAAGTTTGAGAATGGAAGCATGAAGTTCCTTTACACGCAGGCGCATACCATCTATACTGTCTATTGCCTGGTTTGCAAGAGAGGTGTCAGCATTGTAGAGGGCGTCTACTGCCTGCTGAACAAGTTCCATGTAGGTATTGCTGAGGTTCTCTATGACTTCCATTACATCTTCCCTGACCGGCTCCTGCATTTTAGAGGCAACGTTTGCAATCCTCTGTGAATGATCTGCTATTCTTTCTATAGGGCTTGCAGCCATTCTGAAATCATGGTATTCCTCAATACTAGTTTCCGAGGAATCGGGCATTCTTCCGCCACAGAGCACAGAACGGAACTGTTTGGAAATCAAAAGACACAACCTGTCGACCTCATCATCTCTCTGACTTACATCGAGAGCAAGATCATGGTCAACATTTTTGAGGGCTCGTATGGCATCCTTTTGCATAGAGCCTGCAATCAGGAACATCCGGTGTATACCTTTTTTAATGTGGAGTTCATTGGGATTAAGAAGGTCCTGAATGACCACGCAGTTTGAGCTTTCCTCAATGATTTCAGGGCCTATGAGCTTGTAACAGACCTTCCGAATAACCTGTTTCTGCTCGGCAAGTATCCTTTTTGAGATAAACTCCATCCTGTCATAGCCATAGAGGTATGCAGCAATGATATCCCTTTCCAGGGCTCTTGCCTCATAGCCTGTCACATCGATCCTTTTCTTTTTGATCGTGCGCCCTTCCAGAATAGGATCAATTAACAGTTTTCCGTCTGGCTGAGCCTGAATGGATACTCTCGTCCCTGTTTCAATTCCTACTTTTTCAGCCCACTGTTTAGGGAGAGAAATTATATAAGTGGACCCACCCGTCTGCTGCACTTTTCTGGTCTCTATATGGATTCCCCGTTTTTGGTTGCTCAGGCCAAGCCTGGAAGTTAGAGGATGCTCACTTCATATTTAAAGTATTTATTAGTGTGTAGATAACGACTTAATATATATACAATTTGGCTTTACTATTTATATTCGGGGGCTTCTTTCTTTTCTGCAGAGAAATTCCGGAACCCTGTTATAAAGTTTAGCTGCCCGGAATAGAGGTGTTTTATCCCGAAATTATTTCGCGCTAAATATGTCGGTTGTAATCCCTTATCTTTTGTGAAACTTAATGGAAAAAAGATACGTTGGATCATTGCTCAAAAATCGAAAGGTGAATCTACCTCGACGATAGCTGAGATCCAGGGGATCTCAGCCCGTCGAGTTCAGCAGATCTACAAAGAATACGTTGAAACTGGTCAGCTTCCTCAAGTTGGCATTAATCTTGGAAGACCAAAGAACCCCTTATCCTCCTCTGATCAGGAATTGATTGACCAAACTTACTCTGATTATAAGTTTGGAGCCTGTTACCTTGAGATTCTCATCGAAGGCAAATATAATCGTAAGATATCTCATAACAGAATCCATAACTACCTACTTAGCATGGACCTTGCCAAGGAAAACCGAAAAAAGAAACAGAGAAGAAAATGGTGTAGATACGAACGCGAACACAGCATGTCTGCTGCACACATCGATTGGCATGAGAATCCCCTGTTAGGACTGCAAGTCTGTGCCATTCTTGATGATTCATCAAGAATGATAATTGCAGGTGGAGAGTACGTTCATTGCAACACGGAGAACACCATTAAAGTGATTGATGAACTTGTCAAAGAGTACTGGGACATATACCCTTTAAGAGAGCTCATTATGGATCATGGAAGTGAATTCGGGGCTCACAGGATTAATAAGGATGGTTCATGGGATAGTGACTTTAAAAGATGCATTGAAGAACTTGGAATCAAACCAATACTTGCAAGGGTAAGACATCCTCAGACAAACGGAAAAATAGAGAAATGGTTCGATACATATCAAAGGTTTAGAGGAGAGTTTGAATCATTTGAAGAATTCGTACAGTGGTATAACAAGAGGCCACATGGAGCTTTGAAACTTGAACAGTTAGAATCGCCACAGGAAGCATTCTGGAATAGATTACCAGTTGAGGCAAAGTTCAGAATAGGAGTGAGATTGTTTGGGTGGTGAAAACATGGACAAGAGGAAAAAAGTTTCAAAGCGAAATTATTTCAGGACAAAACATCCCGGAATAGAGGTAAAAAATATTAAAGAACAGAGCATTCTGAACTTGATGACATTTGAAGGGCATGCCTGCGCTTTCGGAGCAGGAACCATAATAAACGCTATAGCTACCTGGAAAGGTGCAGCATTCGGGGTAGACTTAAAAACCTTTGCAGAGGTGTCCCTCTTCGAGGGAAAATCGGGCATTAAAGGCTCAATAGAGGGGACGCCTGAAGGAGACACTCGCCTTATAGAGCACTGCGTAGAACTCGTCCTTGAGCGGTTCGGGCTCGAACTCGAAGGAACGATAATAACGGGAAGTGAAATCCCTCTTGCAGGAGGACTAAAAAGCAGTAGTGCTGCAGCAAACGCTTCAGTCCTTGCTACCCTCCGGGCAGTTGGTGAGATCCTGCCTCCCCTTGAGATAGTAAAACTGGGCGTAAGAGCTGCAAAAGAAGTGGGAGTTACGGTAACAGGAGCTTTTGACGATGCTTGTGCTTCTTTTTTAGGCGGGATTGTTGTTACCGATAACCGAAAAATGGAACTGGTTCGGCGGGAAGAAGCCGACTCAAAAGTCCTGATATTTGCTCCCTCAAAAAAGGCTTTCAGTGCGGACACAAATGTGAAGCGTTCCCGATTGATTGCCCCATATGTGGAAATGGCATACGAGCTTGCCCTCAAAGGGGAGTACGAACGCGCAATGACACTTAACGGCTTTCTCTACTGCGGAGCCCTTGGTTTTGATACGGAATACATGCTAAAGGCTCTGGAATGCGGGGTAACTGGAGTCAGCCTTTCCGGAACCGGCCCTTCCTATGCAGCCCTGGTGAAGGCAGAGCAGGTAAAAGAGCTTAAATCTGCCTGGGAAAGCTGCGGTATGGAAGGAAAGGTCATAGAGACCAGTATAAATAACAGAGATGCAATATCTTTTAAAGGGAGGGGTTCTCTTGAGTGAACTTGAAGCTGTCCGCAAAGAAATAGAGGAGATTGACAGGGAAATCCTTTCCCTCATTGATAAAAGAGTCAACCTTGCCGAGAGAGTTCTTGAATCAAAAAGAATAAATGGGACTTCCATAAATGACCGTAAGCAAAACGAGGTTGTAATTAACAGGGCATTAAACACTGCGACCGAACTCAACCTTGATGTAGGATCGATAAAGGAAATATTTGAAATTCTGATCCGGATGAGTATCGAACGCCAGAACGAATTAAGTGGAAAGGGAAGCCTGCCCTGACTTGCCTCAAAGGAGCAAAAAATGGTCGACATCTCACTGATTATGGGCTCTGAGTCCGACAGATCAATCGCCAACCGCGCGGTAGCTGTACTTGAAAAGAGCAAATATACTTACGAAGTAATGGTTATCTCTGCCCACAGAAACCCCGAAGAACTTGATAGCTATATTTCAGGCTCGGATGCAAAAGTCTTTATCACTATAGCCGGTCTATCGGCAGCTCTCCCGGGGGTTGTTGCTTCCAGAACAAAAAAACCTGTAATAGGTGTACCCGTAAGCGCAAAACTCGGCGGGCTTGATGCCCTTCTCTCCATAGCCCAGATGCCCCCGGGAGTACCTGTTGGAAGCGTGGGGATCGACAATGGAGCAAACGGCGCATATCTTGCCCTGAGAATTCTGGATTTAATCGAAAACCCTTAATGAGAGAGAATTCGAATTTTAAGCTGGTACTGCAGGAATCCGATTCCTGAAACTTATTTTTTCGCATTTTCCATATTGATTCATACTCTGGTTTTCCACCTTTTGGAGTTGATCCCACCTGCATATAGAGGATCTTTTAAACAACTCTTTTTGAACAGGTCTTATAAGCTCTTATGAGCAGATCTTAATAAGTGAAAACAAACATGAAACTCTGAAATGGATTAAAAGGGAAATAGAAAAACAGAATGAAAAAGAGGTATGGATATCAGTAATTTGTGTTGGGGGGATAGGGCATCTGAGTAATGGGAATGTGGGGATATAGGGGGTAAAAGAGTCGGCTGAGGTTTACAGCGAGAAAAGATTTTTTTCTTCTCAGATGCCCTATTTAACAAATATAAACAATAATATATAAAAACACAGGTATACTGCTGAATTTCAGGACATTTTTGCAGTACCGATATTTTTCACGGTAGAGTTGCGCCACCCGAATTGCGCCTCGGGAGTACGCGGTCCGTTTCACTCGCTTCGCTCGCTCAAGCGGACTACTTGATGGGTTTTTACAGTTAGTTTCGCTAAAGAGGAAGAAATTCAGATTTTCTTCCCCATACAATGTTATTCGCTGTACTGTGTCGTTCTTGTCCCGCTCAACGCAGGAGAGCGGTTCTTCCGCAAATAAGAAGAAAAAAGTACAAAAAAAGAAGTAAAATGGGAAAGTGGTAAAACAAAGGCTTCTGAAAACATTTTTGAGTCCGGAAAAGAGCACAACAGGTCAAAGCGATGAAAATTTTGGTATTATTTTTCTTTCAAATCTGTTTTTTGCTTTTTTCTTCTGAAAAGGGATGCCAGACAGGCTGGTGGAGGCTCTTGTCTTTACCTGTGATTTGAAAAGCGGTTGTCGGAGTTAAGAGCAGTTTTCTCCTTCTGAACCAGAGGACATTTCTTCGGTATACTTTCCCTCTGAATTGCAACAGCGTTTTGCTGGTTATTTTTTATCTGACAGGCCGGCAGGGCCCAGCCCCTTGCAGCGCAGGTAGAGAAAAAAGGAAAATTATCACCTGGATTCCGGAATAGATAAAGCAGCTAATCAAAGATCATTGAAAAAAGAGATATAGAAAAATATAAAAAAAGAAAAAAAATAAAAGAATGTGGCATGAACAGGCACCTAGTTTGGGAAATCTGATCCGGGAAATATCTGGAGAAGGGATCTTCCTGTAGAACACAGTTCCTCAGATGCCAGTTGAATAATATACCTCCACATATATAAAAGTAATGTCATATTGTGGAGTTGTGATTAACGCCAGTCGGCTAAATAGAAAAAATGCATAAAAAATAAAAAAACAGTCTTCTGTATTGGATATAGCTCACAACTGCTATTCAATAAGACGAAAATAAGTTTACCGGATGGTTTCCAGATATTCGCAGAACCCCTAACTGCAGAAGTTAACAAGAACAGGGAAGCCCGAATGCAGGAATGAGACTGCTCCGGGCATCTGCCTTTATGAGAAAACAGTTTCTTGTGAAAAATCAGGTTTTATCGACCAGTCTTGCATCCAGGATCTTTAAAGTGCCTGTATCGCCTTCCCACTCGATCTCACTTTTCACAATTTCTATGCGCTTTTTGAAAAAAGGAGCATCAAGAACTACTGTTTCGTATTCGCCTCCTTCTCCTGCCATGTGGACCATGTACCTTCGGTTCAGGGCTTTGAGGTTTTCAATTGAATTCACATTAATAGGGCGACCAAGCCAGGAGCTGTCAAGGCCCTCGGCTGCAACCCGGACAATCCTTATATCGAGAACTTTTGCCATCTCGTTCAGGAGTTCTTCAGGATCCCTGTGCCAGAGAGGGGCATAGACTTTAAGCCCGAGGGAATCGCAGATCTTCTGCACCCGGCTCGCCTGGTACTGTGATTCAATAGCGCCTACAGACACCCCATCCACATTTACCCTCTTTAGAGCAAGAGTAAGGTCGTCCAGCTCGAGTTCCTTGATTCCGCTGGACTCCTGCTGGATCAGCGGGATTTCACTGGCGGCAGAGATCAGTTCGACCATATGGAGGTTGATTGAGTGGTACATGTAGGAGTCGTCCCTTGCAGGAATAATATTGATGAGGTGGGTGACCTCGTGCCCTTCTTCAAGGGCTTTGTGGATGGCAAAGACCGAGTCCTTGCCGCCAGAAATCAGTGCTGCGAGTTTCATCTGCATCCTCTTCCGTAATTCTATTTTTTGTACTTCCAGGTTGTAATTCGCGGAGTATAGTTCTTAAGTCATTATATAATATTTCATATGCTTTTCTCATTTCAGCCTGCTTCTACGAGCTTTTATAACCTCAGCTCTCTACTTCCAGTTTTCCGAAGCTGGCTTCATAGCGGGATTTCATCTCTTCCCAGGTTGGAAGGCTGGTCTGGCAGCCCCGGGACTGTACCGCAAAGGACGCTACAGTTGATCCTATTTTTCCGCATGTGGGAAGGGAATACTCCCGGGTGTAGGCGAGCAGAAAACCTGCCCTGTAAGCATCTCCTGCTCCGGTAGGGTCTACGGCCTTTACAGAAACTACAGGAATTTTCCATTCTTCATTGCCGGTGTAAATTCTGCTGCCTTCTGCATCATATGTTATAACAATGACCTCAATCATAGCCCTGAGTTCGGAGAAGCTTTTCCCGGTCATCTCCGAAACCCGCTTAATTTCGTGCCGGTTTGCAAAGAGGATATCCGTGTGGGCAAGGATTGTCTCGAGTTTTTCTTGTGAGTAAGTCACCAGATCCTGTCCCGGATCAAACGAGACAAAACCGGCAATTTGCGCGATCTTTGCATTGTAGATGCAGTCTGCTGTTGCCAGGTGTGCAAAATCTACGGGTTCAGGCTCAAGCTCTTTGAACTTTGAGGACGCTCCCCAGTAAAAATAGGTGGTCTGGTTGTCTTCCCTGTCCGTGAAAATGAAAGCCTTGGAAAGTTTCAGGGCTTCAATGCTGTAAAGGCGGGAGAGGTCAACGTGTGCGTCCTTAAGAAGTTGCTCATATCCCGAACTCGAAAAATCCATTCCGACAGGAGACATCAGCTGGCTTTTTCCTCCTAGCTTTGCAATGGCAACTGCAATATTTGCAGCCCCTCCGCCAGGATATTCTTCATAGTCAATTACAGGGGAAGACTCGTTTTTTCCTGCTATATTTTCAACATCGATGATGTAATCAAGGGCAGTATGCCCCACTACGGAAATAATTCTGTCCATGCAGTTTCCTCTTTTTTACGGGTCTGGAGGGTCCCGGAGTTTTGGGGATAGAATATATTGTTAAAAGTTAAGTAAAATGAAAACTCAGGAAAAGATAAAATTACTGATTTATCCATTTCTGCCGTGACAGGTGCTTCATTTTTTAGCCATAGGTACTGAGATCCTGGCTACAGAAGAGCTATCTTATTAGAAAACGTACAGGCACGCCTTCCTCTGCCCCGACATATTAACAGGAAGGAAAAGACTTTATTTTTTCGCCTTTCCTTTCTGCTGCTGGTCGCCTTTCTCGCCTGACCTTTCGAATTCCGTAACCTCGACAACTGTCAACGGGATATCGCGGAGAGACTTGCCTATGACGGATTTTGCGATCCTTTCCGCATGTTCCGCAGATTCGGCGTCAAAAACCTTCATTTCAAAAATAAGCCCTACAAGCGCGGTATTTGCCGCTATGAAAACACTGCTAAAAGGTTCACCGCATGCCGGGCAGGACGTAGATCCCACATCAACCTCTACAAAATCCAGTTTGGGGTTCAGGCGCTTTCCAGCCTCAGAAATCGCAACCCCTATTGCATCATCAGCCGTTTTTACATCTCTAACCAACCAAGCTGCTTCAAGTACCACATGAAAGTTCTTCATAATTTATCCACCGCAGTTATTCAATATACATAATAAGGAATATTCCCGGAGCAGGGAAAAGTCTTACAAAATCTAAAGAATAGAGCAAAGTACATCAATTATTCAGGACATCAATTATTCAGGCTTCGAATAAGCGTTTGTATTTATAAACTTTACTTATTATATGGTTTATCAGTTTAAGCTATTAAATTTCCAACTTTCAGTTATAAGTCTTAACTTTCTACTTTAAGTGTTCCTAACTTTTAGCCCCTAATTTTGGCGTCTATTTTTTAGTCTTAGTTTTAGCGATTATTTTTAAGCTTTTGATTTTGGTATCTATTTTTCAGTTTTCATGATTCTGGTTTCTGTTTTTCAGCTTTATATTTGCATTTTTCAGCTTTATATTTGCATTTTTCAGCTTTATGTTTAGCTTTTATATTTTATTAGTAACGTTTTAACCCTTCAGTTTTCGTTTTCAGGATGTTTACTTTCTATTCCTGAAGCTATGTAAGTATTCCTATATTTCCTATTTTCTTTGATTTTTCAATTCCAGCTGTTTCTTTCAAGTTCTGGTTCCTTCAGAGTCCTGGTTCTTTCAGAGCTCCTGTCCCTTAAAAGGCTCATATCGTAAAAAGAGTCTCATCGTCCACAGCAAAAACCCCGAGTTTTGCTCCGGCATCAAGCCAGGCGTGCCCATAACTGAAAGAAGTCAGGGCATTCACAGGGTCCCCATTCTCAAGAAAGTAGATTCCGTCCTTATAGTAGGCTTCTGCCATTGTGTAGTAGTCCTCTGCTACTGCACGCATATGGGAGTTAGGGATCGGAGCATACTTTGCTTTCTGAAGAGCCCTTTTCAACATATCCTCGTATCGGTTGACCTTTTCATTCAAATCGGCAGGCATCTTGACCACCTGAGAAATCATTCAGCAATGGTTACTCCATCGATTTTTGATTTTATCCTGTTTATTTATCGGAAAATTATTTGACCTTACTCCGTCTCTTCCATGATTTTCCCAGGCCCGGCTGCAAGTTTCACAAGAGCTTCAGCTTCTAGGAAATGCAGTTTTCCGGGAACCACGAGGATATGAAGAGGATTTCCAAAATCGAAGTCCTTCAGGCTTTCTGCGTAGTCAGCTTTCACCACGGGTTTTTCCGAGCCGGCTCTTGCGATTCCTACAGCAACAGCCCTCTCCATTATCCCTTCTCCTCTTCGCTTCTCAACCTCGAGCAGGAGTTCAAGCGCATGGTTGGCGGTCATATACCCTTTATCTTTATCGATGTCCAGAAAGATCATGGTGTGGAGGCCAAGTTCGGAGTTCTGTTTTATGGTGTCATAAGGAGTTTCCGAAATAATTATGGCTCCTCTACGGCTTTCATAAGGATATGGGATACTTGCGGATTTTCCGAAGCGGTAGTTCTGAAGCCCGGTAAGCCCCGAGACAGCCGAAGCGATGGAAGCCCCATGAATCAGGTGGGTTTCTATGCCGAGCTTTTCTGCCCTGAGGCGCAGGTCAACATGGGTTGTGGAGACCATTGTGTCCCCGCCTGTGAGGAAGGCGACATTTTTGTCTTTTGCTTTATCCAGCCAGTCGGGCTGTTGTTCTACGTCTTCCCTTGAGAGTAGATGGACTTTCTTTCCATAGAGCTTTTCCATTTTTTCAGGGTTTGTTCCCATGAGGCAGGAAGTATAAAATTCCGCGTATACAAGGTCAGCTTCCCGGACAGCCTCAAGTCCTTTTAAGGAAATATCGTATTCGTCAAAAAGGCCCAGCCCTATAAATGTGAGCATACCCCGCTTTAGGAGTTTATTGGTTTAAAGCTTTTGGCGCCACAGGCTTATTCAAAGAATCTATGGATTTATTTTATGATTTGCGGAGACGCTCAACGTATTTATATCTATAAATTAATAATAGGGATGAAGTTTACATTCATATTTTTTGGAGGTATTTTTTTATGGCAAAGGTTACGCTAATTCACGCTACCTGGTGCACGGCATGTCCGGCAACACGCAGGTTCTGGAAAGACCTTAAAACGGAATACGATTTTGAGTACGAGGAAATTGACGTCGAAAACCCCGAAGGCCAGGCTCTTATCGAGAAGCACGGCATAGTCGGCGTCCCTACAACTCTGATCGATGGAGAGCCTGCATTTACGGGTCTTCCTAAAAAAGCCGATGCTATAGCCCGCATTACCCGAAGGTAAGTTAAAACTTTATTTTTTGAACTCATTTTTGTTTTCGGGAGGAAATATGTACGACCTGATAATCATAGGAGGGGGGCCTGCAGGGCTTGCAGCGGGAATTTACGCCGTACGTTTCGGGCTTGACACCCTCGTTCTGGAGAAAAGTGAGATCAGCGGTCAGATCTCCATGTCAGATATTGTAGAAAACTATCCTGGCTTTCCGTCAATTTCCGGACTTGAATTGATGGAAAAATATAGAACCCACGCTCAGGAAGTCGGGGTTAAGACTAAAATTACGGAAGTTCTCTCGGTCCGTACCGAAGGGGCAAAAAAAATAGTCTCGACAGATAGTGGAGACCTTGAAGCAAAAACCTTAATTATTGCCACAGGCGCAAATCCAAAGCACCTGGGCGTGCCCGGAGAGAAGGAATTTATCAGCAAGGGGGTCTCCTACTGCGCAATCTGCGATGGGCCTTTTTTCAAAAACAAAACTGTAGTTGTGGTAGGAGGCGGCAACTCCGCTGTCACGGATGCTCTTCTTCTTTCAAAGGTTGCCCAGAACGTATATCTTATCCACAGGCGGGACCGTTTGAAAGCCGCAAAAGTCCTTCAGGACCGGGCGCTTGCAACTCCGAACATCGAGTTCATCCTCAATACTCTTGTCCAGGAAATAGCAGGGAGCCGGGAGGGGGTCAAGAAGGTCGAGAAGGTTATCCTGCAAGATCTCAACAGCAAAGAATCAAGAGAACTTTCGACCAATGGGGTTTTCATCTACGTGGGCATCCAGCCGAATACCGAATTCGTTAATGTGGAAAAGAATAATGAAGGCTTCATCATAACCAACCGCTGGATGGAAACCTCGGAAAAGGGGATTTATGCCGCAGGTGACTGCCGCGACACCCCGATCTGGCAACTTGTAGCAGCAGTGAGAGACGGAGCAATAGCAGCCACGGCTGCGAACGAATATATTGAAAGCCTGAAATAAAGAACGCATCTGAAGAGCTCAAAACAGAACCTGTTCAGGAAAAAACATTTAGGAAGCAGGTTGAATGCAAAATCCGGAAATTTGCTTCTCTGACCGGAACGACCTCAAATTGCGGTTATTCCGGTTAATACTTCTTCTCAATGGTTCCTGCCAATTCTTAAAATAGGATGGTCCCATCAAATCTTCTAATTCTAATTATGATCAAATCTTCTAATTATAGTTAAAGTTCATGTCAAAATCGCACAGTCGGCACTATTCAGGCAAAATTGAAAAAGGATAAGATTGCCCTCTATCCCTGACCTTTGCTCGATTCGGACTCACGCATTCAGGAATTCGCTTTAAAATTTATTCCAGCATTTGATTAATTTTATTGTAAAAATCTATAATCAATCTTGTCGCGTCGCTTTCCATATTCAGCTGGAAGGTCCGGATTTGCTTTCCAAGAGGTTTTTCAATGACAATTCCCGACTCTATTAGCGGGGTAATAACCCTTGATACACTGGAGTGAGACAAACCGGTTTCTTCAGCTATCCCCGATAGGTAGGTTGACTCGTTCTGGTGCCCGATCAGGTTTTTAAGCACGGTCATTTGTGCAGTTTTTCCAAAGATTTTTTCAAGCGGATCCATTTCTATCATCTCAGAGGTGGCTGTTCTCCGTAAGTGATTCTGATTTCCAATATTAACTTGTTATTTACGGTTATAAACTTATCTCCGAATTGGGTAGTCAGGCGATTCATATGAAATCTTCTAAATATTTGGATAACTCCGCTCTCTCCCGCTTTACTGTGTATATTTTTAGTGATGTTTTTCATTTTAATTTTTGAGAAATGTTTAATACCTAAGAAAATATATACTGTATGAGGTGGAGGGAAATGCATAACATCAATCTTGACCGTGAAATTTTAAAGCTTATTGAAGAACAGCCTGAGATCAGTGAAAGTGAGATTGCACGCACTCTTTCTATTTCGGAAGAGCTAGTAAAACTACGGATTTCAAACCTTCATGATATCAGAGAAAAAATCCTGATTATGGGGAACGGGAACAATGTTCACAATAACCTTCAGAAGGTTCTTGAAGCCGAAAACTATAATGTTGTCAGTGCTTCGGACAACTTTTCAGCTATTGAAACAGTAAATGAGGAAAAACCAGACCTTGTACTACTTGATACGGTTTATCTGGAAACAGATGGTTTTGAAATCTGCAGACAGCTTAAAGACAGCCCAAGGTACTGGTGGATCCCTATTATGATGCTGAGTGAGAGGAATAAAACGGAAGATGGTATTAAAGCCTTTGACTCAGGAGCTGACGACTACATTACTATGCCTTTCAATCCTCTGGAATTGAAGGCAAGAGTGGGAATGATCCTGAGACGTAGTCGGATTTGAAAATGGAATAAGTTTTCTTTCAAATAAGCAAGAGTACTCCATAAGGGAATCAGACACTTGAAAGGTGGAATTTCTTTTTTTCTCTTTTCAAGTTCTGCAAAGTCTGACAGGCTACCCCTGGATTTAAAATTTTTCAGATTGTCGGAGGATATCTTAAGATATTTATTCATATACTTCTTGAGATGTCCTCTTTAGCAATCTCCAAAAAATATGTCCACTAATCATGTTAATTACTTATAGTAAAAATTTTTTATGAAAAATACTAAAAAAATTAAATTTTAAAGTTTTTGAGATATACTTACGTTAGCTTCTAATTATTTTAACGAAGATTTTCCATTACAATCTGTAATATAGCTTTTTAAAAATGAATAGTTTCATTAAAAATATAGCTTCTTTAAAATTACATTTCCTGGCAAAACCAAATTTATCTGCAAAAATCAGATTTTCCATAGAAAACTACATAACTTTATTGAAAGTTCCCTCAGAAATATGCCGCGACTCAGAGATTGGAGTCTCCAGATCTCCAGACATGCAGCAAGCCAGAATCAGCTTCTTCTTATCCGGAAGATATCTGCCTGGATTTTACTTATTTACTTTTCGGGCAGAACTCCTTGGTGGAAGCAGAAAATGACCCATAGAAAGATAAGTTGAGCATAAAAAGTATAGATAATTTATATTTTAACCAATTAATATAAAAATCGATTGACTCGTCAGATAATATTTCAACCATTTGCTAAAAATCGACTTTGCCCCGGATTCGATTTTAAAAACTCTATTTTTAAAATAATAATGTATATGAATATTTCAAAATGTTTAAAAAAGAATAAAACGTAAATTATTATGCGTAACTGTTTATCCGTCCTTATTTTTGATAAGGAACGAAAGTACAAAACCGGCTTAATGCTCTAAAGGCATATAATATTGTTGTTCAAGGTAGATGTGGTAAACTGGTGGAAAAACGCAGCTCAAAAAAAAGGTGTGGTAAATTATGACTTCGAATGAATGGTATAGTAAAGGCGTTGCACTCCAAGAACTAAAAAGGTATAAAGAAGCTCTGGATGCATACAACAAAGCTCTGGAAATAAGCCCTGACAATCCAAAAATCCTGTTTAACAAAGGGCTTGTCCTCAAAAGCCTCATGAGGTACGATGAAGCTCTTGATGCTTTTGAAAAGGCACTTGAGATCAACCCCACTGATGCTAAAACCTGGTGCTTCAAAGCTGAGCTTCTCCTTGGAATCATGAAGTATGAAGAAGCTTTGGATGCATTTTACCGGGCTGTATCCCTGGCCCCTGAAGATCCTGAAGTATGGTACAGGCGGGGAATGGCTCTAAGGGAGATGCGAGCATATGAAGATGCGATGGACGACCTTGAGAAAGCTATTCAGCTCTATTCAAAGAACTACGACATCAGCTCCATGAGTGCAAGCGAATGGTGCAAGAAAGGAATGGGGCTTTGCAAAATAAAGAGCTATCAGGAAGCTCTTGATGCTTTCAACAGGGCACTCGAGTTAAACCCAACTAACGGAAAAGCCCTTTACAACAAAGGAGTGGCTCTGCGCTGGCTTGGGAAAAACGAAGAAGCAAAATTATATCTTGAGAAAGCCGTGGAGGTTTTTGACGGCAAGATCAAAGCAAATCCCGAGAACGCAAGGTTCTGGTACAACAAGGGAATCGCCCTGAGAGATCTTGAGAGATACAAAGAAGCTCTGGAAGCTTTCGAAAAAGCCATTGATATCAACCCGAGCTTTACAAAAGCATGGATTGGCAAGGGAATAGTATACGACAGAGTAAAGAAACACCAGAAAGCAATGGAAGCTTACGAAAGGGCAGTCGATATAAATCCCTTATATTCAGACCTGGTTTAAGCAGCCCTTATAGGAAGATCTTTCCAGAGAAATAAAAGATATCTATGCAAGCCTGAAAAAGCCGTTAGCCGGAAAAACTCATTCAGGAATCGAGAGGTATAGCGGCTGAAATTATCTTTTTCCTTAACCTTTTTAAATATTTTTTTCTTCGACCATTTTATTGTCTATTCCTTAGACCATTTATTGTCTACTCCTTAGACCATTTATTGTCTACTCCTTAGACCATTTATTGTCTACTCCTTAGACCATTTATTTCTGGCCGGCGTTTAATTGCCAATAGACTTAACTTTTGTTTTGCGAATCAGTTTGCACATGAGTCCTGGTCAGGCTGCTGATACATCCCATCAGATCCGGAAATGTGTTGAGTTTGAAATCAAAACACGATTTAGTTACCTCTAAGGGTCTCCAGTCTCCGTAAGAAGCATATGCTGTTTTCAGGCCCAGCCTGCGGGCAGGAGCCATGTCTCTTTTGAGGCTATCCCCCACAACCAGGCTTTCTTCAGGTTTAATTCCGAGGGCATCAAGAGCAAAGAGAAAATGAGCAGGGTCCGGTTTTTTCGTACCGGTCATGTCCGCAGACACCAGGAGCTCGAAGGAATCAAGAAGTCCGACTCTTGTAAGCCTTGAAAGGGCATGATATCTATCGGCATCGGTTATTATCGCGAGCCTGAGACCAAGTTTTTTCAGCCCCTCAAGGGTGTCCTTTACCCCGGGATAAAGTTCGAGGTTCTCCAGTTTTTCTCTATCATAGATCTCACAGCACTGCAGATACGCCTGCTCTGTGAAAAGTTTTCTTTCCTGCATGTAGTCCCTTATGTTTTCATAGTCTTCAAACCCGTAAGTTCCCCTAAGGAAATAAGCGAAAAGTTCTGCAGGTTCCTTCCTAAGGTTTCTGTCCCTCTCTCCAAGATAGGAAAGGATCTCCCTGCATGCTATGAGTTTTACGGCTACGAAATCAAAAAGAGTATTATCCATATCAAAGAGAACAGCTTTCAGAGTTTTCTGACAATCTTGCTGCACATTCTTCCGGGCACTTTCCATGGTTTCCCTGATCTCTTTTTTCCAGATCCTTTTTATCGGATCTCTATAATTTCCTGGATTCGTTTTTTCAGGTTCAATCATTTCATGATCAATCATTCTCTGTAATTCTTTTTTAATTCTCTACTGTATGCTTTCCGGATCTTTCTGATCTTTTACTTCTTCCATTCTCCTTTTCTGGACATTTCAGACTACTTTGTGGGGAGAGGCTATAAAAGCCATAAAGGACAGAGGTATAGGTTATAAAGGGCAATAGACTTAAGTAGGTAACGAACGCGAGTACCTCAAAAAATATGGGTCTTAATTGTAAAGGACAATAAAGGAAATTTGGACATGAACTCTGGAGAACAAAAGGACGAATCTTTCGCAAGAGAGGAAAAAGAAGAAAGAACCGAAACAGAAGAGGGGGCTGTTTCCGGGGATATGTATGTACCGGACGAATTGGAAAATGCAGCAGAAGAAGAAGTCAGCAACGAAATTCTTGCAGCCGAGCTCAATGAGTGTGGCCTTGACCTTCTCAAGCTTGGCAAGTTCAATGAAGCAATAATTGCCTTTGATAAGGCGATTGAGAAAGACCCGAAGAATATCTATCTTTTGAATA
Source organism: Methanosarcina acetivorans C2A (assembly GCF_000007345.1). Lineage (NCBI taxonomy): Archaea > Methanobacteriati > Methanobacteriota > Methanomicrobia > Methanosarcinales > Methanosarcinaceae > Methanosarcina > Methanosarcina acetivorans. Next base: position 1,631,529 of record NC_003552.1, on the reverse strand, counting down.
ATAAGGCTGCAGCTCTCGAAAGCTTTGGAAGGTTCGAAGAAGCTCTCAAACTCTATCAAAAAGCTGTTGAGATTAATTCCGAAGACGCAGACCTCTGGAATAACATGGCTTTTTCCTACTCCCAGGTAGGAGAATATGAAAGAGCAGTCGAAGCCTATGGTAAAGCTCTTGAACTCAGACCGGACTATCCCAATGCATGGTATGGAAAAGCCCTGAACCTCAGCCAGGCAGGAAGCTATGAGGAGGCTGTCGAAGCCTATGAGAAGGTCCTTGAAGAAAGTCCGGATTATAAAGAGGCTTGGGCAGGAAAGGGTATTGCTCTCGGTCAGATGGGGCGCTACGATGAAGCAATTATTGCATACGATAAAGCAATCGAAATAGACCCCGGTTTTCTTGAAGCCTGGTATTACAAAGGAGTGGACCTTGATAGCCTCGGCAGTCACAGGCAGGCTCTGAAAGCTTATGAAAAAGCCGTGGAACTGGACCCTGAAAATGATGATGCCTGGAATAATATGGGGATAGACCTGGAAAACCTGGAAAAATATGAGGAAGCAATCAACGCTTTTGATAAAGCAATTGCGATCAACTCTGAAAACTCCGATGTGTGGTATAATAAAGGCTTTACCCTGAGCCAGATGCATAGGTTTGAAGAAGCCGTTGAAGCATACAGAAAAGCCACACAGCTTGACCCCGAATACCTGGAAGCCTACACAAGCCTCGGTTTTGTGCTGGCTCAACTCAAGAACTTTGAAGAAGCCCTGGAAACCTATGAAAAGGCACTTGAACTCGATCAAGGAGCTGCTGATTCCTGGTTTGGAAAAGCCGTCTGCCTGAGTTTCCTTGGACGTGAAGAAGAAGCTGAGGACGCGTATAGAAAAGCTGTAGAAATCGATCCCAGGTATGCGGAGATAGGGGGAGACATTCAGTAAATCCAAGAGGACATTCGGCAAATCCGGAAAGATTTTTCCTCCTGACTTTACATTTTCCTTCATTTTTAACCTGTAATCCGAGACTAAATTAGTGCTTACGATATGGAAATTAGCTATATTATTGTTATAAAAATTAGCAAGATTATGGTGTGTAAAAAATTAGATAGATTAGAGCATTTAATATTTTATAATATGGCTTTTTAAGATTCATTTGCTGGTTTTCTGGAATGCCTGACAAAACCGAAAAAACCGGAAATCGGAAAAGAGGAAAGACGGAAAAAAGCAGGACTCTGAAACGAAAAGAATAGCTCTATATATCGGAAACGTTTTTCAAATAGCTGACTATCTTTTTATAAATATAGAAACACTCCCCACAGGGTAGAGCGGATGAAAGAATGAAAGGATGGATTCTCTACAAGAATACGGCTGCCGAATTAAGGCCCGACCTGTACGAAATTCACCGCTTCATCGAGGTTGCGGGAGAGAAGGGAATAGAACTAAGGGTTGTAAAACCCGACCAGTTCGACCTGATCGTAACAAAGGAAGACAGGAAAAGCATTCTTCTTGACGGGGAAGTTGTCCCGCTTCCGAACTTTCTCCTGCCGAGAATGGGCGCAGGCACGACCTACTTCGCTCTTGCAGTAATCCGCCACCTAGAACGCCGCGGAGTCCGTGTATTTAACTCTTCTCAGAGCATTGACACCGTCAAGGACAAGCTCTACTCCCAGCAGATCCTGGCCGAAAGAGGAATTTCCTCTCCCAATACGATGTTTGCCAAAAACCCTGTCAACATAAACCTGGTTGAGAAATACCTGGGTTTTCCCCTCATAGTAAAAGCCCTCTCCGGCTCCATGGGCAAAGGCATCTTCCTCTCGGAAAACCACGGTAACTTCCAGGACCTCATGGAACTGATCCATGTCACCAACCCCAACGCAAACATAATCCTTCAGGAGTTCATCAAATCCAGCCTTGGAAGAGACCTCAGAGTCCTTGTTATAGGAGGCCGGGCGGTTGCCTGCATGGAAAGAATCGCTCCCGCAGGCAGCTTCAAGTCCAACTATTCCAGAGGCGGAGCAGTCCGCAAATTCGAGATGACTCCCGAGATCGAACAGCTTGCAACCGAAACCGCCCACATCTTCGGCCTCGAAATAGCAGGAGTTGACCTCCTCTTCGATGGCGACTACTTCAAAGTCTGCGAAGCTAATTCTTCCCCCGGCTTCAAGGGCATAGAAGAATGCTGCGGGATTAATGTTGCGGGGATGATTTATGATTTTGTGAGGGAAAAAGTGGAAGGAAAATGAGATATGAAGTTTTTTACTAGTGGCTTAATCTACCTAACCTGCCCGGCTTGACCTGTTCGGTTTTGTCCGCTGCATGCTCTGACCATTCAGTTTGTTTTTTCCCACCACATCTTTACCCTTGTAGACCATCCTCTCTGAACAAGGGCTCCGTTGTCTTTTTCAAGCACACCTTCAAAATAGTCCCTGAGGATGGCTTCCTGGGTATCGGAGCTTGCGTTGTAGTATGACTTAAAATCCTCGACAGCTTCATCAAGGGTTGCAAACCTGTGGACGTGCTCAAAGGGAAAAACGCTTACATTCGGGTAGATTCCCATGTCATAGAGCACGTTATAGAGAACATCGCATTTAGGAGCTGGTTGGTACTCACTCCCGTGAAGAAAAGGCCAGAGTTTCCGGGAATGCATATCCCAGGAAGTTTCCCCTGCAAACCAGTACAGGTAAACGTATTTCGAAGAAGCGTCTACCATCTTCTGAACCGAAGTCCGTATATCTTTCATGCCCAGGGAATAAGAAGCAAAAACCACATCATAAGGAGCGGAAAGGTCGGACTCGACATCAACGGACTCCCAGTCTTTGTGTACAGGGTCGATATTTTCGATTCCGTACTCTTTAATGTTGTCCTGCATAACACTTATCATGCCCTCCGAAGGCTCTACAGCGGTTACGTGGGCGACACGCTGTGAAATCGGAATTGCAAGGGTCCCGGGCCCGGCTCCTATATCGAGAACTCTGGAGTCGGGGGAAAGCTTCATGCCTTCTATTCTCTTCTCGGTTATTTCCCTTGACTTCCCATCCTGAAACATCCTCCAGAAGCGTCTGGCGTTTTCCTTGCTGTACCATATGGTCGCACAATCTACATTTCTGTTTGATTTCAGCTGTTTTTCCAGCGTCTCTTTCCAGACTTCGTTCCAGTCAATTACATCTGAGTCCATATTACAACCTCGGTTAGCTTCTATTTTCGAAGATATAGTGTTACTAAAATAAAAACAAGTATTAACATATCTACTTTGTTGTTAAATCACAACAGGAAAGAAGCAATTTACTTCTTCTTCGATGAAGCCCACTTCAAAGTCTGCGAAGCTAATTCTTCCCCCGGCTTCGAAGGCGTAGGAGAATGCTGCGGGATTAATGTTGCAGAGATGATTTATGATTTTATAAGGGAAAAAGTGGGAGGAAAATAAATGTTGATTCTTTGATCCGACATTCTGTAGATGTTCTAAAAAAAAGTGGGATACAATATTCAAAAATTATCCCAATAACATGAAGGAATTTAACGATTCCTGTACCTTTAGAAGTGGATCAATTTTTACGGCTTTACCCCCTCAACTGTCACAACCCCTTCCATCGAGGCGTGAATTGAACAGTAGTACCTGTAGGTACCCTCTCGCGTAAAAGTGAACTCGTAAGAGTCTCCGTCCCTTAGTGTGCCGGAAGAGAAATCAGGGCCTGTTACTGTGTGAGTGAACAGATCCAGGTTTGTCCACCGGACCGTATCCCCGGGAGAAATCGTAACCGAGTCGGGGTTAAAGGCAAAGTCTTCGATTTTCACTTCAACTGTTTTGTGTTCAGCTTCCGGAACTGTCAGGTTTTCAGCAGCTGTTTGATTGGAAGTGTTATTTTTCGGATTTTCAACAATTTCAATTTCCGGAACTGTCAGGTTTTCAGCAGCTGTTTGATTGGAAGTGTTATTTTCCGGATTTTCAACAATTTCAGTTTCCGGAACTGTCAGGTTTTCAGCAACTGTTTGATTGGAAATGTTATTTTCCGGATTTTCAACAATTTCAGCTTCCGGAACTGTCAGGTTTTCAGCAGCTGTTTGATTGGAAGTGTTATTTTCCGGATTTTCAACAATTTCAGTTTCCGGAACTGTCAGGTTTTCAACAGCTGTTTGATTGGAAGTGTTATTTTCCGGATTTTCAACAATTTCAGCCGGAGCCTGAGGCACTTCAGCCGGAACTATGGGATTTTCGGCAGGAGTTACAGCAGTCTCGGGTTCTTCAACGCCATTTTCTGCACAGCCTGCAGACAGGAGTATCCCGAGCAGGATTATGAAAATAATATATTCTCTTCTCATTGTCCCCCCATAAATACGGCGTACAGGTGTTTTATAATATAGTCTTTATTCCATAATAGTTGCTATCCGATTAATTAATTGTAAAATGCGGCAGAACACCTGAGAAATAGCCCTTGGCGCGAACTATGGGTAGAAGGTGGAAAAAAATTGATTCGACTTTTGATCTAACAGATTCTTTAAAGCCAATTTCTGGCAGGAATTTCTTTCAGAGCAGATTTCCAGGTTAGAAATATCGGATTGGAGATCTGATAGTCCGGAATTATCGGAAAATGTGCTTGAAAATGCACTATAATCTTTTCGATAAATAAAGAAAAAAAGTTAATCAAAAGAGAAAAAAGATATATTTTTTCCAACAAGTAAAAAACCGTTTTTTTTTTAAAGACTCTTTTCTTATATGAAGATTTTAGCTTCTTATTTTAGCTGCTTAGATCTTGAATTTAAATACACCTTCTACCTTTGTAAATTCCTCAATTATTTTCTACTATCACCGTTCCTTTCATAGAAGGATGGATTGAACAACTGTAATCATAAACCCCCGGATCTGTAAAAAGGAACTCGAAAGAGTCTCCATTTTCCAGTATACCGGACTCAAAAGTAGGTCCGCTCACAGTATGGCCAACTGAGTCCATGTTCGTCCATCTTACGGTATCCCCGGCTGACACCGTGACCGATTCCGGGTTAAAGGAAAAATCCTTAATCGACACTTCAACAATCTTTCCGTCACCCCCGGTTTCAGACGTTGCATTTGAATCCGGTACCATTGCAGGTTCTTCAACTGGAATTGAAGGCGTTTCGGTTGGAGTTGCAGGTATTTGAGTATCATTGCCCGTGTTGCTTGTGCACCCTATCGCCATAAAGACGCTAAATAAGACTGGCAAAATAATAAGCTCTTTTCTCATCGTCTCCCCCACGTAAAGATCAGATGTTTGTAAATAATAGTTTGATTTTATAATGGTTCCTACCAGATTCTGAATATAGTTCCTCTTATGATTTCACGTATGAATTAGAAATTTGAAAGACAGATATTTTGTAAGTTCAAAGCGCTCTTTTCCACACGGATTTGACCTTATCTTGATAACAGAAGACTCTAAAAATAAGGCTGTTTGAAGTGGGTTCGGTAACTTGACAAAACGAAAAAGCATAAACTTAGCTCAATTGATAAAAAGTGATATAGTTAAAACGGCATATTTACAAATAACCGTTCTACATAACCATTCAATATTGGATGGACTGAATAAAGGAATTCATAGAAACTTTTTCAAGAAACAGATTTTAGATGTTTCTTATTCTGCTTATCAGACTAAAATGCTGTAATTACACTTCATTTGTTTTCGAAAACCCTTATTCATCCATATCGAAATATTACCTTATTTTATACTGCAAACTGTTAGGATTAAAAGCAGAATTTTGAACTGCCGCGTCCACCATTTATTTGTTAGGGGTTACCTGGATTACTCCGGTTCCTCCTGTAACATTTTCAGTTTCGTTATCTGCTTCCTCTGCAGCTGTCATTTCCTCTCCAGCTAGAATTTCTACTTCTTCTCCGCCTGCTACATCACTTACATTCATTTCTTCGGTTGCAGTCATCTCTTCGGTTGCAGTCATTCCTTCGGTTTCAGTCATTCCTTCGGTTTCAGTCATCTCTTCGGTTGCAGTCATCTCCTCGGTTGCAGTCATCTCCTCGGTTGCAGCCATCTCTTCGGTTGCAGTCATCTCCTCGGTTGCAGCCATCTCTTCACCTTCAGTTATCGTTTCAGTTGGAGTTCCTGTTTCATTCGGTTGTTCGGTACCTGTACATCCTATTGCCAAGAATACGCCAAAAATAACCATTAAAACAAGCAATGCTTTTCTCATATTTTCCCCCCATTTATTGAGTGCTCTATAATTAATATTCTGGTTTTATAACTATTACTGCCAGCTTCTGAACATAGTTTCGTTATTTAGTTCATTTTTTACTCGGCAAGATGACATGAAAGTTCATTCCGAAAACAGGAACTTTAAAGGATTCTGATCATCTCTTCCTTTTAAGAGGTTTACCTGTCCTTAAATTATAATAGCGGGAATCTCAATATTACTAAAGGACTCTTTTTCGGGGGGAGGTCATGAAAATCAAATCTATTAATCCTTATACTGAAGAAGTAAACTGGGTTTACGATGTATTATCTTTTGGAGACTGCGAAGACCAGATCAAAAAGTCCAGGGCTACTTTTTCGGGTTGGAGCTCGCTTTCTGTTGAGGAAAGAACCAGGTATATTGCACGTGCAGCTGAGGTACTCAGGCAAAGCAAAAGGGTGTACGCCGAAATTATCACAAAAGAAATGGGAAAGCCAATCAGGCAGGCACTTGGAGAGATTGATAATTGCGCATGTCTCTGTGACTATTATGCGGAAAATTCGGCAGAGTTTCTGAAGGATGAAGTTGTGGAAACAGAAGCCGAAAAGAGCTATGTCACCTTTGAGCCCCTGGGAATTATTCTCGGGATCGCACCCTGGGATTTTCCTTTCTGGCAGGCTTTCAGGTTTGCAGTGCCAGCACTGACTGCTGGAAATGTGTGCCTGCTGAAGCATGCGTCCAATGTGCCTATGTCGGCTCTTGAGGTTGAAAAAGTATTTACCGAAGCCGGACTACCTGAAAATGTGTTTAAGACCCTGCTGATCGACTCTAAAACTGCCATGGAAATCGTAGATGAGGACCTTGTTGACGGGGTTTCGATCACCGGGAGCCAGGTAGCCGGATCTGAAATAGGGGAGCTTGCCGGAAGGTTGGTCAAGCCTTTTGTTCTGGAACTTGGAGGGTCCGACCCCTTCATTGTGCTTGAAGATGCGGATATAGACCGGGCTTCACAGTTTGCGATAGAATCCCGTTTCCTTAATGCCGGGCAGAGCTGTATTGCCGCCAAGAGGTTCATTGTCGTTGAAGATGTCGTCGTGGATTTCATCGAGGCCTTCGAACTGCATATTCAGGAGCTGAAAATCGGAGACCCCATGGATGAGGAAACTGACATCGGGCCTGTGGCAAAAAAAGAGTGTGTCAACATCCTTGAAAAGATCCTGAAGGATGCAAAAAGAAAAGGGGCAGAGCCTCATGTGTACGGGGAAGAACATGCGAAAGGCTTTTTCTTCAGACCGGCGCTTATCCCCGCTGCCAGTGAAGACATGAAAGCCTGCAATTTTGAGGTCTTCGGACCTATCGCACCCGTAATCATAGCAAAGGACGAGGATGAGGCAGTGGAGATTGCAAACTCTACGGAGTTCGGGTTTGGAGCTGAGATCTGGTCTGCAGACCTGGAAAGAGCCGAACGGCTGGCAAAAAGAATCAGGGCAGGTTTTGTGACCATAAACGGAATGGTCAAATCCGACCCAAGACTGCCTTTTGGAGGAGTCAAAAAATCCGGAATAGGAAGGGAACTTTCATATTACGGCCTTAAGCAATTTGTGAACATAAAAACCGTCGTTGTTAACAAATAAGAATAAGTAGGCAGAAAACCCGGTTTTCAGGTCATATAGGTTCAGCAAGCCCATATGCATTTAGCAGCAGTAATATGTGAATTCAACAAAAAGGATAGGAGTTCAGCAGCGGCGATCCAGGTTCGAAAATAGCTGGATCGTAATTGATAACAGGGTAAAGGTTGATATTAAAGATCGAATAATATTTTGGATAGATTAATAAATTGGGGTTTTTTATGAAAGCTTCGGACCTTTTTGTTACCCAGCTAAAAGAGGAAGGTGTGGAATATATTTTCGGACTCCCCGGAGAAGAAAACCTTGCTCTTCTAGAATCTCTGCGAAACTCGAATATCAAACTGATCATAACAAGGCATGAACAGGCTGCCGCATTTATGGCTGCAGCTTACGGAAGACTGACAGGAAAAGCCGGGGTCTGTTTTTCAACCCTCGGACCGGGTGCAACGAACCTTGTTACAGGCGTTGCCCAGGCACAGCTTATAGGAGCTCCTTTAATCTCCATATCCGGACAAAAAGCGCTGGTGGACAACTGGCAGGCCCGTTTCCAGCTTGTAGATGTTGTCAGGATGATGGAACCGCTCTGCAAAAAAGCTGTATCGATTTCCGATCCCGGCAGGATACCCACAGTAATCCGAAATGCCTTCAAACATGCAGAAGCCGAAAAACCTGGAGCTGTACACATCGAACTTCCTGAAGACGTGGCTGGCGAAGAAACCGACGCGGTAGTGCAGAAGCGAAGCAGGATCAAAATTCCATCTCCTGACCCTGAAGCTGTCGAAATGGCAGCGAGAATGATCCATAAAGCTAAAAATCCCCTTATCATCGTTTCTTCCGGAGCTAACCGGACGGAGGTTACTGAAGAGCTTGAATATTTTTCCAGAAAGACCGGCATCTACCTTGTGCATACACAGATGGGAAAAGGAGTTGTCCCTGATGACTGCATCTATAGCCTCTTTGCTACAGGGATTCATGCAAGAGATTACGTAAACTGCGGAATTGACGGGGCAGACCTGATAATAACCGTGGGCTACGATATAGTTGAATACCCACCATACCTCTGGAACAGGCATCTGGACAAGAAGATCATAAACATAGACTTTGCGGACTCCATACCTGACAGGTATTTTAATCCGGATGTAGAGGTAATAGGAGACATTGCTTCCTCCATCCGCCAGCTTGCCGCAAGAATTCCGGAAAAGAGGGAGTTTCCTTTTTTCGAAAACACAAGAAACTTCATTGAAGAAAAAATCAATTCTCCTTTCAGGAAAGGCTATCCACCCCTCCCTCAGGAAATTGTACAAAGCGTGAGAAAGGTGCTAGGGCGAGAAGACATTATTTCTCTTGATAACGGGATATACAAGCTCTGGTTCTCCAGACTTTACAAGGCTTATGCTCCCAATACCGTGCTGCTGGACAACGCCCTCGCTACAATGGGAGCAGGGTTCTCGGCAGGGCTTGTTGCAAAACTCCTTCACCCTGAACGCCGCGTACTCGCAGTCTGTGGAGACGGAGGCTTTATGATGAACTGCCAGGAGCTGGAAACTGCAATCCGCTATAAGATCCCTCTTGTCGTCCTCATACTCAACGATAATGCTTTCGGCTTCATAAAATGGAAGCAGAAGAAGCTGCATTTTGAAGACTTTGCCCTTGACTGCGGAAACCCTGACTTTGTCCGCTTTGCAGAAAGTTTCGGGGCAACAGGCCTGAAGGTCGAAGAAGGAGACGACCTTTCAGAAGTTCTCGAAAAAGCCTTTTTCCTGAACAAATTGGTGGCCATCGAATGTCCCATTGATTACTCCGTAAACTATGAGACTTTCTCTATAGAACTCGGAAACCTTGTGTGTAAATTCTGAGATATGGAGAAAAAAATACAAAGTAAAACAATTGAAATGCAAAAAAAGCAAAGCAAAGAACAGATAAAGGGTAGAAAAGATAACGTGTGGAACGGTCCAGCACAGTTTCTAACTCCTGAGTTTACGGCCCTTTTATGGTCATCGAGAATCTTCGAGACTGATCAGGGCTCTTCCAGCTCATCGAAATCAAGGGTTAGGATAAAGTAAACGAATAAAAGGTTTTTGAGGTGACCTTAATTAAGGTAACCTTTTCTTTCAAGCCAGTCTACCTGAGGTTTTGTATACTTCCATATGACATCGGCTTTTGAATCCTGAATTTCCCAGGGGTTTGCGATCACAACATCGCCTTCACGGACCCACATTTTCTTGTTTTTGGAACCGGGAATTCTGCCCATGCGGACAACCCCGTCCATGCACTGCAGCGTAACTCTTTTTGAGCCAAGTAAACTTGCTACTGTTGCCAAGACTTCATTTCTGTCCTTACGGGGTGTTCGGACTCTTGTTACTTCCTGATTATTTCCCGAGCTTACAGACTTATTTGACCCTGATTGTCTTTTTCTAATAATACTTCTATAATTAGCCAGATTAATTCCTCCTATGTTTATTCTATAATTTTTTTGATGGCTTATCGAGCCTGTTTCAGCCTTCTCACTTTTTACCAGTTTCATCACCAACTTCCATCCTAGCATTTATCACCGTGGAAGGTCTTGCTTTCAGCCCCTTTGCATTTTCCTCTCGGAAATGCTGTAAAAGAAAATCCCTAATAGTATTCAAACCGAATACAACCATTCTAACTGAATGTTAGGTACTTGATTCAGGGGAAGTTCGCAGAAGAATGAAGCGAAAGCAAAGGATGAAAAACAAAAAGTGAAAAATGAATCGAGTATTATGCAAACTGAGCTGCAAAAATAACACTCAACGCAGATTATCTTTAGGATTTCCTGTGTTTAGGGAAACACTCTCTGCAGATTTATTTCGTCTCCGCTGAAAGCGGAGATTCATCAGTTTAAAAATAAAATTGTATAAAGCTCTTTGGTTAAAAACAAAAACCAGTTTTTAATAGCAGATTATACATCTCTTTATTTTCAGCTCTAACAAGACATTCAAATTATATAAATGTTTCTATAAAAAGTAAAGCCACAGAAAATAAAATTTGCACATGTAAAAGAAGAAAAAATCCTCCGACTCAAACATTATACTTAAAATAACGATTGAAAACCTGTACTTAAGATGACATTTGAAAGTAAACCTGAAGAAAATAACCTGAAGAAAATAACCTGAAGAAAATAACCTGAAGAAAATAACCTGAAGAAAATAAACCTTAAAGGATTGAAAACTTAACAAGATTCGTAATGGAAAAAGAATCGATCCGTCCGCCATCTCAAGCAGGCAGGACGGAAACACTCTATAAAAGTAAGAATTCCGAAATGAGTTCGGGATTTAGTAGCGGTTCTCTCTGGGCTTCCTGTGGTTAGGAAGGCAGTCCCTGCAATAGACCGGTCTGTCGGGATCAGGTTTGAAAGGAACCTGTGTTTCAGCGCCACAGTCGGAACAGATTGCGTTGTGCATTTCCCTCGGGCCTCCGAAACCTCCCCGGTTGTTGTCTCTTCCCCGGAAGGAATTTCTGTCATTAAAAGCCATTTTCTTTTCACCTCCGCTTACAACGGATAGTCATTTGCTTAAAAATAAGATTGTATAGAGCTCTTTGATTAAAAACAGAAATTAGTTTTTAATAACAGATTATACGTCTCTTTATTTTTAATGCTCCTAGTATACAGTCAAATTATATAAATTTTACTCATAAAAATTAAAAAACAATCATAAAAATATTTTACACCTGAAGTCGCCTGCATTTAAACTAAATAGTCTGGATTCTTTACTGCAATTAAAAAATCGATATTTAAATTTATTCGACTTTTTAACCAGGCAATTTCCGGAAAATAATGAAACCTGACTTTTTAAAATACCCGATTTCTCTTTTCAGGTAGTGCCAGAAAACCCATACGTAGACCAGTTCCCAGCCTTCAGACCCGTATCTGTTGAGGTCCTCTGCAGTGCCTCTACCCAATTTAAGAATTGGAACACATTTGTATTCAAATTTTTTCATGTAATCTCTCCAGGATTCAATGCTTTTTCAACGAATTATTCTGAATTTAAGTCTGACTTTAAGCAAAATGATAGAAAAAACATAGTCGGCAGTGACACGATCTGTAAGCAAAAACTGTCAGTGAGCAGAAGGGTAATCATGTTAAACCGGGAATAATTCATGTTAAACCGGGAATAATATATGAAAATAGCAAACTCTGCAAGCAAGTACATTCAGCATACCAGTAAATAGCACAATCTGAGAAAAGACAAAGCAGAAGTATTGAAAAATTACGAAAAGATAGGAGCAGGATTTTTGAGAATTGAAAAGAATAGGAGCAGAATCAATCAAAAGCTGAGAAAGGATCCGCGGGACATGAAAAGAGCAGAAACTCTTGAGATAGCCCTGAAAAACAGAATTTTGAAAAGAGGAATGAGAGGTTTAACCGTTTCGCTGGTTAAAACCAATTAATATCAAGGCAGTTATTTTTTGTCGGTTAAGTTGTACAATTAATTAAGCAGTTACTTAAGATAGCCTTTACGCTCGAGCCACTCGATCTGAGGTCTTGTATATTTCCAGATAACATCGGCCTTTGTATCCTGGATTTCCCATGGAGTGACAATTACGACATCCCCCTCACGAATCCACATCTTCTTGTTCTTGGACCCGGGGATTCTCCCCATTCGGACAACACCGTCCATACACTGTAAATTGACCCTCTTTGAACCTAAAAGGCTTCCTACCGTTGCCAGTACTTCATGGTTCTCCTTGCGTGGAGTGCGTACCCTTGTTACTTCCTGAGTACTGGGTGCAGCTGATCCTTCTCTTCTCTTTCTCATATTGCTTCTATAATTAGCCAGGTTGATTCCTCGTTTGTTTATTTTGATTTTGAACTTTTGATTTTGAACTTTTGATTTTATTTTTTGATCTTATTTTTTGACCAATTTTTATTCTGAGGTTTTGATTTTGAATTCCGAGATAATATGCCGGTTTTAATTATCGACCTTAGTTTCTTCTATGACATCACAAGGATGGATTGAACCCCTATACAATTATCGATCCCCGATAGCATTTTAGTTTGAAGGTTCATAAATGGATAGGAAGTTAAAAACCTATAGAAAGCATAAAAGGCCTGAAATTTAACATAAATCTGAAACCTCAAAAACCACTTTATAGGGGTACCGCCGACCCAATCCGTGATCCCCTGAAGAAAAGAGGCTTAAAAACTATCCAGATTGGAATATTAATAAATTTTAATTGATATATAATCTTTGATTGACATCTGAGTAACAATTCCAATAATTAATTCCAATAATTCGGCACTCAATAAACAAATTCAAGATAATTGAGGATCCGATGCCATTTACCTCAGTATAAGGCAAAAAACACAGATGAAAAGTGAAAAAGTGTTGCTGTAAGAGCTTACAGGGCAACACCTTGTATTAAGAAATCAAATTTAGAACTTCCTGTGGTTTGGAAGGCAGTCTCTACAGTAAACCGGTCTTCCTTCAGTTGGCTTAAAGGGAACTTCGGTTTCAACACCGCAATCTGAACAAATAACCTTGTGCATTTCCCTGGGGCCGCTGTTGCCGCCTCTGAAACCCCCGCGGTTACCATCTCTGCCACCGCGGCCACTGTCTCTCCCCCTGTAGGAGTTTCCTCTGTCATTAAAACCCATTTTAGTTTCACCTCCGCTTTCAGCGGTACACATATTCATAAAAATATGATTGGATATAATTTATTATTTAAACCAAAAATGGAGTTTTCAATAACAGATTATATTTCTCATTATTTTTACTAATTCTACAACCTTTTTATGATATATAAATTTAATCTGCAGAATTCATAAAAAAGGGAGCTCTCTCCCTTAAGACAGAGGTTGAATTAAAAACTTGACCCGAAAATAAATGAGTAAAGTTGGAAACCCGATTATCAGCAGGTTTCCGGATATAAAGCTTGATATAGAAAATTTTAGAATTTATGGGATTTAGAACTTCCTGTGTTTCGGAAGGCAGTCCCTGCAGTAAACCGGTCTTCCTTCAGCCGGTTTGAACGGAACCTGGGTCTCTACACCGCAGTCAGAACAAACTGCTGGGTACATTTCTCTGGGACCGCTGCTGCCGCCTCTGAAACCCCCGCGGCTGCCGCTGTCTCTGCCACCCCGGTTGCTGTCTCTCCCCCGGTAGGAATTCCCTCTGTCATTAAAACTCACTCTTGTTTCACCTCCGCTTATAGCGGATAACCTCTTAGTTGCTATAAAAATAAGATCCTATACATTCTTTTATTAAAAACAAAAATGAAGTTTTTAATAACAGATTATATGATTCTTTATTTTTACTGCAAATATGACCCAAGACATTATAATATATAAATCTATCTCAAGGGAAAAGAAGCCTGACAAAAATCCTTTCATGCCCTCAAAACCTCGTTCACCTTGAATCCGATCGTTTTTCCGGATAAAGAAACTGAACCTCAAATGTTTCCAATTTGTCCCATATTTCCTTTATCTATTCTTAATTCACCTTAGTTATATTTTATTTCTTTATTTATATCAGAAATCTTGAATATTTTTTAAGATTTCAATATATTTTCAAAAACATGCCTGGGAACCCCAGATAAGAAATACCTGAATGTTTGAAGAATATCAGAATATCCAAAAAAATATCTGAATGTTCAAAGAATATATGAGTATCTGAGAATAGGCAAAATTGAGGGCAGGGAAAGGCAAATCATCGGACGATGAAATGGACCAAGGAACTGATAATGAATAAAAGAAAATAATCCATTGATGAACTACTATTACCTGCTGTTACTGGCAATAGCATTTGAAGTATGCGGGACTACCTGCATGAAATTATCCGAAGGCTTTACAAAACTGCTCCCTTCGGTATTGATTTTCGTGTTCTATGCGATCAGTTTCTTTCTCTTCACACTTGCCCTTAAAGGAATAGATGTGAGCGTTGCATATGCAATATGGGCTGGTCTCGGAACTGCCCTTATCACCATCGTAGGGATTTTATGGTTCAGGGAACCTGCCACAGCTCTCAAAATGATTTCTCTTATCGTTGTAATTACAGGAGTTATCGGGCTTCATCTGAGTGATAAAGTCACATAATCGGGCAGAATATCAATAGGCTAGAATACCAAAGTATTCTGTGAAATGGGTTATGTAAGCAGAACTGAGAAGTTTAGTACCCCGGAAAAATGCATACATTAGCCTGAGGCTCAAAGCTTTTTAGCTACAACTACAAACCCGTTAATTCTGTTACCTGTTCTGGTTTTGAGCTCTTCTACCCTGAAATAGTCAATCTCAAACCCACCGTCTACCAGCAGGAACACAAGCTCTTTTTCGGAAAAATGATGTGCAATAAATTCAACATCTCCTGTTTCAGGGTTAAGGGCAAGGAAAGAACCTTCTTCTTTTGTAACCGGAAAATCCTGCATGTAGCGCTTTCTGTAAAGCTTGAGGTGCCAGTTCTGGGCAAATTCCACAAGATAAAGGTAACCCCCGGGTTTCAGGACTCGGAAAGCCTCCTGAAGAATCCTGACTCTTGCCTGCGGCTCCGGCACAGAGGTCAAAAAAGCCTGCATGATTTCAAAATCGAAACTTGAATCGTGAAAAGGGAGATCAGAAGCATTCCCAACCTTAAATTCAGCCCTTCCTTCTGTCTTTCGATTGTGTTCCAGACTTTTTGCTGCAGCTTTCGAAAGTCTGATCGCTTCGGAGTTTATATCTATTCCTGTTACCGAATACCCCAGGGAAGCAAGTTCAAAGCTAATTTTTCCAAAACCGCATCCGATGTCGAGAATTTTATAGCCTTCCTGCAGATAACTTTGAACTATGGGATAAAGCTCAAGGCTTGAAGGTATTTTCTTTCCGGGAACCGTTTCCCAGTATGATTTTGGCATAGAGAAGCAAATACAGGTACAGGATAAAGAAGATTTCGAAATCAATAAAATATTTTGAGATACTCCCTCCAAATAATTTGACCTGTTATTCCTGCGGTCAGAAGGCCAATGTCAACTGTGCATGAAAAGGAGAAAGATGGAATTCAACCTTGAGGATTCTGAAAGACAGGAATAGAAAAAGATGAGATCATGAAAGGCGAGACAGAAAACAAAATGAGGAAGACAATATGAAGAAAAAGGGGTGAAAAAAATAAAAAAGGGGTTTGGGAGTAGATTGTTCATTTGGAATCGATAAAGAATAAAGATATTTCAGGCAACACCTGAATCCGCCCTACAGGCGTTGCCTGAAAAATGCTTATTGTTAAGAGCTAATCCCGTTAACATGTACCTTGACACCGCCTCAGTACTGTTAATCCAGGATTTTATCCCACAGCGTACCTGTGACAACCTGTCCAGGTACTACTATTTAATGGGATAACTCGGCAGCTTCTGTTGTGGGTTTCCGGAAGGATCGGATCGTTGACATCAATATGGGTACAACAGATGCCACCGTTTCAGGACGATGTGCCCTTAACATTCAGGTTTCTCTCAATGTTTTTGGAGTACATACTTTTTGGAGATTAGTTCCTTCTGTTTTTGAGACCTTTATTCCTTCGATTTTTTAAAGACCTTTATTCCTTCTTGTTTAAAGATCTTTTAATTCCCAGAGATTGTTTTCAAAGCCTTTCGTTTTGCCTTAAAAACAATTTTGGGATAGTACTTCATATTGTAAAATTAGAATATAAGTATACTTTTTGCAATAGTTTTGTTACCGGAAAGGATTGATACTTTTAAAACTTGATAATACTTTATTTTCCTTGATAAAAGATCTGCGAAATTTATATTCCGGAAAGAGTAGATATAAGCCCTTTTATCAAACATACAGGAGATTTATCAAAAATTAAACAGTCATTGACCCTTTATTGATATTTTCTACGCATTTAAATCTGTAATATGAGGCTTCTTGATAATTAAGATCCCCAAGTTCCTTACAAGTATTTGAATCTCTATTTCAGGGTTGAAAACCCTGAAGAGCCTTACAGGTTATTTACACCCGATATAGTTCGCGGAAAGGACGAAATACATGCAGAAGACTTGCAGGAGGCTTACGGAAGGCTTCAAAAATTTCAGAACAACTCTCCATTAAACTGCAGCCGTGCTGTTGCAACAGATAAAAAATGAACCAGAATCAAGGCGAACCGGATCAAAATACTCCAAATTCTGGAAGGGAAATACTATAAAGCACAGAACCAGCATAATATTCTGTAATGGGGTCGGATGCGGAAACTTCCTCTGTAGATGGGAAGGCACTTTTTCCTCTGTATACCATAACGTTTATCGGAACCCTGGGGTTTGGCATCATACTTACTTTTCTTGTATTTCTTGTGACAAAATACGGAGGCAACGCCCTTGTCTATGGTATACTTGCCTCCACCTATCCGGCTTTTCAGCTTATTGGAGCCCCCATCCTGGGCAGGTGGTCCGACCTTTACGGAAGGAAGAAAATCCTGTTACTGAGCCAGATCGGGACCCTTATTGCCTGGATTATTTTTTTTGTCGCCCTGTTCTTTCCCATAACTCCCCTGGTAGAAATCAGGTCTAACCTGCTGGGCATTTTTACGATTACCCTTCCCCTACTCGCGCTCTTTTTTGCTAGGGCTCTTGATGGCATTACAGGAGGAAACGTATCTGTTGCCAATGCATATCTTGCGGACCTTACATCCGAAGAAGAGAGAAATAAAAACTATGGCAGGATGTCTGTTGCCTCAAATCTGGGCTACGTCTTTGGCCCTGCTCTTGCAGGAATTCTTGGAACGACGGTCTACGGCGAAATTCTGCCCGTATCCGTAGCTCTGCTTATCTCAGTTGTAGGGACTCTTATCGTGCTTTTTCTGCTCCCGGAATCCCGGCCCTGCACCCTTGAAGAATACCCGGAACCCACGGGTATAAGAAAAGTCCTCGGACAGGAACAAAAAGAGTGCTATCAGGTTGAGGCAGGAAACAAAGTAAGTTTTCGTGAGATTTTCAGGCTCGAATACATCCCCTTTATGCTGCTTGTTTACTTCCTTATCTTTCTGGGCTTTAATATCTATTATACTGCATTCCCGATCTTTGCGGTTGTTGCCCTTGAATGGAACCCTGCCGAACTGGGGGTTTATTTTTCCTTAATCAGCATATTCATGGCTTTTGTGCAGGGCCCGGTCCTCGCAAAACTTGCAAAAAGATACCCTGAGTCAATTCTGGTTGTTGCCGGCAGCTTTATTCTGGGACTGCAGTTCATTCTGATAATCCCCGGGAACCTCGTTCTCTTATATCTGGCAGCGGTCTGCTTTGCATTCGGAAACGGGATTATGTGGCCTTCTATCCTTTCAATCCTCTCGAAATTCGCAGGGAAAAAATATCAGGGCTCGGTACAGGGCTTTGCGATGAGTGCAAGCAGCCTCGCAAGCATAATCGGCCTTCTTGCAGGAGGTCTGCTTTATACGCAGCTGGGAGTGATAGCCTTTCTGATCGCAGCTACAATCATATATCTTGTCTTCTTCCTCTCATTCAGGCTCGTTAAAATTGAAAAAGCCGAAATCGAAGGAAATAATAGTTAATAAAATTTCAGCTGATACTTCCAGAAACAATTGAGCTTATAAATTACCAGATGGTGCAGGATGACGAAGCATCGGAATTCCCACAGCCGCAGCATAAGTTCGGTTACTCGTTCATCAGGACACTCAGCAAACAGGCCAGGAAGAAAAGCGTTCATTTTTGCCCTTGGTCTGGCAGTTATTTTCCTGACTTTTAGTGCAGCATCTGCTTCTCCTATAAAGTCGAATGTTACCTCAAACGCCAGCGGGCCAACAAATTCAGCAGAGCTGGAAGCTTTCATGGATGGAGCTGTAAATGCGCAGCTCAAAGCTAATCATATTCCCGGAGCAACTGTAGCTGTGGTCAAAGACGGCCAGATCATTTTTGCCAAAGGCTATGGTTATGCCGACATTGATAAACGCCAACCGGTCGTTGGAAATCAAACTCTTTTCCGTGTGGGCTCTGTCAGCAAACTCTTCGTATGGACAGCAGTGATGCAGCTTGCTGAACAGGGAAAGCTGGACCTCGATGCCGATGTTAACACTTATCTCAAGGACTTCCAGGTCCCTGCTACCTATTCCAAGCCTATTACCCTCAAGAACCTTATGTCCCATACATCGGGCTTCGAAGATTTAGCTATCAGTGGACGCTTTTTTGTGCACAACTCAACTGACATTATGCCGCTCGAGGAGTACCTGAAAAAGGGAATGCCTGCTCGAGTGCGCCCTCCTGGAGAACTAACCGCCTATTCGAACTACGGCTCTGCCCTGGCTGCATATATTGTTGAGCAGGTATCTGGAATGCCTTTTGATAGGTATGTGGAAGAGAATATCCTGCTTCCGCTGGATATGAACAATACGACATTCGACCAGCCCTTACCAGCCAGACTGGCTTCGAATATGTCCAACGGATATGTCTATTCGAATAACGCTTACACAGCCAAACCATTTGAATACGTGCAGGTCTGGCCGGCAAGTTCTATGAGTTCCACCTCTGAGGATATGGCGAAATTCATGATTGCTCATCTTCAAAACGGAAGGTATGGCGATAAGCGTATACTGCAGGAGGCTACAGCACAGCAAATGCATAGCCGCCTCTTTACGAACGCTCCAGGGGTTAACGGTGTAACTTATGGATTTCTGGAGATAAATCCGGAAAATCCGAGAGTTATAGGGCATGAAGGCGACACTATCCTGTTCCACACCCAGCTGGCGCTGATACCAGAAAGTCAACTTGGCCTTTTTATCTCCTTGAACGAAGAGGATAGCGAATCGGCAGCCTTTGAGTTACTGCAGGCTTTTATGGATCATTACTATCCCACGCCGCCTCCCCCGGTCCCGGAACCCATCCCCGGATTTGGAAAGAATGCAAGTCTTTTTGCTGGCAACTATCGCCCAACAAGGAGTGCCTACACTAATTTTGAAAAATTAACCTCTATCTCCCAGAGGATACGGATATCTCCGGGCTCGAACAGCACCCTCATAATTTCTCAGCTCACCGGAGGGTCAAAAAAATGGATAGAAGTAAAACCGCTTACTTTCATCCCGGCTGATGGTCTGCCTTCCCAGGACGGCCTGGTCTTTGGCAAAGATAGCCAGGGCCACATAAATTATCTCTTCATAAAACTGGATCCCACGGCAGCCTATGAGAAAGTGCCCTGGCACGATGATCTCAGCATTAATCTTTTCCTGCTGGGAACTTGCATTCTCCTTTTCTTATCGACGCTCATCTGGCCGATAAGCCTGATTATCAAGCACTCTCCTCGAGAACCCAAAAAACCTGTCAGAGCTGCCAGATTGTTTGCAGGCGGAGCCAGCGTGATTAACCTTCTGTTCCTGATAGGGTTAATATTTCTTTTCCGGGATAAAACTGCAAATGTAGAATTTATATACTCTGTCTCTACCTTCCTGATACTCCTGTTAGCAATTGCCCTGATAGCTGCGATTTTGGCGCTGGGATCTTCCGTATTCGTAGTCCTTGCGTGGAAAGATAACTACTGGAGCTATCCCGAAAGAATTCATTACAGTCTGGTGGTCCTGGCTCTGCTGGTGTTTGTCTGGTGGCTCAATAACTGGAACCTGCTTGGGTTCAGATTCTAATTTGATCTTATGCCTATGAGAATTGATCGAATTCTTGAGTTACGTGCACTGTCAGGAGGAGAAGTACTCGGAAATTTCCTGAGTATTAAAGTTGAGAAACCTGCAGATCCAAAATATGTTCTCAAACTTTGCTTTAAGAAAATATTCAAATTAATAAAATAAAAAAAGAAACTATTTTTCAACTAGAACCTGGAGAATAAATTCTGGGAAGCAATCGAAAGTAGAAAACCGGTTTATATGACGAAGCGTAAAACCCCTGAGTCTTTAGCTCAGGGGATATAAGCGTCAACTTCAACCCTGATTCCGTGTATAATATTCGGCGGCTTCTTTACTCACATTTCCGATAGTAGAAGCAAAATATCCATCGCTCCAAGCGAAATATCCATCGCTCCATAACGTCTTCTCACCTCAATAATACTTTTCCGGATCTTCTTTTTGTATTTTCCATATCCTATTCGTAGATTCCTGTTTCAGTTTTCGGACAATAGATAGAACACTGACTTTCGGTTCGCTCTATTCTTGTTCAAGCTGCTAACCTTCAGGAAAATAACGCCGGATGAGATAGAACCTGGTCTGGAATCGAAAAGTCATATTAAAAACAAAAATCTTAAATTCTTTAAGAACCTTTCAAAGTAAGGATGTATCCTGCTGGCCCGTCCCTTCTGGAATTCATAATAGATAATTTCAACACTGAAAATCTGCCCAGAAAAATAAAAAATTTATTATATTTTACAATTGGTGTGTTTGCTTCTGCAATTATCTTTTTTTGCATTTTTCGCCTGCTTAGAATAGCTTTTTTATCAATATGGCATCAGTAGCCACTATTTAGAAAAGAATGAATCACAACTTTTTAATAAATTTCCTTAACCCGTCCAACCTGCCCATCCGCTAATTGAACTTTTATCCCATGCGGATGGGTCGAAGAATTGGTCAAAATTCTCTTTACAACGCCCTGGGTGATTTTCCCGGTTTTCTGGTCCTGCTTTAAGACAATTCCTACTTTTAATCCTTCTTTAATATTTGCTCTGATACTCCCTTTGCTCATGGCAGTAGGTAAATTCGTTATTATATAAATCCGTGGGTAACTTTCAATCATGGGTAACTTTCAATCCATGGGTAACTTTCAATCCGTGGGTAACTTTCCAGGCTTAAGTAAAGTATTCGTCCGGCTCAGGAGGTATTCTTCAATAAGGTTTAAAAAATTGTCACTGCTTCTTTTTTTCTCTGCTTTCAAGCCTGTCAATTATCCTGGGCCAGAGGGACAGGGAGATTATCATGGTGATCACAAGAACAAAGATAGAACCCGCAGCGATATCTACCATAGTGTAGGATACTTCCCCCCGGTACATGTTGACTAACAAAGTCCCAAGCAGAAAGAGGTTCATCAGCACCAGCGAGGTAGCAATACTTGAGATTAACACGAGTCTGGCCCTTTTGTCTTTGGATCCGAATTTTACCATAGAATTCACCATCAATAAATACATGTTCGGAATTCCCGAAAACTTAACCTTTAACAGGTTCATCGGAGGAGTTTTGAAAGTACGCATGCAGAAAAGTTAGCAAGATATCCTTCATGCATGCGTTTTTTGGCTTTTCTTTTTTCAAATCTGCTCTAAATTATTCAGCTTCGAAAATATCTGCCCTGAACTTATTTAATCCTGCTTCTTTTCATCAGCAGGGAATTGGTTGTTACGGAAACCGAACTCAATGCCATGAAAGCGGCAGCCAATGCCGGTGTAATCAAAATCTGATAGAAAATGGGGTACAGGATTCCTGCTGCAATAGGGATACCTATCGTATTGTATCCGAAGGCCCAGGTCAGATTTTGCTTGATCTTATTAATGGTAAGCCGGCTCAGTTTAAGCGCTGCGACCACATCTTTAGGGTCGTTTTTTATAAGCACTATTTTTGCCGATTCCATTGCCACATCCGTACCTGCCCCCATAGCGATTCCCACGTCGGACTGAATGAGGGCGGGGGCATCATTAATGCCGTCGCCTACCATACCGACAAGTTTGCCTTCCATCTGGAGCTTTTTGATTTCGTTTGCTTTGTCTTCGGGCAGCACCTCGGCAAGCACTCTCGGGATCCCGACCTCAGCTGCAATTGCTCCGGCTGTGATTGCGTTATCTCCGGTTATCATAACTACTTCGATGCCCATTTTATTCAGAGTCTCGACTGCATCTTTAGAGTTCTCCTTCAGAGTATCGGCAACCGCAACAAGCCCTATGGCTTCGTCCCCTGAAGCTACAAGCATTGCAGTTTTCCCATGTTCTTCAAATGTGCGCATCTCAGTTTCCAGGCCCTCAAAAGGAATCGAGCTTTCTTCCATAAGCTTGCGGGTCCCGAGCAGAATCTTCTGGTCTTCAATGTAGGCTTCGATTCCTTTTCCGGGAATCGAACGGAATTTTTTTGCCTCGGCAAGGCTGATTTTCCTGTCCTCCGCGCCTTTTACGATGGCCTCTCCCAGTGGGTGCTCGGATCCTTTTTCAGCCGTTGCGGCAATGAAAAGTACTTCGTTTTCTTCGCGGCCGGGAACTGCAAATACGTCCGTAAGTTTCGGAGTGCCTTCGGTCAGGGTCCCGGTTTTGTCAAACACGATAGTGTTGAGTTTATGGGCCCTCTCAAGGGCTTCCCCGCCTTTGATCAGAATCCCGTTTTCTGCACCTTTGCCGGTCCCGACCATAATGGCTGCAGGGGTTGCGAGCCCAACTGCACAGGGACAGGAGATTACAAGGACAGTGATAGCTATAAGCAGGGAGAAAAGGAAAGGGCTTATCCCTCCGAGCTCTGCGGACTCTCCTACCCCGTAACGCCAGTAACCGATGAAAAACCAGAAGAAGAAAGCCAGAAGGGCAATTATATGGACGGCTACGATGAAGTTGCCGGCAAAAACATCTGCGATCCTCTGGATTGGAGCCTTGTTGGTCTGGGCTGCTTCTACAAGCCTGATTATCTGGGCAAGGGCTGTATCGGCTCCGACCTTTGTAGCCCTGAACCTGAAAGACCCTGTTTTGTTAAGAGTAGCACCAATAACCGTGTCCCCTGTACCTTTTTCGACCGGAATACTCTCCCCGGTAATCATGGACTCGTCTATTGCAGAGCTGCCTTCAACTATAACCCCGTCAACTGGTATCTTTTCTCCGGGGCGGACCACAACAATGTCACCGACAACAACCTCTTCTACAGGGACCTCTTTTTCCTCCCCGTCTACAAGTATCCTGGAGGTTTTAGCCCTTAACCCCATCAGTTTTCGGATGGCTTCCGAGGTCCGACCCCTTGCTCTTGCTTCAAGGTATCTGCCAAAGACTATGAAAATAATCAGGAAAGCAACGGTGTCATAGTAAAGAGAGTTATATCCCGGCCCCAGGTCAAGGAAAGTTGACGCTACACTGATAAGATAAGCCGATCCAGTCCCGGCAGCAATCAGCAGGTTCATATCAGTTACGCCATGCTTGAAACCCTTGAAAGTCCCCACAAAAAACTGCCTGCCCGGAAAAAGCAGGACAAGAGTAGACAGTACAAACAGTACCATCGGGTTGGAAAAGATTGGGGGTACAAACGAGAGGAAAGGAAGCATCATGCTCATGTTTCCCAGAGAGATGGGAATCCCCAGCAAAAGAGCAATTATCAGGTTGTTTTTCTGCCTGCGGATCTCAGCTTCCCTTGAAACCTGTTCTCTGTCTTCATACTCCACAGTTTCAGCCTGGACCGAGGCTCCGTACCCGATTCCCTTAACTGCAGAAATAATTTCCCTGACAGAGATACGGGAGGAGTCAAATTCCACAAAGGCTTTTTCAAGCGGGAAGTTTACGGAAACCGAGATTACGCCATCGGTTTTATTGAGGATCTTCTCAATGTTTGCAGCACATGAGGCGCAGCTCATGCCCTGGAGGTTCAGGGTTACTTTATCTTTCTCGACTTTATATCCTATGGATTCGATTGCCTCTCCAATTTCCTGAGGAGAGATAAGGGAAGGCTCAAAGCTGACCTTTGCCCTCCCGAGTTCCAGATTAACAGCTACGGAGGCAACACCCTCCTTTTTCTTCAGGACCTTCTCGATATTCAGGGCACAGGCCGAGCAGGTCATCCCGGAAACTCCGAGGGTGATTTCTTTTAAGCCTTTATTCTGACCTGCGAGATAGGATTCTTCTTTTTCTGCTTCCTCTGCGAGGGGAACCAGGGGGCATGCTTCGGTCAGGGGGCACGTCTGAGGAGCTCCTTCGACTTCTTCTTCCGCTCCCTTTTCGGTCCTCTCGTCCTCTCCCTCTCCCACACCCGTTTCCGATCCTTCTAAAGCCCCCTCAGAAGATTCTAAAACCGGCCCTGCAGGTGCTTCTCCCCGGGCAGGTTCTGGGGTTTCTATCCGGGTCTCCTCTTCAGTTTCTACTTCGGGTTCTGTAGAATACCCGGCCTTCAGGACAGTCCCTTTAATATCGTCAGGGCTTACCTTCCCAGGATCAAAAATAACAGTTGCACTCTCGGCTTCGAGATTGACATCTACAGACTCCACGCCCTCAAGAGAAGAAATAGCATCCGCTACTCTTTTCTGGCAGTGACCACAGGTCATGCCGTAAACTCCTATCGTAACTTCCATCGGATATGCCGCCTATTCTGTTTTTTTAGAAACTCTCGGAGTTATATAACTTCTCCGGGCTCCAATATTTATTTATAACCAACTAATTTATAACCAGCTAATTTATAACCAGCTAATTTATAACCAACTTTTTCAAACAGGGGCTTCACCCATATAATTAGAATTTGTGCCTTTTAATACAATTAGTCTTTGAAACAGATGATATATATAATTTACATGATAATTTCAATAGTTCGTATCCGGCTTCTCGAAAAGCGGCCCTAACTTTCTTCAGCTCTGCTTTCTTTTCATCATACTCAACAATTATCTATTTTTTCCGAAAGTTCACGCCCGCTTTCCGTACGCCTTCAAAGACTTAAATTGTTTTTTGACTCTAATAACGCAATCCTTACAGGATATTCCTTCACCCCTTATGGTTTATTGATTCAAAGTTTCAATCTACTATAATACGCTCGAAACAATACCTACTAAATTCATAAAAATTATATGAAAATGATACAAGTAGATTCTGTATATTCAGCGGGGATTTACAGGTATGGAGCTTCAACCGGGGTGCAAAAGACTCTAATTCCCAATAATTACACAACAACCTCTCACCTGTATTATTGCACTTCCTTTTCTTTATGCATCCATGATAATGGATCTTTACCGTCTTCAAACATAGCTCCAAAAGTCTCAAATTTGCCTATATCGCTGGCAGTACTGAAATGCATCCCACGGTCCGATCCTGTCATCATCAAGGGTTTAGCCTTTTCTATATCCCACGAACCGTCTTCCTTGTTATATATATTATCTTCCACCTCAAGATGTACTACTTTACCGAGAATCAGCAGATAAGGGAAGCCACCGTATACTTCTTCATGTATACTATGCAGTTTGCATTCCATCCATGCATAGCAGCCGTCAATTCCCGGTGCTTTTACCTTCTTTGAAGGTCTTTCCTTTAAACCGGCCAATTCGAATTCATCAACATTGAAAGGAACATGCATGGCTGTTGGAATCACTTTATCCGCCATGTCAACACCAGGCATATTAAGAACAAACTCTTGCGTACTTTTGATATTGGCATATGTGTCTCTCATTTTCGCTGAAGCAACACAAACTAAATCCAGTGGTCGTAAAACAGGCATAACGCAAGAATATGGGGCTATATTTCGAATACCATCTTCACTGATAGTGGATATAAATACTACCGGCAAGGGTATCAGCGATTCTCTCTTAAAATTTTCTAATATCATATTACCACCAGTTTCCATCGAACTTTAGTTAACAAAATTAATATTTTTTCCAAACAGTATTATTAATCCAATAAAATGAATCGAAAATTCAATCCCAAACCATGAAAGAATAGCTTTTAAATCGTTGAAATAAAGCTATTGAAAGTTTTAAAATAGGACTTACGCACAGGGCAGAAAAACACATAAGTACACGCTGCAATTTAAAACACTGCATTTAAGCATTTAATGGTTTAAAGCCCTCAATAATTTTCAGTTCAATTTCGTAAGTCCTATATTTTTAAGAAATCAGTTAATCATATTCACTTATTGAAATTGTATTCTTTCTTTCAGGAATGAGATCCCGAAACTAAAAAATCTGAAATCGATTCGATTTCCGGAAGTTCAACGTTTAGCTCCTCGCCAGCAAATCCCGCCTGAAAAACTTCCGGGCTCGATGGAATTGAAGCCAGGATATTAGTTTTGCCCAAAGCTTCCATCATTAACTGAATTCCTATTTCATCCGCACGATTAAGAATAAAATAGAATGGTTTCCCGGCTTTTTCCGTAAGTTCTCTTATTTTTTCGGAGAGCCGAATAGATTCATAAGACGGATCAAGTACCATTAATACGATGTCGCACCCCTCTTCAACCCCTCTTCCGAAATGCTCTATCCCTGCTTCCGTATCCACAAGTATCAGGTCTTCGGATGTAGTTTCAATATTAGTCAGTAAATTTCTTGCAAGTGCACCCATAGGACAGGCGCAACCTTCCCCGAAATCGTGAATTTTGCCGATAGCCATCACTTTTATGTTCTCTTTTTTTACAGTGTAAGCCTCAGGAATGTCGGATATTTGCCATTTATTTTCAAAAAGACTTAAAGTATCACCTCTCTGATATGCCCCCATCAATTTTTCTCCCAGGTTTCTCTTTCCCCCCAGATAATTCATGAAATCTTCGGGCAATCCAACCCCAAGCTGCCTGTGAAGCCCGAAATTTGATTCGTCACTGTCCACTACAAGCACATTGTACCCTCTTTTAGCCATAGATTTTGCAAGCATGGCAGTGATCGTACTCTTGCCACTGCCCCCTTTACCACATATAAGAACTTTCATTCAGTCACCTCTACAAAAAACTTTACTTATTTGCTTTTTCAAAAGAACAAACAATAATAAAAAAACTTTAAATAATAGCACTTATTATTAATAATCATAATAATTTTGATAGTATTAATAATATCAAGTTTATAGTGATAAAGTAACTATGAAAAAGAATAGTAATGGGATTTGCCTGTGCCCTCTCGAAGGAATTATCACCACAATATCCAAAAAGTGGGCTATCCTCATTATCAGTGCCCTCGGACATCATGAAAGATTACGATTCCACGACCTCATGGGTGTTCTTGAAGGGATCAGCCCCAAGACGCTTACGGATATGCTAAAAGAACTTCAGAAAGAGGGCTTGATCCAACGGGAAGCATTTGCCGAGATACCTCCGCGGGTTGAATACTATTTGACAGAAGATGGAAAAAAGCTTTGTGAGGCAGTTATTCCTTTGATACAATGGGTCGAAAATCGGGATGATATACATCAGAAAAACACATAGTCATCCCGATGTATTATCCCGGGCATTTTCTTCAATATCGCGCAAACATCAGCCTTTCAAATAGTTTTCTCAATAGCCATAGTTATATCTTCAGACTGACTTTTTGAGGGTCAATTAACAATTACACCTTCTAACTCTTATTTATCCTCAAAAATACATCTTCATGAAAAAATAGCCTCTGCTACCCTTTTCTGGCAGTGACCACGGGTCATGCTGAAAACTCCTAGCGTTATTTCATCGGATATGCCGCCTATCCAGAGTTTTCGGACTGCCTGTCCGTTTAAAAAGCTTTTACAGTTTCCCAGATATTTTTATAACCTGCTTCAAGCAGGGTCATCCTTATGACATGCGAATCGGTTATCCGGCTGTCATAGGTTACATTTACCGTCCTTTCAGGGACGTTTACGCTTACGCGAGACACCCCGTTAATAGAGGTAATGAGCCTGGTAACCGTGTCTCTGCAATACTTGCAAATCATATCATCTACTACAAGCGTTGTTTCCCCGATGAATTCACCCCCAGAACATCAGCTGCTTTAAAATAGACGCTTTACCCATGTTATAAAAGTCTGTACCTTTTACTATATAATGAATTCCTCGAACCCAAAAAATTGAGTCTTTCAAGACTCATTATTTTGAGGGTTAAACGCCTTATTCAAGATCAGACGGGTTCATACCCGGATTCCTTTATCGCAGCTTTGATTTTCTCGACATCGGTCTTTCCTTCGTCGAACTCAACAACAGCCTGTTTGTTCTCAAGGCTCACATCTACTTTCTGTACGCCCTGTACACCTTCAATTGCCTTTTTAACTCTCATTACACAGTGCCCGCAGGACATGCCTTCGACTTTTATGGTTTCTTGAGTAATTGCTTAGACCTCCACTGATTTTATTGACTGATTTAACATAATAATTTTATGGACTACTGCATGATTGAACAGATATATGTCCGGTCTTCTGCATAATTCTTTGCGTCCCCAGGCCGGATAGGCAGGGAAAAGTGGCCCTCTCATTAAGCCTGAGAGAGTAAAAAAGTAGGAATTGAAAAAAGCAAAAGCCTGTTTTTAAAGGGGGTTCGTATCCGGTTTCCTTTACCGCAACTTTGACATTCTCGACGTTGGTCTTTCCTTCGTCGAACTCAACAACAGCCTGTTTGTTCTCAAGGCTCACATCTACTTTCTGTACGCCCTGCATACTTTCAATTGCCTTCTTGACTCTCATTACACAATGCCCGAGGGCATACCTTCGACTTTTATAGTTTACTGAGTAATTGTTTAAACCCCAATACTTATCCAGATTATTTTATCGAATAAATTTACTGAATGCTAGAATAATAATGTGCAGGGAATCCTGGCTTAACAGTGATGCTACATCGAGATTGTTCCAAAAACCTCAATTCTTGATCACGGAAGAATCCACAACTAAGTTTTTCTGTCTCATTTTGAGAATCCGAACTGAGACTTTACCCACCACCAGTTCGTATGGATATGCGCGAGTACGAGCACGGCCAGACTGAAACCCGTTACCAGGTGCAGGCTCATTAAGATCTGGGAATCCTCCCATCCCAACAAATCGACGAACCACAGCCTTATGCCCATTAACAGCTGCAACAGAAGCAGGATAAAAAGTGAAACATTAAGAATCTGGAGCTTGAGCTGTTTGGCCATCTGCAGACTCCTTAACCTTTTAACACCGAGGGATTCACCACATTCTGGGGCTTTCCCTTCGCAAACATCTCCACGTTCTCAATACTTATGTACGTGCACTCATCCAAAGATTCCTCAGATAGAAAGGCAATGTGTGGAGTCAGTACCACATTATGCATCTCCAACAGAGGGCTGTCCATGGATAGCGGCTCCCTCTCAAAGACATCCAGCCCTGCTCCGGCAATCTTTTTTTCCTTAAGAGCTTCCATAAGTGCAGCTTCCTCAACAACTTTCCCCCTGGCAGTGTTAATCAATATAGCAGTGGGCTTCATCTTTGCCAGCTCCCGGGCACCTATCATATGCTCTGTTTCGGGTGTAAGAGGCACATGCAATGTGACTATATCGCTCTCAGAGAGCAGAGTGTCCAGATCGACGAACTTTACCCCCAGAGCCTTTGCCCTCTCCGGACTGGGGTGAGCCGTTACAGAGAGCACATTCATATTGAATCCATGCGCGATCTGTATCACCCTCTTGCCTATTTCGCCCGTTCCCAGAACACCTATGGTCTTACTCATGAGCTGGTTGCCCACATAGTACTTCCAGTCGAACAACCCCTCTCGCAGGTTCATATCTGCCAGATGGACTCTTCTGAGCAAATTAAGGGTTAAAGCAAAGACAAACTCTGCCACCGACTCGAAGGCATAACTGGGGACGTTCGAAACAATCACTCCGTGATCAGTGGCCTCCTCCAGATCTACATTGTCAAAGCCTGTCTGCCACAGGGAGATCATCTTCAACCTGGGTGCAGAACGCAAAGCTTCGGCACTGACCCCGTACCTTCCCACCACTACAATATCTGCGTCCTTAATCCTATCAATGAACTCGTCAAGCGAGACAGGAACACTGTCATAAATTTCGAGTTCACCCAACGCTTCGAGCCTCTTTCTGTACTCATCCGTCAGAAATATAGAGTCTGCTACTACTATCTTCATACGCCACCCCGGGAATTAAAATACTGCACGGGATTCTCGTCAAACTTCCTGCAGGAAAAGTTGAAAAAACAGTACGTTTTGCCTTCGTGCTTTGACCTGAAGATAGCTAACTTGCTTTCACATCCCATCTTGCCCGGGTCCAGGTTCCTCATACCTGCCACCCTCAGGACTCGATATACTTCTCTGGATGTTCATCAAACTTCTTTTTATCCGAAAGGGCACAGAAGTAGTACGTTTTTCCATTGTACTCACTCTTGAACCTCGCCTCTTTCTCGTCCAGCTTCATCTTACAAACAGGATCAACTACCGTCATAATAACCCCCAATGATTAAAGATGCGTCAAGTTATTTTTATTTTATCACCCGATGCTTAACCATAAAGTCGGAATTCTCAAATCATCCAGAGCACGGGATAAATTCTGAAGTTCCTGCAGTGTAGCTGAGATATACTTCTCCAAACTCCGCCAGACCTTCTTTTTCCTCACTTTTTGCCAGAAAGACATAATTCCAGCCCAACATTGAAAACATCAGATATCACTCCATTAAAAAGCGAGCGATTATCTCTGCGAGGATTCCAATAATCAGGATCAAGGTCACGGCTGTCAGGGCATTCGGCCATAAACCTACGTCATAAGCCTTCAGGGACTTTCTCACACTCTTCGAGCCCAGCAGAAGCCCGGAAGAGAGCATGAATAATATTATCGTTATTATGCTCACGGATATCCAGTGATGACCCGTAAGTTCTGCCAGCGATTGTCTAAAACCGGCTGACAAATCATGGATGATGATGGTACAGCCGATTAAAAATACGGTAATTGAAGCTGATGTGATGAATGTTGCCGATTCCTTCATTTCAAACCCCCGTTCCCGTTTTTTCAGCATTTGATATAATCGCTCCCATCAGGAATATGAGTAATACCATAAAGAGTGACAGGGAGGCAACCATCGTCAGAGCGCGCCTAAATTTCACATCACCCAGGAAAGCATCTCTATCGAAGATGTGGAGGGTAATGGACAGAGCAAAAACGATTACTGGAAGGAAAACAAAGATGTGCTCTTTTGCCTCCATCACTATCTCATGCACCCAGGAGTTCGGCCCTGCAAGGATCACAGGTTTTACCTGAGAACCATAGGCCGTTAGATAGTTGTAGCCTCCGGCGATCCAGCACCCCGCGGTTACCAGAAGTGCCGCAAAATAGCTTGCTATCCTGGCTCTTGCAAGTGACTTATCTGTCGCATATAACATTTCCAGAAAGATCCTGACCAGAGCAAGGGCAGCCAGGCCACCTGATATCGAATGAAAGAGGACCAGACTACTTTTTGTCCCGGCGGCAACACCATTGTACAGGCCCCAGCTGGCATCAATGCCCAGGATTGGAGCCAGGGAGTATCCCATTATTTTGTGCAATCCTCTGTAGCTGGCTCGGTTCTTTAAAACCAGACTTGGAATTACCTGCGGAATTACAATAAGAACTATAATCAGACCCAGTTTTCCGTGAATGGATGCTAATATAGGCTCTCCGTGCTGCAATCTCATCAATAAACCATAGGTAAACGAGCCCAGGATAAAGGCTCCAAAGTAAATACCACTTCTTCCATGAAACCTGAAAATATTCCCCGGCTTTCTTTTTATTCTTCCTTTGAGCATAGCTCCGGTTGCAAGAGCGTAGATAATCAGTAAAAGGCTGATGAGAGCTATCAGAGCATGGCCTATCCAGCTTTCATACATCATAGCAATGCCGCTTATGACCAGAAGCAAAACCAGACCTATGTATATGTCCGAGGTCTTTTTATCCGATGCCTTTTGCCTTCGCTTTGATTCCTCAGGAATTTAGAACCCCCAGTACTGCCTGTTTTCAAAGCTTCTCAAATATTCCATATCCCGGCACCAAAAATGTCTTTTTCTACCTATGAATGTATGTTCAGAACCCTTTTTATCTGCAAAACTGTTCGACATACAAACTCCCATTCAATAGTGCCTTATAGCACGAGCTGCCCCAAAGAACACCTTCATGGACGTCCTTTTCTAACAAAAATATAGGCACGGCAAAATATGTTCACGTCAGTAAGATATCGCGATAATAATAAAATATGATAATAATAATTGTTATGATTGGTATAATACTTTATTATATCCTTTAAAAAGCCTAAACCCCAATGGGCACTTCTTTTAGATCTGGATCTGATCCCGAAAACATAATGCATTAACGCAGTCAATATAACAAAAGTATGCTTGCGTATGAGGAAACTATTTTCATAGCTCTGCTCACGCTGCTGGCAAGCGTGATCGGGACTCTGGCCGGATTCGGGATATCCACAATTATGGTGCCCATTCTTCTGATGGTATTTCCTCTGTCTCAGACCCTGCTTCTGGTGGGCATAATTCACTGGTTTAACGATATCTGGAAAATACTCTTATTCCGGAAAGGCATAAGATGGAAGCTTTTCCTCGCCTTCGGCCTTCCCGGTATCGTCACAAGCTTCATA
Source organism: Methanosarcina acetivorans C2A (assembly GCF_000007345.1). NCBI lineage: Archaea > Methanobacteriati > Methanobacteriota > Methanomicrobia > Methanosarcinales > Methanosarcinaceae > Methanosarcina > Methanosarcina acetivorans. The sequence continues at coordinate 1,598,660 of NC_003552.1, read as the reverse complement.
GGATCATCTTTATCCTTGAGAATCTCCCAGGAGGTCCTTTCAAGAGCTTTAGGGTTGTTCCTCCTGGCTTATGTCCTTTTCATCACCTTCAACCAGACCTTCAAGCTTAGCCGGAGGTTGTCGGTAGCAATGTCCGGTGGAGCCATTACCGGATTTTTTGCAGGCATCTTCGGCATCGGAGGAGAGATAAATGCGGTAGCTTTGAACGCTTTCAACCTGGAGAAAGCCGTTTATATCGCAACCGCAGGTGCAATATCTTTTATGATCGACTCTACAAGGATAGCAACGTATATCAAAGGCGGTGCCTGGTTAGATCCTGTCATTTTATCGGGCTTTTTGATCTTCATACCAGCGTCTTTGATTGGGGCAATGATTGGGAAAAGATGGGTTGAAAAAATACCCCAGGGAAAATTCAGAAACTTTGTAGCAGTATTTATACTTTTATTGGGCCTGAAACTGGTGTTGTTTCCCTAGTCTGATGGTATCTTTTGCTCTATAGTTTCTGTGCATTTTTCGTGATGTTATGCTTCTGGTTGGACTTATAATAAACTGACAATATAAATTAGGCGATAAAAACACATGCCTGCAAGGAATCCCCTGTATATAGTCATCCTTTTCAAAGGCATTAGAGCATTTTTTTAATTCCTCTAATCAGATAATTGCCTTATTTTACATGTTATTAATATCGAGAATCTACAATACTTAGTCCGGTACATGGAGAAGAGAAACGATGGTAGATGCAGGTGGGCATTTCATTCTTCAGGCCCACTTCCATGGAGAAATAGGCGATTCTTGGGTTCTCCAGAAAGCTGCGTTTATGCTCCTCGTTGCAAAAATAATATGTGCCACCCCTGATTTCCGCCTTGAACTGAGCTTTTTCGGTGTCTACAGGCATTCCACAAATGGGGTCAATCTGGATCATATGTTGATTAATAATGAGCTCACCCATAATGAGTTCATCCCAGAACCCGTTTCATCGTTAGCAGTATAGTCTTCGGCTTATTAAAAACACTAACGTAAAAGCCCATTGAAAATACCTGACTCTGAGAAACTTTATGTTTCATTAATCCAGAGGACTATAATAGTTAAAAGTGGGGGGAAATAAATGGAACAACAATTAAAACCATTAGCACTTGGCTTGGCTGCAGCAATAGTCTCTGCAATTATCATGGGTCTGCTCGGGATACTTGGAAATTTAGGGATTTACACTGGTGCTGTTGAGATGATGAGACAATGGCATATGTTCTTCTCGTTAACTCTAACCGGTATAATTGCTGGAATGATCGAAGCTGCAATCATTTCTTTTATTTTCGCATACTTGTTCGGGATATTCTATAATAAATTTGTTTGACCCGGATGTGATTCCGCAAATGCATTCGGTTTCAAAGGATTCTCGCATCTTTTCAAACTCGAGAGGTTTAACCTTATCCTGCAATTATTCCAGTTACTGGATATAGGTAGAAGTAAGCAGATCGGAATGTTTGCATAACATCTGGCCAGATCTTATAAAAATTGGACCGGATTCCTCAAAAGCAAGCCGGGGCTCTATAGCATTACTACGGTTTATTAAATCAAAAGAACATGTACATTTTTGTTTGAGATGTAATCCCATCGAATATCTTTGTACAGGAATGGAAAAAAAACTATATTTTAAGAATACCCTTGCAATGGTAAGATATCTTTCTGCTTTTTAAAACATTAAAGTTAGGTTCGATATTAAATCTTGTTGTCATTCCTGATTCGGGTGTGAACGTAAAAACAGTTTTTCTCCAGCAAAAATAAGTAACATCATTATCAGGGATATGACTACCAATAAAGTATCGGTAGATGCTTTTGTCAACAGAAGAGCGCTGAGCACAGCAGCATCAAGAATGATTGCCGTAATGACTATATAAGATCTTATTTTAATTTTTTCACGCATATTACGTAAAAGCCCCCAGTGTATCATAATATCCATAACTAAATAAAAAATTGCTCCAAGAGAGGCAATCCTGCTCAGATCAAAAAAGATTGTTAACAATATAGCGACGACAATCGTGTAAACAAGGGTATGCTTCTGGATATCACCCGGCATGCCAAAATGCCTGTGGGGTATTAAATCCATGTCCGTTAACATGGCAAGCATGCGGGACACTGCAAAGACACTGGCAATTATACCGGAAATTGTTGCAATAATCGCTAATGCTACGGTAAACCACAAACCGTAATTCCCAAAAACCGGTCTTGCTGCCTCTGCCAGTGCGAAATTCTTTGCCTCAATGATTTCAGGTAGAGTAAGACTGCCTGCCACTGCCAGAGATACTAAAAAATAAATAATTGTACAGATTGCTATGGAAATAACTATTGCTTTACTCACATTTTGATGAGGATCAACAATCTCCGAGCCACTGTTAGTGATTGTTGTAAAACCCTTGTAAGCAAGTACGGCCAGTGCTACGGCTGCTAAATATTCTTCCGTTGTAGTTGCCATCGCATCCGTAGACGTGTAAGTAAAAGAAAAGTCTGCAAGCCATAAGCCAACAATTCCAAAGATAGCAATACCGGTTATTTTTATTAAAGCCATAAAGAAAGAAAATTTTTCAATCACACGGTTGCCAGAGATATTAACTGCAAAAGCAAAGACCAGTAACCCAACACCTAAAAGCGGTACAAGGAAACTGCCCTCATCCATATTAAAGAGTTGTATTGTATAAGTCCCAAAAGTACGCGCAACAAGACTTTCATTGATCACCATGGAAAAAGCCATCAGTAACGCACCAAAACCGGTCATTACCCCTTTTCCGTATGCTTTTTCCAGGTACATGGCAATTCCTCCGGCTGAAGGATAAGTGTTGGAAAATTTAACATAAGAATATGCGCTAAAAGCGGTTACAACCGCACCTATAAGAAATATTATTGGAAATAACATTCCAGCCAGTTCGGCGATCTGTCCCAGTAGTGCAAAAATACCTGCACCAATCATAACACCGGTGCCCAAAGATACGGCACCAGTAAGTGTTAGACTATTTGATTCATATCTATTCATTTCTGGCTCCGTCCAAATTCTCATGTATTTTTGTAAATATTCAAATGGGATGCATGAACAGAAAATCTACCGGTTCCTATAGAAGATTTTACCGAACTAACTTTTTCTCTTTCAGCACGTAACAATTCATACCTGAAATTTTTTAATCCATCTTCAAAGCCGAATCTGTTTAACCCCGAATACTACTCTTTTCGCAAACTTTTGAGAATCGGAACCGAACTTCGTCCACCATGAATTCATAGAAATATGCGCAAGCAAGAGCACAATTAGACTGAAGCCCGTTACCAGGTGCAGGTCCATTAAGGTCCGGCAATATCCTCCATCCTGACACATAGACGGATCACATTCTTATGCCTGCTAACAGTTGCACCGGGAATTTGAAAAGTGCAACTTCCGGAGGGTCCAAAGTTTCAATCGTTTAACCATCTGCCGATCTCCTCAACCCTTTAACGTCAAGGGATCAGGCATATTTTATGTTTTCCCCTGGCAAATATCTCCGATATCCCCACATATTTTTGGTTAAACAGGTTTCAACGCTGCTTGTGAAATTGGGGAATCGATTCGATACCCACGTTTCCGTCTCATACCAGGCGCTTTTTCATTTCTTCAAATTCTTCTTCGGTAATTTCGCCTTTAGCATACCTTTCCTTCGCAATATCCAGCGCAGACTTCTCTTCACCACCACGGGTTTTGTTCTGCTCGACAAGCCATTTGATTAGCAAATAAGCTACCACAATTAAAAGAATCCAGAAAAGGAGCCCGAAAAACATACCTCCGTATCCCATCATACCGTAACCGTAATTGTCCATAAATCCGTCTATTTTAACCACTCCCCGAATAGTCCTTGGGAATAATATTCACGTATTTTTATATATAATTCCAGGTGCAAAGACTTACCGCTTAATTCTCAATACGACAGAGGATCCCATTCCTTAAATTAATCCAGATATGAGAACAGATCTTCTCTTTAACCTGATTTTCAGTAACCGACCTCAGGACTTAAGTTTGCCGGAAGTTTTTTACTACTACCAAGCCAAACAGAAAAATATAGATCAACATAAAAACCGGATTATAAGGGCTCGTACCCGGCTTCCCGGATTGCATCCCTTATTTTTCCGGAGTCTGTCCTGTTGTCCTCAAAGTCCACAACTGCTTCCTTTTTTTCCAGACTCACATCAACTTCCACTACCCCTTCCACGGAAGCAATAGCTCTCCCCACTCTCATTACACAATGATCGCATTCCATACCTTCAATTTTTATGGTTTCCTGTACCAGAGAAAACACCCCCTTCCCTGTTATAGATCCCAATTTTGACTCACCCGGTTTTGTCGATACTTATAAAGCAGAACCGATATGGCAACTATTATTCTGTACAGTATTATTTTAATTCCAGTTTATTAGAACTTTTGTATTGAAGAGTTAACTTTCTTTCATTCCCTGTGCAATGAAGTAATGAGGGCTATCAGAACCGTTACCCCAAACCCGAGAAGCCCGATCCAGGAAAAGGTGTCTCCGTATAACAGGATATAAGCCGAGACAACGAGAAGGACAGAAAGGAAAAACTCTCTTGAGAAAACACTGCGCTTGCTTTCTTTTTGCTTTCCTTCGAGGAACCTGTCCCCCATGTCTTCCATTTTATCGGCAAGCTCCCTGATTGTAGCTCTTAGTTCGGCTTTCTCGTCCACGGGCTCGGTGGAAAATTCGATATGAAGGGCAGTTCCCCTGGAGGAATCGAGTTTCTTGTAGGCATCCATAAGGACAGGGATTGCAATGGTCTTAATGTTGTACCGGGGGTCAAGTTCAAGACAGACCCCTTCGATAAGCAGGATTGCCCTCTGAAGGGTTGAAAATTCTCCGGGAAGCCGGATATCATATTTAAGGCCGAGTTTAGCGTAGTTGTCACTCTGCCTACCTTCAAGCCCGTAGTTCTGGTTTGCAATAAGGTCGTCCATATCTTTCCTGAGTCTGCAGACATCCACATCTCTGGGATCTGCGCCCCCTATCCTGAGGAAGCCCTGAGTTGCGCCTTCCACGTCCCTGTTATTGATAGCATAGTAGAATTCAAGCATGTTCTTTTTGAGCTCGTCATCGATACTGTCGACAGCCCCGAAATCGATGAAGGCAATGGTGTCATCCTCCTCGACCAGCATATTGCCACCGTGAGGGTCTGCATGATAAAAACCGTCGATGTAGACCTGTTTCAGGTAACTTTTGGTAATCGTACGCGTATATTCCGATTTTTTGCTCTGGGGTACAGGCATGTCGATAATGTCCTTGATCTGGGTCCCCTGAATGAATTCCATTGTAAGGACATTGACTGAACAGTATTCGGGACAGATTTTCGGCACGGCGACATTTTTCACATTCTTAAAATTGTCCTCAAAACGCCTCATACTGACTGCTTCGATTCGAAGATCAACTTCCCGGGTAAGCATCTCCCGGATTTCTCGTAAAAAAGCATCGAAATCGAATTTCTTTCCTACCCCGAGTACTTTTTTTATCACAGGCTTAAAATCGTCCAGGATAGAAAGGTCGATATTTATAGTATCAATGAGGTTCGGGCGAAGAATCTTGACAGCCACCGGCTTGCCTTCGATGACGCCCCTGTAAACCTGTGCAATCGAACCGGAGGCTATAGGATTTGTATCAAAACTATCGAAAATTTCAATGAAAGCTTTAGCTCTTCTCTCCTTTGAAGCCTTCAGTTCCTCTTCAGTTTTTTTCCTGTTCCTGTCCTCGGGAGAGATATACTCGCAGATGCAGGCAAGGTCAAGAGATTCAGCCATTTCCTCAAAAAGCAGGGGTTTAACCCTGTCCTGAAGGTTTGCCATCTCTATAACATAAGGCTGGGGCACGAGGTCAGGCCGCTTGCTCATGGTCTGCCCCATCTTAATAAAAGTTGGTCCGAGTTCTTCGAAAGCCTGCCTGAGTTTTACCGCCGTCTTCCGGTTCTCAACATCAAAAGCACAGGTACAATCCGTATTTGAAATATAATCTGTACGCAGTTCCCGGTAGAGTTCCGGGATAAGGTTGTACTTCAAAAGAACCTTTATGACCTCGAGATAGCGCTTTGTTTTCCCCAGCATTCATCAGGAATTAGCTACTATTGTTTAATATAGTTTCTTGGAATATACTCTGGGACATATTTAAGAACATAGTTGAGCAGATTTAAGAACATACCATTCCCTGCTTTTGAAAAGCTGGATAAATTAACTATCCTGTTTTGTCATTGAAAAAATTGTTATGAGTTATTAGATAAATTGATAAACTCTGATACTTCAATACCATTGAATGTTACCTGCCTCCCTCATACACTCAGCTGAGTACCTTTTAAAAACAGGTCCCTCAATAATCCTTGGAGTTGTCCTTGCCGAACTTCTGGTAAGCCTCGGCTGGTTCTATAAATTTGATTTCCTGGTAAAGCCGATTACAAACTACGCCCACCTCAAAAAAGAATGCGGGGTAAGTTTCCTTACGGCTTTTGCATCCACATCCTCAGCCAATGCTTCACTTAAAAGCATGTACGATGGAGGAATCATAAAAGAAGATGAACTGATCATAGCTTCGGTTTTGAACTCTTTTCCTGCAATTGTCATGCACTGGAGGACCCTGCTCCCGATACTTGTCCCCCTGCTCGGGACGACAGGGATCATTTATGTGGGCCTGATAACCTTTGTGGGGTTTGTAAAAACCCTGATAGTCCTTATTGTTGGGCATTTCCTGCTTGAAGAAAAAGAAGTGCGTTTTGAAGACTTTGAAAAAAAAGAACCTCCGGCATTAAAGACGGCTTTTAAAGAAAGCCTCGGGACTTCGAAGAAAACCATAATCAGGATTTTCAAGGTAATGATCCCGGTAACCATTCTGGTTTTTGTTCTGACAGACCTGGGAGTCTTTGACACCCTTGGCTCATATCTGGAACCTGTCTCGGCTTATCTGCCTGTACCTGTCGAAGGACTCCCGGTAATTGCTGCCCTTTTTGCAAGCCACCTTGCAGCCTACACGCTTGCATCAAACCTCATGGAGCAGGGAATCTTAAGCGGAATCGAAGTCATAATCGTCCTCCTGGTAGGCAATATCGTTACAAGCCTCGGGACACTGAGAATTTACATCCCGCATTACGTTGGGATCTTCGGTCCCAAAATAGGAATGAAAACTATTCTGATTTCTCAGACTCTCAGAATCTTTGTTATGCTGGGGATTACGGGAGTAATTTTGATAGTGTTTTAAAATGAGAATAAGTTGACGAAGGAGATAACTGCAAGTGTAATCGCTCCTTTCCATTTCATATCAAAAAATTCCTTCGTTTGTGTTTGCCAAGTCCGATGTTATATCTCTCCGGGCTAGAGGATTTAAAGAAGAAGATATAGCAGTAGGCTCATTGAAAATATCGCCAGAAAGGTTGCGGTTATGGTCCGCCAGATAGGATTAAAACAAAACGTTGTTTTCGTGGGTGGTGTCGCAAAAAACGCGGGATCAAGGTATTTCTGGAAAAAGAACTTGGTATTTCGCTCTACGTACCTCCTGAGCCGCAGATCACGGAAGCAATTGGGGCTGCACTGTATGGAATCAGTAAAAGTTGAGTAAATCCTCCTTTATTCATTTTAAAAAAGAGAAATTGGAGTCAAGGCCAGGATAGCTGAGCAGATATAGCCTGAAATTTTTCAAGTTCATTTGCCAAGCTACTTGGAAGCTCACCCTTTTCATACTTATTACCATTAATTTTGTTGTTCAATGCTTCAAGGAAAAGATCAAAGTACTTTTCTTCATTTTGTCCTTTCGACAATGGTATGAGCTTCATTAATTCTTTTTGATCCATTTTCTGCATGCGGAGTATCAAATGGTAACAATTTCGGACGTAAATTTTAGGATTAAACTCTGCAGTTTCCAGAGACTTGAGGTAGTATTCGTATTTATCATCCTTTGGTCGTAGGGGTGAGTTACTGAAAACCAGAAGCCTCCAAATATCTCCATATTTATTTCAAACATGGGATATGTGCTCGTTTTTTCAGATTTGATCAATGACTCGCCCCCACTACCCATCCTTTTTCACTTCAATATTTCCAAGTAACAGATACACTTTTCGGAGTAATTCGCACCTGCCAAGAGCAAGTTTCAACAGTATATATACAGTTTTTATGAGTCAGGAAAGATAATTCAACCGTTCCTTCAGTCACTGATTCATTCCTTCCATCACTGATTCTTTTGGTGGAAGTTCTGATATGCGAGAAACATAGTTTAATATTTTTAATAATTATAATTATATATAATACTTATATAATAAGTAGTTGCAAATACTTTGGTAATATAATCCGATACTTAGAGAGACGATCCCAAAACTCAAAGTCTGGTGGAAAAGAGATTATAGAATTTACTTTCTTTAAGGCGATTGAATATTGCTGTAAAAGTCTTCTGGTAACCTGTAAAGAGTGGGATCCTGCCAATATAAATTAGGAAGTGTGGAAAAGATAGAACCGAACATCCTGGAAGCAATGAGTTTTGCCATCTTTTGCCATTATATCCTCAAACCTGGAGAAAATATGGAATGAGAAAAAAACTGAGAAATTCCGGTATTGATATTGTTGGAGATGTGCCGTGGGGAACACATTTCTGTCAGTTTTACCACACAGAAGAAGACCTGATAGACATACTGGTTCCTTATTTCAAAGCAGGGCTGGAAAATAACGAGCTTTGCGTGTGGATTATTTCACAACCTCTGGAAGTAGAAGAGGCAAAAGCAGCAATGAAAAGAGCTATTCCTGATATCGATGTTTATCTGGAGAAAGGGCAAATCGAAATCGTCCCTTACACTCATGGATATCTGAAGGGTGGTATTTTCGACCCGGATGGAGTCGTAAATAGTTGGGTTGAAAAAATCGATAAGGCTCTGGCAAGAGGCTATGACGGGCTCAGAGCTGCAGGAGACAATCGCTGGCTGGAAAAAGAAGGCTGGAGTGGCTTTATTGATTATGAAAATAAAGTGGATGCTATTATCGGCAAAAGCCACGTGATAGCTCTGTGCCCATATTATCTCGATATGTGCAGCACAACTGAGGTTATTGATGTGGTCTCAAACCATCAATTTGCTTTGATCAAAAGGGAAGAAAAATGGGAGAGGATAGAAAATTCCGGAAGGAAAAGGGCGGAAAAAGAAGCTATTCAGGCTGCAAAAAATTGGGAATATACCTTTGATGCTGTGCCGGACCTGATAGCCATAGTCGACGATAAGTATAGAGTTATTCGTGCAAACAGAGCCATGAAGGCAAAATTGGGGGTGACACCGGAAGAATGCACAGAGTTAACCTGCTATCACGTTATCCACGGGACAGATAGTCCTCCCTCTTTTTGCCCGCACCGGCAGTTTCTTAATGACGGAGTTGAGCATACCGCAGAGGTTTGCGAGAACCGTCTTGGGGGTTATTTCGTGGTAAGCGCCTCGCCACTACATGATTCTGAAGGAAAACTCATTGGGAGTATTTATGTTGCCCGTGATATCAATGAACGCAAAAAAGTTGAAGAGAGGCTTAAAGAAAGCGAAGAAAAATACCGCAATATCGTGGAAACCGCCAATGAAGGTATATTTATAATTAACTCTGGGATCAGGATTACCTATTCAAATAAGAAAATGTCGGAGATTTTAGGATACAGTCTGGAAGAAATGATTGGCAGATCTTTATGGGACTTTGTCGATGAAGAAAGTAGGGATATCCTCAACCGGAATATGGACAATAGACGGCAGGGTATCAATGAGATCTACGAACTTAAATTAATATGTAAGGATAGCTCTCCCGTATGGACGCTTATAAGTGCTAAAGCCCTTTTTAATAAGGGAGGCGAGTTTACAGGTTCCCTGGGTATGCTCACTGACATTACCGATCGCAAGCGGGCAGAGGAGGCTCTGCGCCAGAGTGAACAGCGCGTCAGGCTGAAGTTGGAGAGCATTCTCTCCCCCTCTCGGGAAATTGGGAACCTGGAGCTGGCAGATATCATTGATTCCCAGGCGATCCAATCCCTTATGGATGATTTCTATACGCTTGCTCACATTCCCATGAGCCTGATCGATCTCAAAGGCAATGTTCTGGCGGGTGTAGGATGGCAGGATATCTGCACCGAATTCCACAGGGTTAACCTCGAAACCTGCAAGCACTGTGTAGAAAGCGACACGAAGCTATCCGGGGGTGTTTCCCCGGGAGAGTTTAAGCTGTACAGATGCAAGAACAACATGTGGGACATTGCAACTCCCATCATGGTGGGCGGCCAGCACGTCGGCAATATCTTCTCAGGGCAGTTCTTTTTTGAAGACGAAACTCCAGACTACGAACTCTTTCGATCCCAGGCCAGAAAATACGGTTTCAATGAAGAGGAATATATAGCAGCGCTTGAAAAAGTTCCCCGGCTGAGCAGGGAAGCTTTGGACACAGGTATGGCTTTTTTCATGAAGCTTGCTAGCATGTTCTCAAAGCTAAGCTACAGCAATGTCAAGCTGGCCCGGTCGCTTGCGGAACGTGATGCACTGGTGGACGCGCTGCGGGAAAGCGAAAAACGTGAGCAAGCTCACTCTGATGAACTGGAAGCAGTATTAGATGCCGTGCCTGTTGCTGTGTTTATAACACACGACCCCCAGGCGGGTCAGCTAACCGGTAACCGCCTCTCCTATGAATGGCTGCGGGTTCCCGTGGGTACAAACTTTTCCAAATCCGCTCCTGAAGGAGAGAGGCCCGAAATGTTTGAGCTATTCAAGGACGGGAGAGAGATCCCGCCTGAAAATATGCCGTCGCAGATGGCCGCTGCAGGTAGAGAGGTAAACAACTGCGAGCTGGATATTGTATCTGCTGACGGTGAGATAAGACATGTACTGGGCAACGCCAGATCCCTGCTTGACGAGCAGGGCAACCCACGAGGATCTGTTTCTGCATTCGTAGACATTACAGAGCGCAAAAAGGCGGAGGAAGCTCTAAAAAAAGCACATGAAAATCTGGAGGAAAAAGTTAAGGAACGTACAGCTGAACTTGAAGAAGCTTATAAATCATTAATGGAAGAAGAGAGAAGGCTCTCCGAAGCTCAAAAAATAGCTCACATTGGAAATTGGGAGTGGGACATTGAGACCGATAAAGCATACTGGTCTGAGGAAATGTATCGTATTTTCGGACTCAATCCTCAAGAATCAGCCCCACCTTACAATGAATTCTTAAGTTATGTCCACCCCACCGATAGAGAAGATATGGACAATGCCTATAAGAATATTCTGAATGGTAAATCTTTCAACATTGAATTCAGGATTGTCCTGGCTAACGAGGAAGAACGCACAGTCAATATGCAGTCCAGAGTTATCTTCAATGAGAAAAATATACCTGGTAGACTGAAGGGAATAGTTCAGGATATTACTGAACGTAAAGAAGCTGAAGAGAAAATTCGGATACTGGCGGATGTTGTAGAATCATCGAACGATGCTATTATAACTGAATCTCTTAAAGGTATTATTACCAGTTGGAATAAGGGTGCAGAGCAGATTTATGGCTATTCAGCTGAAGAAATACTGGGAAAAAATGTATCAATACTCGAACCGGATAATCTTAAAGGAGAAATAAGCCAATTTATTGGAGAGATCAAACAGGGAGAAAAGATCAAGAACTACGAAACGTTACGGTTAAAAAAAGATGGTGCAACAATAAATGTTTCATTGACTATTTCTCCGGTTTTTGATTCTTATGGAAAGCTTGTGGCTATCTCAGCTATTACCAGAGACACTACAGAGAGGAAACATGCAGAGGAGGCGCTGAGGGAGAGCGAAGCGCGCCTGCGCCGGTTTTACGAATCGAATCTACTCGGTGTGTTTTACTATAATCTGGACGGTTCGATAATCGACGCCAACGATAAGTTACTGGAGATAGTCGGTTACACGCGCGAGGACCTGCAGGCTGGAAGGGTTAAATGGGACAAGATAACTCCACCGGAGTACCGTCACCTGGATGAGCACGCCACCGCGGAACTGAAAGCCTCAGACATGAATACGCCCTACGAGAAGGAGTACACACGCAAAGATGGCTCGCGTGTACCTGTCATCGTCGGGATAGCTACCTTCGATAAGGAGAGCAATGAAGGCATAGCCTTTGTTCTCGACATTACCGAGAGGAAAGAGGCAGAAAAATCTCTGGCAACTATCGAGATTGCCCGTAAAAAGGAAATCCACCATCGGATCAAAAATAACCTGCAGGTTATTTCCTCCCTTCTTGACCTTCAGGCGGAAAAGTTCGGTAACAAAAAATATATAATGAATTCAGAAGTTATGGACGCTTTCAGGGAAAGTCAGGACAGAGTAATATCCATGGCTCTTATCCATGAGGAACTGCACAAAAGTGAAGGGCTCGACACACTTAACTTTTCGCCGTACATTGAGGAACTCGCTGAAAATCTTTTCCAGACATACAGGCTTGGAAATTCAAATATCTGCTTAAATATGGATCTGGAAGAAAACATTTTCCTTAATATGGATACTGCAGTCCCTTTGGGGATAATCATCAACGAACTCGTTTCCAATTCTTTCAAACATGCATTTACTGAAGACGAAGAAGGGGAAATTCGAATAAAACTCCATAGAGAAGAAAATGGAGAACACAAAAAGGAGAGAAATAAGAGTACCGATTTTGTTCTGACCGTTTCAGACAATGGTGCAGGCATTCCTGAAAACCTTGATATTGAAGATCTTGGCAGCCTTGGGCTTCAGCTGGTAACTTCCCTCGTAGACCAGTTAGACGGGGAACTTGAACTGAAGAGAGAAAATGGGATCGAATTCACTATAAGATTCACTGTAACAGAATATAATCAAGTGTAAGCGTCATCTCTACAACAATTAATTTTGATAATGCTTAGAACTTGATTAAGCGTCAGCCCTAAACAATTAATTTGATAATGCTTGGAACTTGATCAACCAGTTTAGTATGATGCAGAAGCCACTTATTGTTGAAGCTGGCTCAAATACGAGGCCAGGGTAAAACCAAGAATAGATATTTTTGCCACAACCCAAGTGAAAATGCTGTGTCAGTGTCTAATGAAATAAGTTATACAACTAGATAGCAAATAAGATAATAACAAAAATCTTACGGTTTTGCCCGAAGCTTCCTGTAATATCGTTAAAAAGAAGTTTTTAGCTTGTAACAGTAAGCTTGTAACAGTAAAGATGATTTTTTTTAAATACTCTTTATTGTTTCATATCGCGCTATCTTTTGTCAAAAGATATATCGAATGGTTATTATAATTTAGATTTATAATTTACATTAATACTACAGGTTAGTCTAACAACTAAATGTGAGGTCAAAATTTTCACAGTTGGGGGAAATTATGAGTAAGACAATACTTATTACTGGTGCCGGGCACGGTTTTGGCAAAGGAACAGCATTTGGTTTGGCCCGGGCAGGTCACAAAGTTATTGCGGCTGCACAGATCTGGCCTCAGGTCTGGGATTTACGAACCGAAGCAAAAGAACAGGCTCTTGAGCTTGAAGTAATCAAACTCGACATCCGGGATGAGATCGACAGGCAGCATGCTTTGACCTACGATATTGACATTCTGGTCAATAACGCAGGCATTATGGAAAGCGGTGCGATGGCTGAGATACCTATGGAGAGGGTACGTGAGTCCTTTGAGACAAACGTATTCGGTCATCTGGAGTTGACACAGGGATTTGTGCGCAAAATGATTAAGCAGGGCCATGGTAAAGTTGTGTGGATTTCGTCGATGGGTGGAATCTTAAAGGTTCCATTTCTGGGAGCTTATTGCGCTACCAAGCATGCTATCGAAGCCATCGCCTGGATAATGAAAGAGGAGCTTGCACCTTATGGCGTGAAGGTTGCAACAATTAACCCGGGAGCCTACAGGACGGGTTTCAACGATACAGGAGCAGAAAGTGCGTATCAGTGGTATGATCCTGAAAAAGGTTTGATCAAACTTCCGGACTACAGAGACGCTTTATCCCAACAATATGATCCGCAAGAGATGATCGACGTTATGGTTGAGGTAATTCCATCTGACGATCATCTTTACCGCACTGTAAAACCGGAGACGACTGCGGATATTATGAAGCAGGTCCAAGCTAATGAATGGAAGGCTAAAGTTTAAGGAAATTGAGTACGTCACCAGCTAAGGTATTGACAACTCCGGAAGCCGTTACCAATAGGTAGAGATCATTAACAACCCTTCCGATATCGCAATACCTTCTTCCGGTAAATATCTCAAGGTATTAGTTTGCACGGACAAAATGTTGAAAATTTATTAATGTGTAGAATTTAAGACCACGTCTTCGCTCTTATCTTCCTGAAAACGTCGTTAAATGCCAGTTTTTTTGCTTCCAGTACGGTGAAGCCGGCTTCTTCAATATTCTTCAGGGTATTCCGGGTCGTATGATCCCCAAGCAGAATAAATAGGGATCAATCAGGTGCTCAAAAAGATCAATAATCGGGTTACTGCTACGCAAGTGTTCAAGGGCTATCAGCTTCATCGGAAGGTTTCAGGACACGCCTCATTTCCTTGAGAGCTTTTACAGGATCAGGGATTGTACAGAGGACAAAAGTCGTAATCACATAATCGAAACTCCGGTCCGGAAATTCAAGGTGCTCTGCGTCCATAATGAGAAGATTGACGTTTTTCATTTCCCTGGCTTTCTTGCGGGCTTTTTCGAGCATACCTTCACTGTTGTCAATTCCTGTAATCTGAGCTGTCGAAGAGTAGTATTTCAGATTCCTTCCACCCCCCATTCCGACTTCCAGAACTTTTCCGCTCAGGCCTGAAAGTGCTTCTTTTCTCCACTTCCGGAAAAAGGGGAGTTCCAGAGGTAAGTCTATCAGCTCATAAATTGGAGATATCCGATCGTACTTTGAGGCTGCGGACATCTTTGGGTTTGTAGACATTGTAAGATTGTAGACATTGTAATCAAGTACTCTGGCTCAAAAATATTATGGGCTTACCCGGATTTTTTTGAAAACATCTTTAAAAGCCAGATTCTTTTCTTCTTTGATAATGAATCCAGCCTTTCTTATGTTTCCCACAGTATCCCTGGTCACCTCATCTCCGATAATGGAAAACATAATCGGATTGATTAAAGTTTCAAATATGGAAATAAGATTGTTACTGCTGCGCATGTGTTCAATGGCGATCAACTCCCCTGAGGGTTTCAGAACGCGCCTCATTTCTTTTAGAGCCTTCACGGGATCGGGGATTGAACAGAGGACAAAGGTTGTAATGACATAATCAAAGGTCTTATCCGAAAACTCCAGGTGCTCCGCATCCATAAGGAGAAGATTTACATTTTTCATGCCTTCCGCTTTTTTTCGTGCCTTTTCAAGCATACCTTCACTGACATCGATTCCTGTTACCGAAGAGCCCGAAGAGTAGTATTTCAGATTCCTTCCGGTTCCCACTCCGACTTCCAGAACTCTGCCTTGCAGGTCTGAAAGCGTTTCCTCTCTCCACCTCCCGTATAAGAAAAACTCCATAGGTAATTCCATCAGGTCATAAATGGCTGCGATTCTGTTGTACTTTGAGATTACGGACATTAAATGAATTTATGCTTTCATAGAGGATTAGTTTTTTCAGGAGAGCCTGGGAAACTGAATCGGTCAGAAAGAATTCCCAACCATTCCAAAGTTCAAACCTTCCATGGGAAAAACAGAAATCACCTGATATCACTCTGACATTCTTACCCTGGGGGAAAACTCCCTGAAAACCAATTCATATTTAAGTGTTCGGAATAATACCACGCTGCGGGTAATCCATATTTTGCATACCTGGAAAATTAAGATAAAATAGATACTGATAGAGGCTCCGGGCAAGCTAACAGTATCATTTATCTCGCAGTATCATTTATCTTACAGGTATCATTTATCTTACAGGTATCATTTGTCTCACAGTATCATTTATCTTACGGAATCCTTTATTACATAAAGACTCTCACAATATAGACTTACTTCACAATTATACTGAGGAAAACCGATGAGCAACATTTTACGCAGAGGAAGGCTGGAAGCAGCCCCGGACGAGGAAATTTTACGTTACGCCTCTTCAATGGAGACCGACAGGTGGATTTTTAGTGCTGACATAGCAGTGGACCTTGCTCACACAGTAATGTTAAAAGAACAGGGTATTATAAGTGCGGAGGACTGCAGTAAAATCCTCGCAGGGCTTTTGAAAATCCGGGAAGAAGGAATGGAAAAGCTCGACTTCAGCTATGAAGACATCCATATATCCCTTGAATCCAGGCTCATCGACATGGTTGGAGAAGATGTGGGAGGCAGGATGCACTCCGGGCGCTCAAGAAACGATGAGGTTGCAACCTGCATCAGGCTGACCCTGAGAGAAGAACTTCTCGGCCTGCTCGAAGAGATCTTTGCCCTCAGAAAAACCCTTGTTTCTTTGGCAGAAAAACATACAGAAACCCTCATGCCCGGTTTCACCCACCTTCAGCACGCCCAGCCGACCACCCTCGCCCACCACCTCTGTGCCCACGAAGCGGCACTAGGCAGGGACTTTGACAGGGTGCAGGACGCCTTTTCCAGGGTAAACCTCTGCCCGCTCGGAGCTGCTGCATTTGCCTCTACCGGTTTTAACCTCAACAGGAAACGGACTCAGGAACTTCTGGGCTTCGAAGGCTTGCTGGAAAATTCGATGGACGCGGTCAGCAGCCGGGATTTCCTTATCGAATGTGCCTCGGTCTTTTCAAACCTCATGATAAACCTGAGCCGGATGGCTGAAGAACTTGTAATCTGGTCTTCGTCCGAGTTCAATTTCATCGAGCTGGACGATACATACGCCTCCACCTCCTCGATTATGCCCCAGAAGAAAAACCCGGATACTGCCGAATTAATGCGCGGAAAAACAGGAGTTGCCGTGGGAGCCCTTATGTCCCTCCTTACGATCTGTAAAGGCCTGCCCCTGAGTTATAACCGCGACCTGCAGGAAGCAACGCCCAACATCTGGCGTTCAGTAGAGACCGTAAGGGCATCGGTCAGGGTAATGGAAGGAATGGTAAGGACCATGAAAATCCATCCGGAAGTGCTTTCAGCCCAGTCCGTAACAGGCTTTACAACAGCAACCGAGCTTGCGGATACCTTTGTCCGGGAGGCAGGGATTCCCTTCAGGACTGCCCACCAGATTGTCGGGATGCTTGCACGGGAAGGGGAAAAACCTACAATCGAAAAAATTGACTCTGTAGCCGAAATAGTGCTCGGAGAATCACTTTCAAGCAGGGGCCTGACGGAAAAGATGATAAAGGAAGCTCTTAACCCGGTCTCCAACATAAAGAGAAGAAAGATTGAGGGAGGACCTGCCCCGGAAGAAATGCAGCATTATATCGGAAGGCAGCAGACCGAACTTGAACTGAACGAGCAGGAGATTGCAACCATCAAAGATTCGATTGACTCCGCTTTTGAAGCCCTGCTTGAAGTCGTCGACGAATACAGGAAAGTATGAGAATACAGGGAAGCCCAGGAATACAGGAAAGTATGAGAATACAGGGAAGCCCAGGAATACAGGAAAGTATGAGAATACAGGGAAGCTCAAGAATACAGGAAAGCATGAGAATACAGGCAAATTCAATAACACATTTAATTTAAGAACACATTTAATTTCGAAAACCCATTTAGTTTCAATAACGCATCGAACTTTAATATTATTTAGACCTCTTAGTATCACGCAAATTATACGGCACCTCAAAAACCAGCAGAAAAGGGATTATTCATGGAATTCAAACAGGGCGATTGGGTACGCATTGAAAGGAACGGTACTGTCTATGAAGGCAAAGTAATGCCTTCCATGGAAGGATATATCACAATAAAAATGAAAAGCGGGTATAACGCCGGTTTTTCCATTGATAAGGTCAGGATAACCCTTCTGGAAAATAACGGGGAAACTGCAAACGGAAGCAGAAACGGCGGAAAAGGCTGTAAAACTAACGAAGAAGAACTTCCCGAACCCGGAAAAAAGCTCCCGAAAATCGCAATCCTTTCTACGGGCGGAACGATTGCCAGCAAGATCGACTACCGTACAGGTGCAGTCACATCCCAGTTTACTGCTGACGATATCCTTGCCGCAATCCCGGAACTGAAGGAAATTGCGGACTTCAAAGGCAGGGTAATCTCAAGCATCCTCTCAGAAAACATGGACTCTGACTCCTGGCAAAACCTTTCAAAAGCCGTTGTGGAAGAGATCGAAGCCGGAGCTGATGGAGTAATCGTCACTCACGGGACAGACACAATGATGTATTCGGCTGCAGCCCTTTCCTTCATGATCAAAACTCCCGTACCCATCGTTTTTGTTGGTTCCCAGAGGAGTGCGGACCGCCCGAGCAGCGACAACGCCATGAACGCAATCTGTGCAGCCCGGGTCGCCATAAGCGACATTGCCGAAGTCGTGGTGGTTATGCATGGCACAACCTCTGATGATTTCTGTGAAATCCACCGCGGAACGAAGGTCAGGAAGCTGCATACCTCCCGTAGGGACGCTTTTAAGTCCGTAAATTCCCTCCCGGTAGGGACCGTAGACTACGGTACAGGAGAAATAAAGACATTTATTGACTACACCCGACGCGGAGAAAAGGCCCTGAAATTCAAGCCGGGAATGGAACCTAAGTGTGCCCTTGTGAAGTTCACTCCGGGAGCGGACCCCACAGTCCTTGACTACTATATAAGTAACGGCTACAAAGGGCTTGTTGTCGAAGGAACAGGCCTCGGCCACATTTCCACAAAATGGATTCCCCTGCTCCGGAAAGCTACGGACGCAAAAATGCCCGTAATAGTTACCTCCCAGTGCCTTAACGGCAGGATCTGCGACCGCGTCTATGATACCGGCAGAGATATGCTGAAGGCCGGGGCAATCGAAGGAGAAGATACTCTTCCCGAAACTGCCCTTGTCAAGCTAATGTGGGTACTTGGCCAGACCGATGATTTCGAAAAAGCCGCCGGCATGCTCAGGGAAGACCTCAGCGGGGAAATTACCGAGTGCACGCAGAGATAAGAAATTCTGAAAAATACGTTCTTAAAATAGACCGTAACCAAAAATACTAACTGAACATCACTCTCTACAGATCTTTCTGATATATATTCTTTCTTTTTTTAAGAAGCCTCCAGATAAACTGTCTGGGGCGCTTTCACAACCTTTTGATTGGAAAACGATTTTTCGGATCTAAGGAAGCACTTTTTTGCCGAGCAAATTCTTTTTTGTCGGTCAGCTTCTCTCGGACCCGGGGGCAACCTGACAATCGGTATTTATCCAGCCGGAAGGCTGACCGTAGATGCGGTGAATGGGGGAAAAGGCATGGGTAAACCCGGCTGTGGGAGGAAAAAGGAATCAGGAACTGCCTGAACAAAAAGTATATCTTCCAAAGTTAACTTTAATGCGAAATTTACCCCGCTCAACATATTTAAATAACAAAAAGCTATAATGTACTGTGTTAACAAGTGTCATGTTAGCTAATAGCAGGAAATTATTGGTAGGTGTGTAGATGTTAGGAATTGAGGATCCACAGATCTGGCTTGCATATGTATTTTGCGTATTAAGCGCACTCGGATGCATGGTTTATGGAGCATTGAACTGGAGGGGCGGGGAAGAAGAACAGGTAGTCAAGGGCGGGACTCCGAGGACAGCAGTTCAGGACCAGTAAAAGAGGTCCAGGATCACGTTTTCCCTCTCACGCATTATATCTCGCTTCAACCGACTTTTTTGATAATGTCGTAAGAAAGGGAACTAACAGCATTAACACTATCCGGAATGATTTTTATGGCAATCAGTACTTCAACTCTTATCCTGTTTGTTATCATTTATCTTACAGCTACTTTCTACGTTGCCTACCTTGGATACAGGAAGAATTCCCAGACCGAAGGATATATGCTCGCCGGTAGAGGAGTGCACCCTGCAGTCATGGCCCTTTCCTACGGAGCTGCGTTTATCAGCACCTCTGCAATAATAGGCTTCGGAGGAGTAGCCGCCTCATTAGGAATGGGGCTTCTGTGGCTTGTTTTCATGAATATCTTTTTTGGGATATTCATTGCCTTCGTTATTTTTGGCCCTCGTACACGGCGTATGGGGCTGAATCTGGGAGCTATAACTTATCCTGAATTTATAGGAAAACGCTTCCAGTCAAAGTTTATTCAGGCTTTTTCCGGGCTTCTGATCGGCGTTTTTATGCCTCTTTACGCTGCAAGCGTTATCATAGGGGCCGGGAGATTCCTTGAGACAACTCTGGGAGTCAACTACAATATTGCCCTTATAATCTTTACTATCATAATTGCTTCCTATGTGATTAAAGGAGGCCTTCTCTCAGTAATGTATGTGGATGCCATGCAGGCTGTCCTGATGTTACTGGGAATGGGTTTTCTGATGGTCTTTACTTATGTCAAGCTTGGAGGAGTTGTTGAAGCTCACCAGGCCCTTACCAGTATGGCAAACCTTGTGCCCCAGGCCCTTATAGACCGGGGACATCAGGGCTGGACTTCAATGCCTGCATCCGGATCTCCTTTATGGTGGACAATGATTTCCACAATCATATTGGGAGTTGGAATAGGTGTGCTTGCGCAGCCTCAGCTCGCGGTCAGGTTCATGACTGTAAAAGATGACCGCTCCCTGAAAAGAGCAGTCGCTGTCGGAGGCCCGTTTATCCTGATGATGGCAGGAGTCGCGTATGTTGTAGGGGCTCTTTCCAATGTGTATTTCTACAGGACTACGGGCATGATTTCCCTTCAGGTCGTCCCGGATGGAAACACCGACCTTATAATGCCTACCTTCCTGAACCAGGCAATGCCTGAAATGTTTGTAGCGCTCTTCATGCTTAGCCTGCTCGCGGCGGCAATGTCCACCGCAGCTGCCCAGTTCCATACAATGGGTACAGCCATAGGATACGACGTCTACCAGCAGAGCCTCATGAAAGGCAAGTCCTCAGCGACCGTCCATGTCACAAGACTTGGAATTGCCTTCACCATCCTGGTCGCGGTCGTTCTGGCGTACATCCTGCCCGGAAGTATTATTGCCAGAGCTACGGCAATGTTTATGGGCCTCTGTACCTCTGCTTTCCTGCCCATGTTTGTCGGAGCCCTTTTCTGGAAGCGCACGACAAAAGCCGGAGCAACTGCAAGCCTTGTAATCGGCTCTTTAAGCAGCCTCTTCTGGCTGACTTTTGTCCATGCATCAGAAGCAGTGCCTCTCGGGATCTGCCAGGCAACTTTCGGGAAAGCAACTCTACTTTCAGGCACCTGGACTGTTGTGGACCCGATTCTTATCGCAACTCCCCTCTCTATCCTTACCCTGGTCGCGGTAAGCCTTATGACACCCCAATTTTCACCCGCCTTCCTGAATAAAGCTTTCAGGCTCAGATTTGAAGACGAAGAAGAGGAGGTCCCGGAACCTGCATCACACAAGACAATTGATTCCACAGGCGTTTAAGCCTGCTCCTTTTGAAAATCAGGCGCATTCTTCTGCGCCACCTCTTTTCTATTTCTTCTCGTTTTGGTTGTCCCTGATCAACTGATTGATATTCCGGAATCCCAAAGTAGATTTTTCAGTACCCCCTTCTCGCCCCACGATACCTGGTCCCGCCTGCCGGTTAGAGAAATAACAATTTGAAAGTCAGCGCCGCAATTAAGAGATACAATAAAATTAAAGAAATGACCTCTGACTAAATTAAAGAAATGCCTCCTAGAATGAGAGAATACTTTTCTTGAGCCCAAAAATCATTTTTAAATTCACGGGTAAATATAAGCACCTCCACCAGCCTGTCTGGCGGCCCTTCCCAAAAGGAAAAAGGATATGAAAGAGAAATAAAGACCGAAAATTATACCGGCTTTATCTGTTTGGCCTCTTCCCTGTTTACAAGCGTCCGCAATAGCTTTTAATTTCCTTTCATCTTTTTCTTTTCTTTTTTGCGGGAAAGACCGCTCTCCTGCGTCGAGCGGGACAAGACCGATAAAATACAGCGAGTAACATTGTATGGGGAAGAAATATTAATTTAGTTCGGCTGAGTGAAGCGCCTGTTTCTAATCATAAAATAGTCCTCTTTAATGAAACTAACTGTAAAAACTCACTAAGTAGCCCGCTTGAGCTCAACTCCCGATTTTTGCCAAAAATGAGTCTGCTTGAGCTCAGCTCACTTCTTAAACCATAATTGGTCTACTTGAGCGAAACTACCTGTAAAAGCCCATCAATTAGTCCACTTGAGCGAAACGAAGTGGAGCGAAACGGACAGCGCACTGCAGAGCCGCAACTCTGCCGAGACGCAATTCGGGGATGAAAAGTAGTAATCAATTGAGAAAAAAGAAGGACGAAGATAAAGAAAATAAGGTATTGGTAGTTAATTATAGTTATATATTATGAAAACCTATATTTCTGCATGAACTGCCCAAGATGCAAAAGTTCCAATCACACAAAAAACGGTATAGTTTGTGGACGTCAACGCTACAAATGCCACGATTGTGGATATAACTATTCAGTCGAGCTAAAATCAACTGCTAGTTCTCCTTTAGTTAAGAGACAGGCTTTGCAACTTTATCTTGAAGGATTAGGATTTCGCTCAATAGGACGATTTTTAGGGGTAAGTCATGTTTCTGTCCAAAAATGGATAAAGAAATTTGGTCAGGAGATAGAGGAGCTAAAAAGCGAAAATGAGATATCTATTGTTGAACTGGATGAGATGCACACTTACATCAGTAACAAAAAAAATATTGCTGGATCTGGATTGCTGTTGATAGAGTTGGGAAAAAGTTCATCAACTGCTCTTTTGGTAGCAGAGGAACGAAAACTGGACAACTACTCTGGGAAAAATTAAAGAAGAAAGAGATTGGAGAGGTGATGACTGATCACTGGAGGGCATATGCAGAGTTTATTCCTGAAAATATTCATACTCAATCCAAAGCAGAAACGTATACAGTTGAAGGATATAACGGCATACTAAGGCACTTTCTGGCAAGGTTGAGACGAAAGACAAAGTGTTATACGAAGAGTCTTGAAATGCTAAAGTACTCTGCTCTTCTATTGATGAAAAACAGAAATAAAGAGTTATCTATATTTAATTAACAATACCGAAAATAAAAAGAATAAAAGGAAAAAGGCCCTGTTTCGAGAGATCTTGTTGATACAGAGATACAGGTTTTGTAGAGGCTTTTAATTTTCTTTTCTGACAGGTAGAGTCTGCCCACCGTGAGGCATAAGGTGGATCTTTGAATCAGGGTTTTCCGAGAGGACTGCAGAAAGGGCTTCCTGCACACTTGCCATAGGAGTGAAGAAGGCGGTTCTGGCTTTATCTTCCGGGAGCTCCGAGACAAGGTAAAGTTTGAACTTCTTTGCGGCTATTGCAACAATTGCACTCTTGTGCCCTCCGAACTCGAAGCAGTGTTTAAAGCGCTCTATTGCATCGTCCGGAGATTTACATTCCCTGTTCCAGCACTCATAGACCTGGTTACCTATTCCTTCGGAGCATTCGGCTACGAGGATGATTGAGCCGCCATCTTTTACGGCCTGGGTTGCATTGTCAAGGGCTTTATTTGCCTGGTAGAGGTTGATATCCTTGGGATAGCCACCACAGGAAACGACAACGGCATCCGCAGGCTCTACGGGAACCTTATACATAGCGTCCACAACCTCGACCCCTTTCCTGTGGGCTTCGGTAAAATCTCCGGCAACGGCAGCAACTATCCCTTTTTTGCTGTCAAGCACAACATTAAGAATAAATTTAAGGCCAAAGATCTTTGCGGCTTCTTCCATATCCTGCCGGACAGGGCTGTCCACTCTTCCGGAAACCGCATTTTCTTCTATCATCATTTTGTGGTTGGTGAGCACAGCTTCCTCAGAGCTTACGCCGGGAAGGATAGACTTTGCTCCCCCGCTGTACCCTGCATAGTAATGGAACTCAATTCCCCCGGTCCCGATAACAAAATCGGAATCAAGCACTTCTTCGAAGATATCAACAGGTGTGCCCCTGCTGGTTACCCCGATACGCCTGCATCTGGAAGTGTCGTGCTGGATGCACCGTATTTTTTTGTAGATGTCCTCCCCGACAAGTTTCTTTGACTCTTCTTCAGTCTGCTGGCGGTGAAGCCCGAGAGCAAAGATAATCATGATGTTCTTATCCCTTGCTCCCCCCAGATAAAGCTCGTCAAGGAGAGGAGGAAGAATTTTTGCCGTAGGAGTGGGCCTCGTAACATCGCTTACGATAATAGCAATCCGGGATTCCGGGTTTACAATCTCGGAAAGTCTCTTGCTGTTTATGGGGTTTTCAAGAGCTTTCCGGATTAAAAGAGCCCCATCCTCTTTTTTTTCAGGTTCCGAAGGCAGGATAAGGCTGGAGATGTTTTTCTCCGGGATATTCAGCTCAAAAACCCCACTTCCGAAAGCAAGTGGAATCTTTTTTATATTTGTCGTCATGTTCATGCCGGTGAGTTCGTATTGATGGTATAAAACCGTATAGGTAAACAATGGATAAATAGATGTCCGAAATTCTCTTTTACTATTTTCATTTCCGTTAACGGGCTTACTTACCATCTCGCTTATTTCCGGACAGGCAGGGTCCATCCTCCATCAGGCATCACGTGAATTTTTGCATCAGGATTTTCGGCAAGAATAGCTTCAAGGGCTTCCTGTACGCTTTTTGCAGGAATGAAAAAAGCTCTTCTGCTTTCCTCCTCGGAAAGTTTTGAAACGATATAGAGCTTGAACTGTTTTGCAGCCTTTGCAACTATTGCACTTTTATGCCCCCCAAACTCGAAGAATTGCTTGAAGCGTTCTATAGCATCATCAGGGCTCCTGCACTCCTTATTCCAGCACTCATAGACCTGGTTTCCGATTCCTTCCGCACATTCGGCCACGAGTACGATTGAGCCTCCTGCTTTTACAGCAGGGATGGCATTTTCCAGAGCCTTTGTTGCCTGGTAGAGGTTGATGTCTTTAGGGAAGCCGCCGCAGGAAACGATGACTGCATCTGCAGGTTCAACCTTTATTTTGTATATGGAATCTACATATTTTGCCCCTTCCCTGTGAGCCTGGATGAAATCTCCGGCAACGGCAGCAACGATTTCTTTTCTGCTATTGATTACCACGTTCAGGATAAATTGAAGCCCTGCAAGTCCTGCGGCTTCTTCGATATCCTTCCTCGCAGGGCTGTCGATCCTACCCGAAAGGGGTTCACCTTCGAAGAGTTTGCTATAATGGCTGTGAAATGAAAGTACGGCTTTTTCCGAACTGACCCCCGGAAGGATAGACTTTCCTCCCCCACCATATCCTGCGTAATAATGAAATTCAACAGTCCCTGTGCTAATAATCAGGTCTGCGTCCAAAACCTCTTCAAAAACTTCAACCGGAGTCCCAAAACTTGTCTCTCCTATATGCGCGCATCTTTCCCTGTCGTGCTGGACAAAACGGATATTTTTGGAAATTTCGTTCCCCAGAAGCTTTCTGCACTCCTCCTCAGTCTGCTGGCGGTGAAGCCCGAGAGCAAAGATAATCGTGATGTTCTCATCTTTCGCCCCTCCCAGATACAGCTCTTCAAAGAGAAGAGGAAGAATTTTTGCCGTAGGAGTGGGCCTCGTAACATCGCTTACGATAATAGCAATCCGGGATTCCGGGTTTACAATCTCGGAAAGTCTCTTGCTGTTTATGGGATTTTCAAGAGTTTTCCGAATTAAAAGGGCCCCATTTTCCTGTTTTTCAGGTTCCGAAGGCAAAATAAGGGTGGAAATGTTTTTCTCCGGGATATTCAGCTCGAAAACTCCACTTCCGAAAGCAAGTGGGATCTTTTTTATATTTGTCATCATGTTCATGCCGGTGAGTTCGTATTGATGATATAAAACCGTATAGGTAAACAATAGTGAAACTATGTTTTAAGCACTTTTAAATCTGCGCTTAAAATTCCAATTTCGGACCGTTATTGGGAAATTCAAAAAAATGTTCAAAAAATGTTCAAAAAATGTTCAAAAAATATTCAAAAAATGTTCAAAAAATGTTTAAAAAATGTTTAAAAAATGTTCAAAAAATGTTTAAAAGATGTTCAAAAAATGTTCAAAAAATGTTCAAAAAATGTTCAAAAAATGTTCAAAAAATGTTCAAAAAATGTTCAAAAAATGTTCAAAAAAGTTAAAAGAATGTTCATGAAACATGATCCAGATTTTTAGTGGCTGTTCCAATAGCCCTGATGTTCGACCAGATTTTTTTGTCCAGATGCGGGGAGCCATATTATTGCTCAAAAAGGATGGAACTCGTAAAATTCCGCAACATTAGGGACACTTTCAGGTAATAAAATTATGTAAAATATAAAAGGCAGAAATATTCTGCAGGTTCAAACTTAACTCCCTTTAATACCTTTTTGAGTATTTTTCAGTATATAAATAATCGTTATAAATCCAGGCAATAAAATCGGACCTTTTTAAGAATATAACACGAAAACAAAACATTAATTTACAGGTGGTAGTAGATAGGTTGGAATTTTTCCCGGAATATAGAAATTTCGGAAAATGAAAGAATTCATATGCATCAACAGGACCTGGAAAATCCCTAACAAGTCTTCAAAAAAAGATATGCAAAGAGCTTGTAGAAGATATTTCAAAAGCCTGTTAATCAAAGCTATAAAAGTTACAGATGAGTGTAGGGATAAATGTAAATTAATTTTGGTGATTTAGTGAAAAATTTAAGTCGTCTAAAAATGGTTATATTCGTGCTGCTGATATCAAGTTACCTGTGGATAGGAGGTGCATACGCAACCCCGGCTACGGAGAATTCAAAAACAGTTGAGAATATTAATCAGGGCAGTATAATCCTGTTTTCACAGAACTACTCCGAAACAAATAATCTTCCAGCTAATGTTTTCATCGCAAGGGTTCAGAAAGAAAAACCTTACGATAAAATATACTCCACAATATATGCAACCCAGGAATCGGAAGTGTGTTTCAATAACACTTCAAAAGGATTGAGGTATACGAATATAAGAGACTCTCCTCTAATTCCATGCAGTTTGCTTCCAGATATGGACCTTATCTCTTGTTTTGGAATCAACGAATACCTGAGGCATTACAGAAGTAACCTGGATATTTTCACTTTTTGTCAATGTACCTCTGTCCCCATAATTCACTATCTTGAGGAGCCAAGACAGGCCGGAGCCCTGTACATATGCAAGCTCGCACCAATGGTAAAATGTGCCTATGAGATCTCGATGGATGTATATGCGGATGATCCACAGAGCTTTATTGAACTGAATAGCCCCGGTTCAAGACTGATAATTCAGGAAAGAGAGGGACAGACTTTACTTAAAAGCTATTATAGAGGCTCTTCAGGAAAGCTCAAATACCAAAAAATTATTCTTGGCGATGCATCAGAAAAAGCAAATTTCAAAGTAATCTTTGACGGCATCAATAAAACAAACACCATTTACACAAAGGACGGCAGTTCCATAGTTACCCCGTTCTATAACCTTGGCAGGCAACAGCTGCCCTATATCGATTTTTCAAACGGGTATATCAAGTTCACTGCGTTTATCCTTGGAGAAGGAACCTATTTTGACGTTGACATTTACAGCATCAACCAGACCGCAGAGAGAAAACTTATAACCGCAATCGGGGACAAGAAGCTAATCCCATTCGGGCTTGACGGACCTTTGCCATTGAACACGACCGGAGAAGGAATTGAGTACCTGAGCAGTAAAGGATATAGAGGTACGATGTGGTTTGATGAGGGAATGTGTGAGAAGGCAAATGATACATACATAGCTTATCTGCGCGATCTGGTTGTTAACGATTCCTGGGAAGTTGGCATACATTATACAAAGGAGTTAAACAGCCTTCCACTTGAAGAAGCATACAGAGTTATGGATGAAGAATACTCATATGTGTATGAAAAAATAGGCCAGCCACCTACAAGCTGCTGCTGCCTGAGAAACCGGGATAACCTTACGCATGCGATCTATGCATATGAAAACCTGAAGATGACCTGGAGAAACGGAGATGCAGCAATTCACGCAGAAAAGGAAGTAGGAAACCTGTACGATGATACATGGGAATGGTGGGAGCCAGCGTCAAAAGCAGGCATGTCCTATCCGGTGTTCTCCCATCAGCTCGATGTGGAACCTGCAATAAAATACTCAATCAGTCGCTCGAAGTTCCGGGAATGGGTGGATAACTACTACGCAAACAACATGACCATAGTGCCATTTTATGAATATAACCAGATAAGCCGCAATACATACTATGCAAGCTTTGAAAACCTGCAGTACGACGAGAACCTGCTTTCGTTCGACGCACATACAAATGGTTTCAAGGCTCTTGTAAACATAAACATTCCTGCAGGAAACGACACACAGGTCTATGACACTACACTCGAAAAGTATCTTGACTATGAAACCGAACAGGACAGGTCAATTAATTTTTGGGTTGAAGACAGCCACAATTATAAGGTATATATAAACGGGGTTGAGTAAACAGAGTTGAGT
This sequence comes from Methanosarcina acetivorans C2A, assembly GCF_000007345.1. NCBI lineage: Archaea > Methanobacteriati > Methanobacteriota > Methanomicrobia > Methanosarcinales > Methanosarcinaceae > Methanosarcina > Methanosarcina acetivorans. The sequence goes on along the minus strand of NC_003552.1, from coordinate 1,570,193 downwards.
GAAGTATAGAATTCCAACCAGAAGTCTAACCGCAGAGGCACAAAAAAGAAGGCAGGTACTTCTTTGTGTCTGTTTGTGCCTTCCATGTTAGCTTTTCTTTTATCACTGTGCCTCTACGTTATCTTTTTTCTTATTACCGTACCTTCCATGTATTTCTGTTATTATTGTGCCCTTTTAGGTTAGTCTTTTTTCCATTCTCTTTTCTCAAATGCAGTAATGCATCATAGAGTCAACACACTCTATATTCCAACAGTCAGAGTAATTTTCTGCCAGCTACTGTGCCTTGAATTAATTGTAAATAATTCCTGCACCGATATTATTGATACCCGCAAACAGGCTTACTGATGGAGATCTGCTTCGTAAAAAACTATTCATACGGTACAGCCTGGAAGGGATCTCCTGACACGGGGAAAAGAAGGAGAAAGGAGTAGCAGTTAATCGGGGAGTAACAACCATGGATAAAGAAAGAATTTCCTATCACGAGTCCGTTCAAAAAATGTATGAGCGGATAAAGAAAGATAATATGACAAATGTATGGGATCGTTATGAAGCTCAGGGAATAGGCGGAGTTCCGGACAGGAGATGTACTTTCTGTATGGCAGGAGCCCGCTGCGACCTCTGTTCCAATGGCCCCTGCCGTTCGGATGCTGCAAAGGACAAAAGAGGAGTATGCGGAATCACCGCAGACGGGATGGCAATGCGGATGATGCTTCTCAGAAATGTAATGGGGGCTTCGACCTACCACTACCATACCGACCAGACCATCCGGACTTTAAGAGAAACCGCAAAGGGAAAAACCCCTTACAGCATCAGAGAACCTGAGAAACTGAGGACATTTGCAGGCAGACTCGGGATAGAAACCCTCGGAAGTGATTCCGAAATTGCCCTTTACCTATGCGAATTTGTGGAAAAGGATTTTAACAGGCCTGCATACGAACCAAGCAGGATTGTTGAGATCCTTGCCCCTCCTGAAAGGAAGAAAAGGTGGGAAGAGCTGGATATATTCCCAGGCGGGATTTACGGGGAGATGATGCTTTCAACAAGCTCCTGCCTGACAAACGTTGACGGATACTATGCCAGCCTGGCCCTGAAAGCTATGCGCCTCGGGATTGCAATGGCATACCAGAGCCAGATCGTAAACGAATACTGTCAGGATATCCTTTTCGGAATCCCAAAACCTCATACGATGAGGGTCGACCTCGGGGTGCTTGACCCCGAATATGTAAACGTGCTTCCGAACGGGCACGAACCTTTCCTGGGCTTTGCCATGGTCCAGCTTGCAAGAAAGCCCGAATGGCAGGAAAAAGCAAAAGCAGCCGGAGCAAAAGGCCTGAGGGTCATTGCCAGCATAGAAACCGGGCAGGAGATGATTCAGAGGTGGGAAGAAGATGACGCTTTCTACGGTTTTACCGGCAACTGGATTTCCCAGGAGGCGGTGCTTGCAAGCGGGAGTGTGGACCTTTTTGCCGCAGATATGAACTGCTCGCTTCCGGTAGCCCCTCTCTATGCCGAAAAATACGGGTTCAAACTCATGCCCGTAAGCGAACTCATAGCATTTGAAGACATCACCGAGCGTCTGAACTATAACCCTGTGGAGGCTGGAAGACAGGCAGCAAAACTCCTGAATATGGCAGTCGAAAACTTCAAAAACCGAAAAAACTCGGGAGAACCCGTATTAAATCTTCCGGTAAAAGAAGCAGTCGTCGGTTTTTCAACAGAGAGCATACTTGATGCCCTTGGAGGGACCCTTGACCCGCTCCTTGATGCTATAAAAAGCGGTGCGATTAAGGGAGTGGTCGGGATGGTCTCCTGCACTACATTAAGAGACTACGGGCAGGATGTGCACAGCGTTGCCGTGGTAAAAGAACTGATCAAAAGGAATATCCTTGTCCTCTCCCTGGGCTGCGGGAACGGAGCTATGCAGGTGGCAGGCCTCTGCTCCCCCGAAACCAGAGAGTTTGCAGGAGACAGCTTGAAAGCCGTATGTGAAGCCCTTGGAGTCCCGCCCGTACTCAGCTACGGGACCTGTACCGATACCGGAAGGCTTGCAGACTTTCTCGGAGCCATCTCCGCAGTCATGGGAGTCCCTATCCCTGATCTCCCGATTGCTGCCGCGGCTCCCGAATACATGGAGCAAAAAGCTACGATCGACGCCATCTTTGCCCTGGCCCTGGGGCTCTACACTTATGTGAACCCTGTCCCGACCGTCACCGGAGCCCCTGACCTGGTCAAACTGCTTACGGAAGACTGCCGGGAAGTTACGGGCGGGGTCCTGAATGTGGAAAAAGATGCAGTAAAGGCAGTTGATGGGATAGAGCAGCACATCATGGAAAAGAGAAAGAAGCTGGGAATCTGAGAGCAATTTGAGAGCGGGATTTGAGAACAGGATTTGAGAACAGGATTTGAGAACAGGATATTAAGAATTGAAGCCCTGAAAAAAGAGGGCTAAAAATTCAGATGTATCCGATCTAATTTACTTTCTATTTTTTTAACTAAACAAACCGGAATCTGAAAAATCAAAGCTCTATAGATTCTCCAGGGTCCAGAATAATTACTTTCGTATCAACTTTCGCTTCAACGGCTTTTCTGAAAACTTCAGGGTCCTGTTTGATGACATCAAAGGTGTTATAATGCATCGGCACAACAATCTGAGGCTCAATGAGTTCCACGGCCTTTACGGCCTCCTTTATCCCCATAGTAAACCGACTTCCTATGGGCAGCAGGGCGATTTCGGGTTCGTAGAGTTCTCCGATAAGCTGCATGTCCCCGAAAATCCCCGTATCTCCGGCATGATAAATTGAATGCCCACCAATGCCTATCACAAACCCTGCCGGGCTGCCTCCGTCGAAACTGAAGCCAGAAGCATCAATCGAAGAGGAATGAAGCGCCTGAGTCATTGTCAAAGTGACGCCTTCGAGGTCAACGGTCCCGCCTTTGTTCATGCCTTCGGCAAAGACTCCTTTTGACTTGATATAATTTGCAACCTCATGGATCGAGATGATCCGGCAGCCTGTCCGGGCTCCGATCTCGATGGTATCTCCCAGATGGTCGCGGTGCCCGTGAGTCACAGCTATGATATCGGGATTCAGCTCCTCGGGGGTACAGGGAGCTTTCGGGTTTTCGGAAATAAACGGGTCGATCAGCAATTTTTTTTCGGCTTCGAGCAAAAAAGCAGCATGCCCAAGCCAGGTTATTTTTAAGTCAGCCATCTATTTGCCTCTTGTCCTTATCTTTTTGTCAGAACGTAACAATGCGTAATGTAATTTTCTATAATAAACGGATAATTATTACACAACACACTGTTCCGACTGATATCAGAAGCACACCTGGAGATGAATACAGGGTAACATTAATATGTGCCCTTAAGTGTAATCAAGTGAGAATGCTTGAGTGTAACCGGATGAAAATGAAGATCGGCCTCGTAATCCACGGCCCCGAAGTAATTGATTCGAAAGAAGCGGAAATAGTCCTGCAAAAACTTTCTTGCCTTGGTGAAGTAAAAGCAGAACTTGGCGGAGCCATGGGAAAGACAGCCGTCCTTGACGCAGGACTTGAACATGTTATAGACATAAGCCGGCACCTGAAGCCGAGCGCCTGCATCGAATCCTTTTTTGAAAGCTCAGACCTTGTCTGCCTCCTGAACAGAGGAAAAACAGTCGAAACGGGCAAAGTGTTCGGAGCAATGGTCACCTCGCACCTCAAAGAGCCTGAAAAGAAATCCCTTATCCAGATCGAAAGCCCAGACTGTGCAGGCGGGAAATTGATCCCCCTCAATAAAAAAGCCGTATCTCATCTGGAAAAAATCTCCGAAATCTTCGGGCTGCCTGCCGAAACCCCTCTCCCCTTTCAAGATTCGGTTTGCCTGGAAACCTGCCCCCAAACCGGCAAAACCCGAACTATCCGCGAAATCTCTGGAGTTTTTCCCGGAGAAAACATCCTTGTGAATGGAATCGTGATCGGAAAAGCCCTCTCTTCCGGGGTCAGAATAGTTACTGAAAACGGCTTCGTTACCGCAATCGAAGGCGGAGAAATAAAGGAGCACGGCCTCGAAAAACTCCATAATTACGAAAAAATGGATCCAGTTGACCTTGCCGGAGCCTGGGTAAAAAGCGGGGAGATCCGAAGAAGCAGTTCCTTCCACCCGGCTGCCCGAAAGGAAAATGCCAGCGCCCGAAAAGCGAGTTCTCATTCCGGGCCCGGGACAGGAAAAGTCGTGCTGATAGACCACGCCGCCGAAAATTCCTATGAACTGGCCTCCGGAGCGGAACTTGCAGTCACCGTCGGAGACGATACCACAGCCATAGCGGGCGATATCCTCTGCCGGCTCGGAATCCCGATCATTGGGATCACTGACGGGGACTGCGATAACGTCACCTGCGAGACAAAAATCTTTCCCGGCTCGGTTGTCCTCAGGCTGATACGAGGGAGCGATGATATCGTGGGCAAAAGAGTAAAGCAGGAACTCCTGAGAGGTCAAAATTCAGCTGTTTTTGAGAACCTTTTCGCCTTTAAAGAAGATGTGCTGAAACTGGCAGAGCTGTCGATAGAAGATGTTTTTGAATACTAGCATAGCAGACTCCCTTGAAATGGAACTTATGATTCCCGGGTACTGAATGCAGTTTCGTCTTTTGCAGCAATTTTATGGAAATGTCCGCAATGAGTGCGGAAACAAATTCCTGCTAAGTTAATAACAAAAGGAGTAACTCTTTTAATAATGGATGGAAAGGCGGATAAACGGATGTTTCAGCCAAATTTCAAGTACACAAACAAAATCATGCGCCTGCTTGCAAGGATCCAGGCTGCCAGGGAAGTCATCATAAACAGCCCTCTGATTCCGGCATGGGAAAAACAGCTCCAGCGAGAAGCCCTTATAAAGCAGACCCACCACACGACAAGTATCGAGGGAAACCCCCTGACTCTTGAGGAAGTTGAGCTTATTATAGAGGGAAAAGAGGTCCTTGCCCACGAAAAGAACAAAAAGGAAGTCCAGAATTATGTGGATGTACTGAAATATATCGATTCCTTACCTGAAAACGGACTCATAACCGAAGAGTTTCTCCTGGAAATCCACAGGCTCACGGCAAAAAATATCCTTCCTGATGATTCTGCCGGCAACTACCGGAAAGTGCAGGTCGTTGTCGGAGACCCGAAAACCTGGAAAGTCACCTATACCCTCCGGGACCTGCTGAAGTCCCTGCCCTGGCAAAAGCCCTTGTCGAGTGGCTTAACAGCGAAGATGCCCTTGACCTCATGCCCGCCGTGTAGGCAGGAGTTGCTCATCAGGAACTTGCCAGAATCCACCCCTTCGTTGACGGAAACGGGAGAACCGCGAGGGCTCTTGCCAGCCTGATCCTGACAAAGAGAGGCTTTGATACCAAGCGGTTTTTCGCTCTTGAGGAGCACTACAACAAAGACCGGCCCTCTTATTACTCCGCCCTTTCAAGTGCGGATGCCGGGGACAGAGATTTGACCGAATGGTTCGAATATTTCCTTTTCGGCATTGCCGTGGAAATCTCAAGAGTCGAAAAAACGGTCCTGAAGCTGAGCAGCGACCGTTCGATGAAAGAAAAATTCGGACAGATAGGGTTGAGCAGCCGGCAGGTAAAGGCGATTGAATATTTAAAAGAAAATGGTAAGATCACAAGCAATGAGTATCAGGAAATATGTGATGTCAGTCAGTCCACTGCAAATCGTGACATCCAGGATATGCTTGACAAAAAACTCCTGAAATAAAATGGGAAAATCGGTCAGCAGGTAATTTACGTGCTCAATTTCTGATTGGGGGCCATTCAGAAGCTATTCAAAAGCTATTCAAAAGCTATTCAAAAGCTATTGATTATATGTAGCATGTGAGCAATTTTTATATTTGTTCATTCAGAGATCACTCTGGCTTCTTTTTTAATTTCATCAATCAGGTAAGGACTTATCGATTTCTCAGTAAGTAAGTCGACTTTTATACCCAGGTAGTCAGAAAGCTCCAGTTCTATATTCACCAGAGTGAGCAGGCTTTTCCGTTCGGCAAACTCAACCAGGATGGCAATGTCGCTTTTTGGTTTCTCTTCTCCCCTAACGTAAGACCCAAAAACAGATACTTTACTTGCCCCATATTGTTTTAAAAAGGAAGAAATTTTGCGAAACAGATCTTCCCTTTCTCCCACAGTGTGCATGTGATATATCTCGTTTTTTTCAATTAAAATCTATCCCGCCCGAGTTTCGCTTCGGGATCACAGGAAATCGGAGATTTCCTGGGAGTTGCACTGCAAGTGCAACAGCACGAGGTCCTTTTCACTGCGCTCAAGAGGACTAAATTCTAGATATTTCTGACCCATAAAACGTCATTCGCTGTTTTATGTCGTTCTTGCCACGCTCGACGAAGGAGAGAGGTCTGACAACAAATATCCCTAAACCAAGAAAAAATCAAAGAGACACAGAATTAGAAATTATCAATATAATGGTCCATTATATAGATCCGATTGAATTACTTCTTTATCCAGTCCGTATTTTATTGAGATTGATCTCACCAAGTCTAAAAACCATTTAGGTGCCTTAGGAGAAACAAATATTTTTTCAATTAATATATCTAGAGAAACCGGAACGTAAATTCCATTTGTTATTTCGTTTTTCTTCATTACGAACAAAAACGATGGCCCGAATTTCATGTTCGTATTCAAAACTTCGTCTTTTGTACACGAAAGGCTTGTATATGTATAATTTATTTCCCCAAGGTATTGAATCCTCGTTATAATTAAGATACTCTACCTTCCCGATCACAACATCAGGCTCATCTTCAAAAAAGCATTCTTTTAAATTCTTGAAAGTTGATTGGATGGCAATTCCGTTTTCAAGATCCGAATATAGTTTCCACATTGCTGCAGATTCATAGTCATTTTCATGCCAACCGCATATACAGAAATTTCCTAAACCGAATTCACAGACATATAAAATGTCAATCACTTACGAACATGAAACAAAATTTTAAGTATCAATAATACCTATATTTATATATGCCGGGAAAAGTTGTTGGAAAAGTTGTTGAGGGCGTATCATCGTCTACAAAAGTAAAGGCCAGAAAACAAATCGACGATGCCTTGGATATATTGATTGAGACAGGCAATGACTGCGGATGCGTTAAGGACCAGGGATGCTGCCAGGATAAAGGGTGTTGCAGAGAAGGAAAATGCCCGGCCGAAATGCCTGGACTAGAAATGCCTGAATTATGGGGATGCGCTGGTGATAGCTTCTCAATAAATATTAGAGATCATCAGGAACTCATCAAAGAATATATAGTAGAAAATAAAAAGTCTGTTGTAAAATACTTTAAAGAAAAAGGCGTGAATTTAGAACAGTGAATGGTGTTGTTCGCGATATAACTTTTTGGCTCTCTAAGTGGGGTAATTGCAATCGTTTTCTAAAATTATAATTATTTTCTAAATATGAGTGCAATACTTAGAATGTTTGAGTACATTTAATAATTAAATGCATTTGTTTGGAAAATGACATCCAAGATGGATGTTTGTCTATTCTGGATGGTCACTTTTCAACCGGGGAATTATTTTCATCCCACTCAAAACAGCAAAGAGCCAGATTTGTTAATTTTCTTTTCGATAAAAACATAGCTATGCGAAGTGGGATAAATCATGATTATATTCAAAAATGAACAATATCTTCCCTGTTCGATACCTGAAATTTCATACACGTATGAAAGAAAAGTAATATCTGATAAAGAAGCCCCGCTCTATTTAAGAGAAGATTTATTCGTTTATCCTATGAATGCAGGGTTTATTGTTGAGAATAATAATGGTCAATTCCTGACGGATTCCATTGGTCTTCTACAGCTAATTCGTGGAAAAAGTGTGAATGATCTCTGCCATAATGAGAAAGATTTAGAAGAGATTGAACAATATTATCGCTATGGTTTAATAGGATACGAAAAAAACACAACTGCTAAATTAGTGATCCCGGAAGTAAGTCAAAAATATTTTGATTTTTATGAGAGTTCACAGACTACATGGTTTTGCCATATCCCTTTAAAAATTGAACTTGACATAACAAAAAAATGCAATTTTCATTGTAAACACTGCTCAAGGGAAGCTTCTCCGACAACAACTGAAGGTGAAATGTCTCTTCAGAATTATGTTGATGTCATCCAGCAGGCTGGTAAAATAGGAATTCCTGAATTCTCATTCATGGGAGGAGAGCCAACCTGTAATCCATCGTTTATTGAATTAGCTACTATTGCAAGAATGTCAGGAATTCGTACTCTGTCCACAAGTACAAATGGTTGGCTAATAAATGAAGAATTGGCAAAAAAAATTGCGATTTTATTTGATTCGGTGCAGGTAAGTATACATGGAGCCGATAGTGAAACCCATGACGCTATTGTTGGCCGTCCAGGAGCATTTTCCCAAGCATGTAAAGCAATAGAATTGCTCAAGAAACATAATGTTTCTTCATTAAACATTTCATGTACGGTTATGAATGAAAATGCCCACCAGATGGAGGCAATGATCCAGCTTGCAAGAGATTTGCAGGTAGAATCAATTCGTTTTCTCGTTTTATTCTCTAAAGGAAGGGGTAGCCAACTCAGTCAATGGAAAAAAGAGGAAAAAACGGAAATGGCAAATAATCTTAAAACCTTAAGCGATAAAAATATAAATAACTTAAAAGTTGAAAGCGGGGGTTTTCCTCCCTACTACAAAATAGGGAATAACGCAGCAATATACGGCTGTCCAGCAGGAAGATCTCTGATGTATATCAGTGCAGATGGAGACGTGCGAGCTTGCGGTAACCTGGACCACACAATCGGTAATATCCGCGATATGAAAATCATGGACCTATGGCATAGCGATACGATGATTTCATTACGGAAAAAGCCCGCTTGCGATTGCCCATATACGGATATATGTGCCGGAGGGTGTCTTGCAAATGAGTATTGGAGTAAAATGTTCAACATTAATATAACTCCAATAATGACGTAATCTCGGACTTATTAATTTCTCGATATCCTGTCGTGACTTGAGAACAGATTTCTATAAACAAACCATACTCGATATATACTCGATATATTATTCAACGAATAGTGATAGGATAAAGAGATCCGATAATGAAGTTGATAAACTGCTTATGGTTAAAACTGCTTATCACACTTTAGACTTCATTTTCGGAAGGTACTGATTGATACTCAAAAGCTTCGGCATCCTAATTGCGATTCGGAAGCTTGCAGTCTGTTTCGACAGAGTTGCGGCTCTGCAGTGTGCTGTCTGTTTCGGCAGAGTTGCGGCTCTGCAGTGCGCTGTCTGTTTCGCTTTGCTCAAGCAGACTATTTGTGGGTTGAGAAGTGAGCTTTGCTCAAGCGGATACTTGATGCTTAGAGTCTGGAACTTTGATCAAGAGGAATAATTAGATTTCTCTTCATTGGTCATCGGTTAAGGAGTTTTCTTGCCTGAAAGCTATCGATTTTGCACCAAAAGGCTGCCCTAAATTTTGGCCTTATTACATGAAATCGATACCCAGTTCCAGTCCACAACACATTAAAATTATTGACAATTGTTGTGAGAATGGAGGCAATTTATCACGATTCCTCACTTAACCGAAGACGCATGGATTTCTCTTACCCGTGCAACATCATTCACTGAACCAAACTATTCTTGTCCCGCTCGACGCAGGAGAGCGATCTTTCCCGCGAAAAAAAGGGCTCATTTGAGATCAGTCAGCAATACTGATCGATTGCCCTGGTCCCGCATAAATCCTGTCTAATTCGTCGGGTTAGGTGCAGGCAGATCTGAACAGTTTTAGCCGGGTCCCCTAACAGTAGATAGAAAATACAAGAACTAACGGGATAATCCACAAAACCAGACAAACTAAAAATTAATTAAAAAGTTCAAGATCCCGAACAAAAATTTGCTTTTTTCATATAGATCTATACTCAGTTATTTTAAAAATTTTTTAGCGAAGATCCATTGCTGCTTACGTATGTAGTATACAGAAATAACCGAGGCCCATGAAAAAAAAGCAATCAACATGAGTAAATTAATGGGACCAATGGAATACGTAAACAATAAAAAAACAGTGCCCATAAAGAAAAATAAAGATAGTAACAAAATTCCCAAACCTGCATATATTTTTATTTGATAGTTGAAATAATTAAAATTATATATTTTATCTTCACATGGGTCAGAACCAGCACCTTTCTCTAATACTGTACGTATGTTTATACTATCTGAGGAACTTAAAGAATCAGAAGAACTGTAGGAATTTTTACCATCAAGCGAATATAAAGATTCTTTATTCCAGAATTCAGTCTTTCTTTTAAACATCATTCATAATAGCTTAATTGTAATACATATAATTAATTAATTTTGCTGATATTTATTCAATTGAAGAATTAGAAACACATTCTTTACAAAACATATAAAATTAATTCTAAAAAAGTAGTTAATTATGGAGCTCATCCCAAAACCCATTTTTATTTTCAATACATAAATATTCAGAATTGTCTCATAGTCATAAGTTCAATTGGTCGCTTAAAATACGATATACAGAGAAGCAAATTTTGAGTTTTGGGAAAGGCTCATGAACAATATAAAAAATACAGGCGCATATGAAGATTGAGATTTATACTTAAATTTTGATAGTCCAATATTAAGATAGATAGAAACTCTTATTACATTTGAAGTTAAATTTCAAAGTAGCCAGGGGAAATGGGGGTTTCTATTCTGAATATAATGCTAAAACTTCAGGACGCTGCCTGCAGCCTGCAGGATACTGTTAAGAGTTTAATTCCGTGCCTGCTTCAAGTAAAAGATAAAGAGGAAGAAAAAAACTGCCCGCACAGGATAAAGCAGACGAAAAACCGGAAAACAATTGTAATCAACTGCAGGGAATGCGAAGCCGGGTCTTCCCTTAATGATCCGCAGTGCAGGGAAAATATCTTCGGCATCCTCCGGAGGGAGGTTCATGCCAATTGTCTTGTACTCTCAAGGCTCTATGAACGGGACTACGAAGGAAAATCCCTCTCCTTGCTTTATGATTTGGCAGGTTTCAAAGGAACCGTTGCTGCTTACAGGAGCATTGAAGTTGTGCCTGAAGCATGTGCCTGTCCCGAAAAAAAGGCGTGCAGCCTTGAGCGAAAAGAGATAATTGCTTCTCTCTCCGAAACCGTGGGAACCGATCCCTTAAAAGCCCGGCTGGAGCTAGGAGAGCTTATTCACAAAAAAAAGGCTGGCAGAGTTCCGGAAACAACTTCTATTTGTCTTGAATGCTCGGAGTGTTTCTATAGCATCCTGAATGAAATTGAAGAAAAAATATCCTGTTTTCCTGAAGTCCAGGTTACCAGAAAATCAGGAAAGAAAATCGAGACCCTTATAAAAAATACTCCGGGAGAAATAACTCCTGCTTCCTTATCCAGAAATGTTTCGCTCTCACTTTCCGGGGCTGGAAAAAAACAGGAGAACAATAGACAGGAAAACGAAAGAAAAGAGAATCAGAGACAAGAGAACGAAAGAAAAGAGAATCAGAGACAAGAGAACGAAAGAAAAGAGAATCAGAGACAAGAGAACGAAAAAAAAGAGAATCAGAGACAAGAGAACGAAAGAAAGGAGAACAAAAAGCCAGATGATAATTTTTTCGCCTACGAAAGCAGGATCAAATCTCATGTCAGGCCGCCTTTTTCCAGTTCGCGAATTTACACCGAAGCTCCTGAAAATACCGAATTTCTCGAATGTTATGACATAAACGGCAGAGAAGGAAGAAACCTTGAGGTCACCATTTACCGCTACACAGACAGGCCTGAAAGACTTTACATGATCCGGCCTCCCGAGTATAATCTCAGGCAGGAGGAACTCAGGCTCCTTGAGAAAATAAGGAGAAAAATGATCCGGCACAGACCAAAGGACCTCGCCTTTGCAGACCCGACCGGAGCCAGGGAGTACTTCAAACGCCTAGCAAAAGACTTGCTGGGGGAAGAACTTCTCGAAAGCGGGAAAGCCTGCAGCCCGGATGAGCTTGAAAGCTATGCCGACCTCCTTGCAAGGTATACGAACGGGCTAGGGATCGTAGAAGACCTCCTTTCCGATGCGAGGATAACGGACGTGTACATCAATGCCCCTGCGGATACAAACCCCGTGCACGTTGTGATGGAAGGGGAGGAATGTACGAGCAACGTCTTTCTTTCGCAGGACGACCTTGACGCCCTGGTCTCAAGGTTCAGGACAATTAGCGGCAGGCCATTTGGAGAAGCTGTCCCCGTGCTTGAACTCAACCTTGAGGCTTTCGGGGTAAGGGTATCCGTAATAGGAGACCCGCTAAGTGCAAACGGGCTTGCTTACGCTTTCCGAAAACATTCCCTAACACCCTGGACCCTGCCGAAACTGATCAATACAGGTTCGATTTCTCCTTTTGCCGCCGGGTTTTTGAGTTTTCTTATGGACGGGCAGGCTTCGGTCCTTGTTGCCGGAGAAGTGGGTGCCGGAAAGACCTCGCTTATGTCAGCAATGCTGCTTGAGATCCCTCAGAAGTACAGAATCCTTACAATTGAAGACACACACGAACTCCCGACAGAACAGCTTCAAGAACTGGGCTGGAAGGTACAGGGGATGAGTTCCCATTCTTCGGTTCTGAAGTCAGGGGCGGAAATGAGCCCTGAAACCGCGCTCCGGGCTGCCCTACGGCTCGGGAGTTCTTCTCTGGTGCTTGGGGAGGTCAGGGGGCCGGAAGTTAAAGTGCTCTACGAAGCCATGCAGGTAGGAAATGCCGGAAACTCCGTTATAGGAACCATCCACGGTTCTTCCGTTGAAAACATATACGAGAGAGTTGTGCACACCCTTGGGGTTCCTCCGGCTTCTTTCAAAGCGACCGATGCAGTGATAATCTGTTCAGGAATCAGGCCCGGGGGGAGTATGAAAAAGTTGAAGCGGGTGAGCCGGATTTCGGAAGTAACCGGCAAGTCGATAGAAGACCCCGAACCATCGGAACTCTTCAGAGATATCATGTATTATGGTGCTGCTCAGGACTGTCTGTTTGCAGGAGAGGTGCTCGAGCAGGGGCAGTCCGAACTTATAGGGAAGATTGCCCGAAAATGGGGGATTTCCATTGACAGCGCCCTGAAAAATATCGAACTCCGGACAAGGATAAAAGAAAGGATTGCAGCTGAAGGGATTCACAGGCCATTCCTGCTTGAAGCCGAAGCCGTAAGCGAGGCAAACAATATGTTCTGGCTGCTTTCGGATTCCATAAAAGCAGGTAGTGGAAGATTTGAAACTGACAACGAACCGGCTTCAAGGGATGAAACTGAAGAGCTTTACAGACAGTGGGAAACCTGGTTTGAAAACTTTTCCAGGGTATGCACAGGAGCAGAGAAAAAAGGGACCGGAAAAAAAGGAACAGGGAAACAACTAGCTAAAGAAAGACGAACGGTACCGGAAAAACGGCCGATAGAAGAAAAACAAACAGCAGAAATAAAACAACTGACACAGGAAAAACTACTGGAAAAGGAAAAACTACTGGAAAAGGAAAAACAGTTACAAGAAACAAAATAACTGCCTGAGAGGAGCAGAGAATGGAAGTAAGCAGCTGGTACGTTAGAGCCTGCAAGACCACGGCGAAGCAGTGGATATGGGCTGTTCCTGACCCTGAGGCTTTCAGCCGGAAATGCGAAAAAAGCGTGAGCCCTGAATACAGAGATGCCCTCAGGTTCACGGGTTTTGACCTGGACGCGTTTGAGACAGTTTTATTTTCTTACGTGGGGACATTTATAACCTTAATTTTGCTGCTAGGGACAGACCTTTTCCTTCTTCTTTCCCGGAGTTTTGAACCCAGGACTCTTTTCATAATGGGAACCCTGACCTTTATCCTTCCGCTGATAGTTCTCTGCTATCTGAGCGAGTATGTGAAGATAAAGGCCAGCTTTATGAAAATCTCCTCCCTCGGGGACATCCCTGAAATCCTGAGCTATATCATCATGTCAATGAAGCTGGTCCCCAATCTGGAACATGCTGTTCTTTTTGCAGCCCGGAACTCGGAGAGACCTCTTGCCATGGACTTGAAAAAACTGACCTGGGACCTGAATTTGAGGCTCTACAGCAGCATGGATGATGCTCTCCTTTCTTTTGCCGACCTGTGGGGCAGGAACAGCGAATATTTCAAACGTTCTCTCCACCTGATCAAGAGTTCCACAGCCGAGCCCGACGAAGCCCAGAGGGTCATCACCCTGAACCGCGCCCTTGACGTCAGCCTTGAAGGGACTGAAAGCCTGATGGAGGCTTTTGCCGAAAAGCTGAAGACCCCAAGTTACATCCTCTACTCGATTTTTATCCTGATCCCCCTTGCCCTTGTCGCTCTCCTGCCTGCGGTCACGGTTGTGGGGATGAAACCCGAGATTACGGACCTGATCCTCCTCTACGACTTTGTCTTTCCCGTCCTTGCAGCGGTATATTCGGAGTATATCCTGATGCAGAGGCCTGTTGCCTTTATCCCCAAACAGATCCCGGATTCCCACCCTGACCTTTCGGACATCGTGCAAAAAAAGCGGTTTGCCATAACGCTTTCAGTCCTGGCCTTCTTGCTGATAGCCCCTTCAGGATACCTCCTGCTGATGATAGGAAACCCGGGAGAAATGGTCTCAACCGAACCCCTCAGAGGGTATCTTCCCCCTACTCTTCCCCTTGTTGTGGGAGGAGCCGCAGGAATCTCGATTTACCTGTACTTCTCGTCTATTCCATATAAGAAAATAAGAGACCGGATAAAACAGATGGAGCTGGAATTTGCAGATTCCCTCTTTGTGCTAGGAAGAAGGATTTCGGAAGGAAAAGCCCCGGAAGAAGCCTTTGCCCATACCTCCAGAACCATGGAAGGCTCAAAAATCGGGGAAGCCTTTGAGGAGATTTCCATGAACCTGTTCAGCATGAGGACAAATCTCAGGGATGCGATTTTTGACGAAGAGTTCGGAGCTTTCAGACACATATATTCCGAGAGGATAAGAAACACAATGCTCCTCTTTACGGAAAGTGTCCATAAAAACCACGAAGCTGCAGGAGCTTCGATAATCAAGCTTGCAGACCACTTAAAAGAACTCAGTGCCGTTGAAGAGAGGATCAGGCGTTCCCTCTATGACGTCACTTCAACAATGCGTTCAACTGCTGCAATCTTTGCCCCCCTTATTGCAGGAATTACCCTTGCCCTTTCCGAAGTTATCACAAAAATCCTGAACCAGGTAGCAGAAAGGGTAAGCAGGGTCCCTGCAGACCTTTCCGGAATGCCTGTAGAAATCAGTCCCGAAAGTTTTTCGCAGTCCATTCCTCCGGACCAGTTTCTGCTTGCGATAGGGGCTTACGTTATAATAATCAGTGCAATCCTCACCCGCTTTGCAGGAGCCATAGAATACGGAGGGGATAGAGCACAGTTGAAATACGACCTCGCCTGCATGCTCCCGATTACGGTGATTATCTTTGCAGTCTCGGCTGCGGCTTCAAGGGTTATCTTCAGCGGGATGGTGTGAGGTTGAATGATTCCTATGAGCTATAAAGGAACATGGACGCGAAAAGCCCCTCAATTACGAAAAAATGGACCCTGTTGACCTTGCCGGAGCCTGTATAAAAAGCGGTGAGATCCGAAGAAGCAATTCTTCATTCCCGGCTGCCCGAAAAGAAAATACCAGCGCCCGGAAATCGATTTCTCATTGCAGGCTCGGGACAGGAGAAGTTATGCTTATAGACAACGTTGCCGAAAATTCCTACGAACTGGCTTCCGGAGCCGAACTTGTGATCACTGTCGGAGACGGCACCACAGCGACACCAAGACCATAGCGGCAATATCCTCTACCGGCTCGGAATTCCTATCATTGGAATTACAGACGGAGACTGCGATAACGTTACCTGCGAGACAAAAATATTTCCTGCACTCAAATGGACTCGGGAGCAAAAGATTAAGGGTTTCCATTAAGATCCTGGATAATTTCCAAGACTATTTTTTTGAGAGCAGGAATATCCTCCTTTATGGTATCCCAGACAGCATTGATATCCACACCGAAATAATCGTGGATCAATTTATCCCTCATACCCGCTATTCCTCTCCAGTGGACCTGTGGATACTTATCTCTCAGAGACTTTGATAGGTTTTTAGTAGCTTCGCCTATTATCTGGATTTGCCTGATAGTCGCATCCTGAAAAAGGCTATTTGATAGGAACTCTTCTTCGGTAAGATCTTCTGTATATTTTTCAATCAAGGAGACTGACTGGAGGATGTGGTTGAGATATACTCTGTCGTCCTTTTTCATTCAGAGATCACTCTGGCTTCTTTTTTAATTCCATCAATCAGGTAAGGACTTATCGACTTCTCAGTAAGCAAATCGACTTTTATGCCCAGGTAGTCAGAAAGCTCCAGTTCTATATTCACCAGAGTGAGCAGGCTTTTCCGTTCGGCAAACTCAACCAGGACATCAATGTCGCTTTCCGGTTTTTCTTCACCCCTAACGTAAGATCCAAAAACAGATACTTTAGTTGCCCCATATTTTTTCAGAAAGGAAGAAATTTTGCGAAACAAATCTTCCCTTTCTTCCACAGTGTGCATGTTGATATATCTCGTTTTTTTCAATTTAAATCTATCCCGCCCGAATTGCGATTCGAGATAAAAGGAAATTGGAGATTTCCTGGAAGTTACGATGCAATCGCAATAGCCTGCAGTCCGTTTATAAAAGGTTTAAAATTAATATAACCGTTTTTTATCCCATAAAGATTTCGCAGATTTAAAACCATTCAAGAGTTCAATACACGATACAATACAGATGACTCTAAAGATTTAACGTTGAGTAAATTCCAATTTCATTTTGGTACTGTGGGATGACCATGTAAAATGAAACAAATTCAAAGTTAGTAAAATAACGGATCACTTGTATACGATATTTTGCTGCAATAAAAGAAACTAAAAAGCGAAATAATTATTGGATAAAACAGAGATTAATCCCGACAGTTTTTCCTAATCTGTCCCTCCAGACCAGTTCCTGCTTGCAATAGGGGCTTACGTTGTAATTATCAGTGAAATTCTTACCCGCTTTGCGGGAGGCATAGAATACGGAGGAGGCCGGACGCAGCTGAAATACGACCTCGCCTGCATGCTCCCGATTACAGTACTTGTCTTTGCGATTTCAGCGGCTGCTTCAAGGGTTGTTTTCAGCGGGCTGGTGCAAGGGAGAGTTAAGTTTCCAACAGGTAATCCCTGAGATTTCAAGCGGTGACGGTGATATAGCTTGATTTTTTCATCTTATTATTCCCTTCTTTATTTGCCACTGTTAAAGCAACGTCGTACACACCAGGATCAGTAAACGTATGTGTTGCATTCATATGTTTTGAATTTATACCGTCACCAAAATCCCAGAGCCAGGAAGTAGGGGCCGGACCAGTACTGGTATCAGTGAATAATACAACTAAAGGCGCCCTACCTGAGGTAACGTTTGAAGAGAAATCTGCCAGTGGCACATTTGGGTCTGTGACCGTAATATAATTGTATTTTGTTATGGTGGATATCGCGCAGCGGTCATCCATGGATAGTGTTACAGTGTACTTACCGGGCTTTTCATAGACATGTGTTGCATATGGTGTTGCAGACTCATTAGCATCCACCATATAAGTTTGAACGACTCCATCGCCGAAATCCCATTCGCGATAGATAGGATAATTTGGAAACTTAGCATCCAGGTCGTCGACGAATGTCACAGTTAGCGGGGCATTTCCGGATGTTATGTCGGACGAGAAATATGCAGGGGTTACAGGTCCGTCCGTGCCCTCAACGAGTACATAACCATATGTGCTTGTAGTATTGCTGCCAATAGAATTACTTACAGTTAAATTGACGGTGTATCCACCCCTAGCATTGTACGTATGCGCTGGATTCTGGACTGTTGAGGTGGCTCCGTCACCAAAGTCCCAGAACCATGATGTGGGTGATCCTGTACTGTTGTCCATAAACAATAAAGTTTCATTTACAGAAATTCCTCTAAACGGCTTTACCTGCGGAGAAAAAAAGTCTGCTACAGGCGCTTGCGGGACAGTAACGGTAATACAATTTGATTTTTTCACCGTACTGCTGCCAGCGGAATTGGTTACCGTCATAATGACGTTATAAGTTCCTGTTCTCGCGAATGTGTGTGTAGCCGTTTGAGAATGTTTTGAAGTAATGCCGTCTCCGAAATCCCAGTACCAAGATGCTGGCTCTCCTCCAGTGCTGGTATCAGTAAATAACACTGTTAATGGTACGTTTCCAGACCCGGATGTTACATTGTTAGTAAAAGAAGCAAATGGGACTACAGATTTATCCGAAAAATCATACATATAAATCTCGCAATAGTATTCGTTTGGATCAGTGTTACGATAATCCTGCCACACTATCCTGTCCCCGTAGATATCAGGCTCCCTCTGATCTGATTTATCAGTTGTTATCTGAGTTTCCATGGAAGTGGAAAGATCATACATGTAGATGTCCCAGTTTCCGTTGCGATTATCCTCCCAAACTATCCGGTCCCCGTAGATTGCGGAAATCGAATGAGATAAGCCATCGGTAGTAACCTGAGTTTCTGCAGAAGTAGAGATATTATACAGATAAATCTCAGATTTTCCACTGCGCCGGTCCATATACACTATCCTGTCACCGTAAATTTTAGGACCGCCTGCTGACCCACTGGTGGTAACTCGAGTTTCAGTAGAACTGGAGAAATCATACATGTAGATATCAGTATTTCTCCAGGTTTCGCTGTCGTTTCGGCCCACCCAAACGATCCTGTCCCCGTAAATAGAAACTGTGGTTGCAAAACTGCCGGTAGTGGCCGGAACAGAAGTAATCCGGGTCTCACTGGAAGTAGATAGATCGTAAACGTAGATATTCCAGTTTCTATTACTTTCATTTCTGTCGCGATCATCTTCCCATACTATTCTATCACCAGAAATTCCTAGAAACTCCTTTTGTCCCTCATTCAAACTTTCATTTGTAATCTGAATTTCAGCGCTGGAAGAAATATTGTACATGTAAATGTTATCCCCACGCACCCACACAATTCTGTCCCCGTAGATATCGGGTGAAGAACCTGATTCATTTGTAATCTGTACTTCTTTGCTTGTAGACAGATCTCGCATGTATATGTAGCCTGTAGCCCAAACAACTTTATCATCATAAATAGCTGGATTGAAACCACTCTCGTCATATGATGTAATCCGAATCTCCTGTCCAGCTGATGCTGTGTTTGAGACAAGTAACAAAAGTAGAAAGGGTAATGAAATAGAAAGACATCTACTTTTCATTTATTTTGCCCCCCAAGTAAGTCATCTATGAAGATCAAACAGTTGATCAAACAGTTTTGAACCCTAATAGAATAATGATAATTAATTACTGATTTTAATTTGTTTTCATTAATATATATAGATTTTTATTTATTTACACAATAGTAAATAAATGATTGACTTAGAGAACAAATAGTAATCTCTGAATCGATTAGTTTTTGTTTTCCATTATTAACTTAACTCAAAGCATAATCATAGAAGTGAGAATTGTAAACTGGAAAATTCAGGAAGCAACCGAAAATATCAGAAAATAAGAGTAGATGAAAAAGATAAGAAGAAGGAGAAGAAGATGGGGATTAATTCCCCTCTCTGTTTTTTACATAAAATTCAGGTATTCAACCTTTTTTACTTCCTTCTATACAGGAATACTGCAAGCAAACCGGCCATCCCATAAATCATCTCAAAGCCCGGCAAACTTGCACTTTCTTTCGGGTCAGCTTCCTGTTCAGCTTCAGGTCCTTCATTACCCTCATCGGTTTCATCAACCGCTCTAGTCTCAGATCCGAGATTTGCTCCCGTTTCAGAGCCTCCCAAAGTACTCTTACTCTCCCCTGTAATAGCAAATGAAGAGAAGCCCGGAGTTTCGGCCGTGAAATACAGGAATTTATCATCTTCCCCTGAAAGGCTGGCTGGAAACTGTTCCCATTTTTCATCTTTATACCGGTTCAGGGAGATTGAAGCCTGATCTATCCCTTTATCCTGTATCCAGGCCTTTTCAACCTTGAAACCGATGACCGGGTTTTCTATATTCTTTGAGCTTGAGGTTTCACCGCTTCCGACCCAGATATTAAAGGACTTGTAGACTTCACCTTCAGGCAACTCGGAGACAAGCGAAGAACTGTTTTTTAACTGCTCGACGATTGTTGTGGTTTTACCCAGAGTCCTCTTTGCGTCAAAACCCACATACACGACACAGGTCGCATTCTTTGTGAAATCAAACTTCACTTCATTTCCGTTCGTAATGAAGACCTGGGAAAGCTCCTTTACTTCAACGTTTTTAGCAGGTTCGGGAGAGCCGCCTCCACCGCCACCACTGCTTCCACCGCTGCTCTTGTGGCTGCTTCCTCCACTGGAACTGGTAGCAACCGGATCTGTGACAACTATATAATCTGTCTTTGTAACCGTATTGTTACCTGCGGAATTTTCCACAGTTAGACTGACTGTGTAATTCCCTGGCTCCGTAAAAGTATGTGTTGCGTTCATAGCGTGTTTTGAATTTATACCGTCACCAAAATCCCAGAGCCAGGAACTAGGAGCCGGACCGGTGCTGGTATCCGTAAATAATACAACTAAAGGGGCCGGGCCGGAACTTACATTCGCAGAGAAATTCACCACCGTTGCATTTGGGTCTGTGACCGTGATATAATGGTATTTTGTTATGATAGAGTTCCCGCCGCGGTTATCCATGTACAGTGTTACGGTGTACTTACCGGGTTTTTTGTAGACATGCATTGCATATGGTGTCGCCGAGTCGTTGTCATCCACCATATAAGTTTGGACGACTCCGTCGCCGAAATCCCATTCGCGCCAGATCGGATAATTTGGTGACTCAGCATCCAGGTCGTCGACGAATGTCACCGTTAGCGGGGCATTTCCGGATCTTACGTCGGAAGAGAAATATGCAGGGATTGCAGGCGCGTCTATGACCCCGACGAGTACGTAACCGTATTTGCTTGTTGTATTGCTGCCAAAAGAATTAGTTACCGTTAAGTTGACAGTATACCCACCCCTGGCACTGTATGCATGTTCAGGGTTCCGGGCTGTTGAAGTGGCACCATCTCCAAAATCCCAGAGCCAGGACATGGGAGATCCGGTGCTATTGTCGATGAACGATACGGTTTCATTTATTGGAATCGACTCTCCAAAATCTCTGAGATCATTTACTTCCGGAGAAAAAAAGTCCGCTACCGGGGCCTGCGGAGGAGTAACAGAAATATAATTTGATTTATTCACCGTACTACTGCCTGCAGCGTTGGTTACTGTCAAACTGACATCGTAAGTCCCCGGATTCGTAAACGTGTGTGTAGCCGTTCGGGCATGCTTTGAGGTTATCCCATCCCCGAAGTCCCAGAGCCAGGAAGTCGGAGTTACGCCACTGCCGGTATCAGTAAACAACACAACCAGAGGAGCAGTTCCGGAAGTCACGTTGGCTGTGAAGTCGGAAGCAGGTGATGCTGAATTATATTTAGCTGTGAGGGGCAGATAGTCATAGTTCTTTTCAGATATTGCATAAGCCGAATCTGCAATACCATCTCCATTTGCATCAACAGCAGTCTGAGAGAACCCGGTTCCATCCGGCTTTGCCCAATAATTGCCTCCAAGATATGGCCCACCAAATATGTTTGTACCCTCAGTGAGGGAGGTGTTCCAGGTATATGTGTCTTCATAGTCTCCAAACTTTACATTCACCGTGTTGTTAAAATAATTATTATAGGCCCCTTTAGTTTCTAAAGAACCAAGCACTTTAAGCCCGCAGTCTGAGCAGTACATTATTTTATTTCCAATTAAACTTGCACCACCGGTTTCTCCGGCTATTACTCCTACACCACAATTTGTGATTTCGTTGTTTTCGAGATCATAATATAAGCCAGAAACATGTATTCCGACATCACAGTTGTTTATTTTGTTACCACTAATAGGTGGCACATATCTTTCATCATAAACATAAATTCCTGTAGAACAATTTAAAATATCATTATCTGTTATTTCATTGTAATCCCCACAACATGCAACGTCTATACCAGTACCACCGGTGATTTTGTTTCCGGATATGATAATACCGGAACTCTCAGATCCTACGCCAATACCACCATTTTCAATAACGTTGTTTGTTATCTGGCTCATATTGTTCAGATAATACTCACTATTACCTAACATTGCGTTATTAACGTAAACACTACCATCTATATCAAAGCCGGTTAGTGTTATCCCAACGTTGCTCAGAATAATAGTTGCCTTTGTGCTGTCTGCCGGTTCAATGAACACGTTATTTGTTTCCGGTTTAATTGTTAACCTTGCTTTTGAAACGTTTATGTTTTCAACATAAGTTCCAGGTTTTATTATTATTACATCTCCGGCTTCTGCACCATCTAAAGCTTCCTGTATTGTAGAATATGATCCACTTCCGTTGCCCACTATAATATCTCTTGCCGATACTGTAGATGGTACCCCAATCAGGAATATCAAAGTAAAAACTATGAATAGAGTTTTACTCTTCACTTTATTTCCCCCACATAGACTCTATTTCTCAAAGATAGAGTAGTATATCCTATACTATCTGTTTTACTTACCCACTTAAATAGATAATTTATAATCAATAATACCACATTTCTTTAAATGTGAATTATATTTATGGTTAATTACACATCCTATAAATAACTAAACTATACCCCCCAATATATAACTACAAGCAAAGTTCTTTCTGACTTTTGCTACTTGCGAACTTAGATTTAAAACTGAGATTTTTAAAGTGAAGCGTGACCATTTATACGCATACAAGATAGTTTTTGAAAAAAGATCATTCCCTTTGAGAACTGTATTAAATAGAAGTCATCAAAAGTAGACATTAAAAAATGGCTAGACTCCTCTGGATTCCCGCCCGGAAACTTTATTTTCAAGATATTCAAAGTTCAGACTATCTCTGCTACCTTCTTTTTAGACGCTTCAAATGCTTCTTTTACCCTTGATTCGGTAAGCCCGGCCCCCATTGCAATTTTAAGGGCAGTCTCATCGGTGATCAGGTTTCCAGGCCCGTGGGTATCGGTGTTCACTACAAGAGTTGCACCGATTTCGAGGGCAAGCCTGGCAACATGGCCATTTGTCCTGTTGTGCCCGTTTCTGGTGGTAATTTCAAGGAGAACGTTGTTATCTACAGCTGTCTGAACGTCTTCCTCCGAGATCAGGCCGGGGTGGGCAAGGATATCAACATACTCACAGGCAACTGAGGCTGAATTTGTTCCGGGGGCAACCGGTTCTGAGATGGTTTCCCCGTGTACGACCACGATTTCTGCGCCCAGCTCTTTTGCTTTCTTTGACAGAGGGGCAATCTTCCTCGGAGGGACATGTGTCAGTTCGACTCCGGACAGGACGCGGATATCCCATTCTTCTTCGAGGTATTTTGCTTTCTTTGCGGCTTCCAGAAGCCATTCGAGATTTGTGTGATCAGCATGGTCGGTAATTGCAACAGCCTCATAGCCGTGGAGAACTGCATGCCGGACAAGTTCGCTGGGGAGGAATTCTCCATCACTAAAAATTGTGTGAGTGTGAAGGTCAATCAACTGGATCACCCTGTTCGAAAAAACTCAGGCTTTTCCTATCGTTATAAAGATTTTTCCTTACAGAGATATACTTTCCCCATAAGATATATTTCCGGTACTTAGAGCCTATCCGAAAAGTACTGTAACTACTATAACTCACCTTTCAAAGATGAGTGATTTTCCGTTATCCTCTGGCTTTGTTTGTGTATGCCTAACGAAAGAATAATCCTGCCACTAACGATTTTGTTAAAATGGCAGGTATTTTTCCATGTTCAGAAAAGAAAATAACGATGCTTGTTTTGTGTCCATTTCTTCCACAATAATTTTGCTTTTTTTGGACTCTTTTTCCTGAACTACCGCAATCTTGATCTCAGACAGTTTTTCAATGAGCTTTTTCATAGAGAAACCGTACATTTTGGTCTCCCATGCCAGGTATCTGTAGAAAAGTAGGCCAACCATAGCCAAAAACACATGAACTCTAATGTTTTCATCCTTGTGATGATATACTGGTCCTACAGGAACAAGCAAGTGATCATTCAACAGTTTAAAATCATCTTCAACAAGATTCTTACTGTTATATGTTTTCACTATCTTTTTAGTTTGCCATTTATGCTTGTCCGTAAATAGGATGTTCTTCCCAAACGTCTTTTCGCACTTTTTTTCGTTATCTTCATCAATCCAGAACTTTAACTGAGGTTTTTTCTTCCCTTCCAGAGCATCAATTATTTCATATTTTATAACGCTACTGTATTTTTTCAGAATAATTCCTGCAACCTCACGTTCTACGCTGCTCCTGTTTCTTTCTTTTCCTTTACTGCTTTCTAATCTTCTCCGAAGATCCTCCAAACTATCAATTATTCTTGATTTGTTTGTTTCATAAGTGCTCTTTTGAAGCTTGTAAGTTCCCTCGTTGTAGGTTATTACGGTTGTATATTCTGTTCCATAAAACTGGTGTTTTGTCCTGTATCCAAAAATTTTGTTACCTTTCGAATTCTTGTATAAACACTCATATTTGGAAAGTGGAACATCGAGAAGCTTCTCGGCCTGATTTGCTTTTACAGATCCTACAAAATTCATTTTTGATGTTACCTTTTCAATGTTGACCTTTGAGTTGTTACCCTTATCGAAAACAAGAACAAGATCTTCAGAACAGATATTTAATTCAGTCAGTCTGTTTATGATTTTATCTACTATGCCTGAAAATTCTTCAGAGTCATGAACATTTCCAGAATATGTTTCATGAATAAAAGGTATGTTGTCCTCGTTTACAGCTAGCGAAACACAGATTTGATTTTTGTCTTTCCTATGCTTTTTATTATATCCTTTATGAAGCAGTTCGCTCTCGTCATCATAATTGTTAGCATATGTAAACCAGTTTGATTCATCCACAAACATTATTGATGGAGTAAATCCCTTTCCTACAAGAACTCTGCAAAGATCGTCTTCGATCTTTTTCATCGTCTCTAAGTCAACATAATTCATTTGGTTCAGAAAATTCTGACAATTTAACTTGTGCGGGAATTTCCACATGAAAGCTAAAGGGGATTTTTTGAACCATTCTTCAATCCCGTTTTCACTTAAAACGCCGTGACTTTTTCCGATTACGTCAAGTAAAAGGTATTCTCCAACACTCAATCCATCTATTAATTTTTTGTCAGTATGCTTGTTAACTATGTCAGTGAATCCAAGTTCTTCATTCACATGAAGGAGTGCGGCAAGCTTGCCGTAATCAAAGGATCTAAGTTTATCATAGGGCAATGATTCACATTGCCTTTTCATCTCAAGTATTTTTTCTGCGCTACCCAGATAAACCTGAAAAATGGTTTTTACCTTTCCATCAACTCTGGCAGATTCTACTATGTACCAGTAAGGTTTCCCGTTGACGAGTTTCTTTCTTAAAAATACCATAATATTAATTATGATCTACTTATATAAATAACTTTTTGAAATAAACAATATTAATAGACTTTTTAAAGTGAATTTAATATTTAGGATCTACAAATAAAGAATTTGCAAAAGGTCAGCTGATATTGTTTTTTAGAGAAAATTGAGGTTAAAATCGCGTTTCTTTGAAACTAAAGTATAAGGCAACATGCACAACCGGCACGGATACTCAGATACTACAGACCAATTAAGTCCTGATAACTGAATATAATCCCCGTGCAGAGAACAATTTCCGTCCCCACAGTTATTTCTCTGGAAAAATTACGCAAAACGAAGAAAGATAAAAAATCAAAAACAGAAAAGAAACATCACCCTTTAAACAATCTCCGCTACCTTCTTTTTAGACGCTTCAAACGCGTCTTTTGCCCCGGACTCGGTAAGCCCGGATCCCATTGCAATTTGAAGGGCTGTTTCATCGGTGATCAGGTCCTCAGGGGCATGGGTATCGGTGTTCACGACAAGCTTTGCTCCTAATTCGAGGGCAAGTCTTGCAACATGCCCGTTAGTCCTGTTGTGCCCGTTCCTTGCAGTGAGCTCGAGTAACACATTGTTCTCTGCCGCAGTCCGGACATCTTCTTCGGAGATAAGACCCGGGTGGGCAAGGATATCAACATATTCACAGGCAGCTGATGCTGCATTTGTCCCGGGGGCAACCGGTTCGTAGATTGTTTCCCCGTGTACGACCACGATTTCTGCGCCCAGCTCTTTTGCTTTCTTTGCCATGGGAGCAATCTTTCTCGGAGGGACGTGCGTCAGCTCGACTCCGGGCAGGACGCGGATATCCCACTCTTCCTCCAGGTACTTTGCTTTCTTTGCAGCATCGAGAAGCTGTTCGAGGTTCGTATAGTCTGCATGATCGGTAAGTGCAATAGCCTCGTAGCCGTGAATAACGGCCCGCCGGACGAGTTCACTGGGGAGCAGTTCCCCGTCACTGAAAATAGTGTGAGTATGAAGATCAATCAACTGGATCACCGTGTTTGAAAAAACTCAGGCTTTTCCCATTGTTATATAGGCTTTCCCTTAAAGATATATACTTTCCCCATAAGATATATTTCTAGTACTTATTAAGGGCTTATTCAGATTCTAGTGATTCTAATGATAAGGTTTTTTCATATTCTCATGCCAGGGACTTGTTAGTATCCTCACAATTAAGGGCTTATCAAGTATTCTCACAATTCCAGGGATTTACTCGGCTTTCTCAGAATTCCCTAAGTTTTCAGAATCCTCAGCCTTTTCAAGCCTTTCTTCGACATCGGCAAAAGCAAAGTTAGGTTTGACATCTGCTATTTTAATACGGACCTTTTCTCCGACTTCAACTTCCTTTACGAAGACAACGAACCCTTCAATGAGGACCGCCCCGTCTCCACCTGAGCCGAGCTTTTCTATGTCCACAACGAATTTGTCGCCTCTCCTGAGAGGAGCCGTGAGGAATTTTTTCCCGATAACGTAGATTTCCGCACTCTGCGACCTTGAAGCCTGAGGGGAATAAGCTTTGACGTGGACAAAATTATCCCTGACTTTTTCCAGGTAATCGTTGAACATGTCGCCCTGAAAGACCTTGACAACAAAGTTTCCTTTTGGCTTCAAGATCTTCTTTGCGCACTCAAGGGCCGAGGTCGTAAGTTCAATTGACCGCGCATGGTCATAAGACCAGTTTCCCGAAAGGTTCGGGGCTGCATCACAGAGCACCACATCCGCTCCTTTTTCCCCGACAGCCCTGATAATCTTCTTTATTGTCGAGTCAGCGTTTATGTCGCCCTGGATAGTCTCGACTCCTTCGATAGGAGCTATCCTCTGCAGGTCCACACCCAGAACCTTCCCTCCGGAAAGCTGTTTTGCAACCTGAAGCCACCCCCCCGGAGCCGCACCTAAATCAACAACCGAGTCTCCCCGCTTGATAACATTATGTTTCTCATTAATCTGTTTGAGTTTGAAGGAAGCCCTGGACCGGTACCCTTCCTCTTTTGCCTGATGATAATAATAATCTCTTCTATCTCTTGCCATTGCTTACCTTCCCGCACTGAAAGCTGATATAGCTTGCGCAGAAGTCTTGTTTCCTGATCTTAAATTTGCCGATCTCAAAGGAAGAAGGAAATTTAAATCAAAGTAAGATAAATTGATTTAAATAAATATATAATTATTGTTATTTATAAATAAAAGAAGTTTATTTCTCATGTTTAATCAGTTTCTGGACAGGCTCACCATGTTATTAGAAAACAACGGAGAATATGTTGAAAAAATTAAAACTTAATCCATGACCTGATGGAAACATTCTACCTAATTTCGCAGTTTTTTCTACGGGCTAACAGACAAAACGATAATGCTTCTGAATCGGATTTGATCGCTGACATCTTCCAACATATGTTCGAAGAAATTTTTAACCTGTAGATATAAATGCTTACTATGCCGGTTCCAATACAAGTTTAAAATATTTACCCCATAACTTGCTCATATATAATTAAGTGACAGAATTTATGAACAGGTTTAGTCATTGAATTATATGAAGTTATTATGACATACAATGCAAGAAAACCTGGGAAAAGTGTAAAATCGGAATGGAGAATGAGAGCTGCTGATTTTGAAACCGGTGAACCTTCAGAGGTTATCAGGTCTTATGGAGGACCCGAGAAAAAGGAGATAGTTGGGAGATGGATCAGTGATGATGAGTATATCTCAATTAGCGGTATTAAAAGCCATGGAGGAATGCCCTATAAACTATGGACGAGAGACGAACCAATTCCAATATCTCCTACAGACGCCAGTATGCTGGTTAGAGCACATCTGATCAGACGCGTAAGAAAATAATTGTTAGCTTGTTAGATTAGTTAGATTAATATCTCTTACCGCTACCCCGGTTAATTCCCAGTTAGAGTCTCCATAGACAGGATTTGGATATTCGTAGTATCTGTTTGCGTAAATTTCAACTAACACGTTATGTTGTTTTTCTTTTTCTAAGTCAAGAAGATAGCTGTAATGATATGGCTCTGAATACTCTAAAGTGAGAGGTTCTTCATATAACGGGGTGTAATCCCCTAACGTACTTGCAACACTCATTGAACTTATACGAACATAAACTGGTAAAATGTCCGTTTCAGGACCCTCTTCAAGGTTTAGAGACTGTGAATTCTTGTGCAGATAAACAAAGTCCATTGAGAGATTTCCTCTTACATAACTATCATTTATTGCCCCATTATCAATCCAGTTGATATTATTAATTTCAACATTGTTCTCAGGCAGGCCTGACTCAAACGGGAAGTACCACACGACAATTGCAAGGATCAATAATGCGAACACAATAAGCAGGATCTTTAAAGCTTTCAATAGCAATGACTCTTTTTTCAGGTAAAATACCGTCCCGATTATTATCAGGATGAGAAAAGCAGGTATCAGTTTATTAGCGGTCAATCGGTCATCTATTGTATTTGAAGATATCTGATTTTCGGACAATTTTTTCGTTCTAATTCCTTTTTCATTATTTAGTAAGGTGTTGTTTTTGACAATGTTGCCTGTAGTGTAAATGAGAAGTATGCCATATTTGTCGTTGGAATTTATTTCATTGTTCCGGATAAGAGCACCGTCACCTCTGGAATATATTCCATTTTTGTTGTGTGAAAGCTCGTTGTTCAGGATTCTGTTGTTTTTATTTGTATGAAGGAGAGTTAAGCCCGAATCTCTATTGAAGCTGAAATTATTGTTTCCCAGCCGGTTAGCCCCCGAATCCCACACAACAGAACCGGTTAATGTATTATTGACAGCACTGTTGTTTTCTATTTCATTATTAAAGGATGAGGTTAAACAAATACCATGTTTGTTCTCAGCAGCAATGTTTTCTTTTACAATACTGTCATTTGTTCTGAACAGGGCTATCCCATAATTCTCGTTAAGGCTTGCATTGTTCCTGGAAATTATATTGTTGTCTGAAGATTCTACAATAATTCCATATCGATTATTGAAAAACGTATTATTATTTATGAAGTTGTTATTTGAGCCGGATACATTTATTCCATGCAAACTGTTTGAAAATAGAGAATTACCTTCGATTTTGTTTTCCCGGGAAGAGG
Source organism: Methanosarcina acetivorans C2A (assembly GCF_000007345.1). NCBI lineage: Archaea > Methanobacteriati > Methanobacteriota > Methanomicrobia > Methanosarcinales > Methanosarcinaceae > Methanosarcina > Methanosarcina acetivorans. The sequence goes on along the minus strand of NC_003552.1, from coordinate 1,540,610 downwards.
AAAGTAGAATGCCGTCTTCGACATTTGAAATACTATTATTTGAGATTTGACAGTACGTGGCATTGTCCAGGTATATCCCGGACCTGAGTTTGCTCCCATTTTCGGCTGTCAAATTGAAACCAACTATGCTGGTGTTTGATGAGCTTATGTGGAATATATGATTTGAAGAGTTTGGAGCCTTGACAGTTACGTTAAATGAGCTATTGTCTGCAGTTTTTAATGTAAGTGATTTGTTGATAAGCAGGTTTTCGGAATAAACCCCACTGTAAACAATAATGATATCCGTATCATTTGAATTATCGATAGCATCCTGAATCGAAGTATAATCTGCATTTTTGACTCCTACCGTGATCACTTCAGCGGATACCGGAGTTATTGAAAAGAAAAGAAGCAACGTAATCAAAATGATTTTCATTTTCATAAAATTACCTGTAACTGTCAGTCCATTCTTGTAAATGTACGTGGTTTTGATTTCCCTATTTTTTTAGTTTTTCTGCTTCAACATAAGCAAGAGGACCATTGTAGTAGTAACTTTTATTCCCGTCGATAAACGGACTTTTGTTTGTCGTTGAAAATCGTTGAAAATTCAGGCACAGACAAATCATTCACATTAATAATGATATAGCCTCCATCACTTATCGAAAAAGCAACAGCTTCAACATTATCTTTGGAACTGTACAAACTAATTGAAGGAGTTAGATTTATAGAATAAACAGTTCTTTCAAGAACAGTTTACCATATTCTTTTTCTATACTGAAATCTTCACATTCAACATTTATTCCATATCTTCTTTTGTTTGAGCACTCGCAGCAGGTACAAATACCATGATAAGCAGTAACATTGATGCTAACATAGTACCGGTTCTGGATTTCATATTTGTTATATTATTTTCTAAGCAGACTGAATTATCACAGTGAATCTACATGTTCGTCAATTGTTTCCAGTTCAATAGGAAAATCAATGACATCATAGTAAACTTCATCAACTCGCATAATTTTAGAGTCTACAATAACTATTCTCGAAATTTTATTGGAACCGCTGTAAAAATCTATTGTATAACGATACCCACCCAAAGTCTCTTGATTATCCATTTTTTCCAATGAATACCTATCAAGATGATTTATTAATCCTGTTATTTTGACTGTGTCATCCGTTGTACTCAGTTCTCCACTTAGTCCATTCCTGACTGAAACTTTTGAGATCATGTGTCGATCTATATCTGTCAGTTCAGTAACCCTTTTCCCTTCAGTTCGGTTTGACGCGCAACCAGAATAAATGACTGTGCTACACAGGATTAAGCATAAAATTAAATTGTTCATCATTTTGTTCATTTCAATCTTCTCTTTGATTAATAAGAAGGAAATATTCTAGTAGAATATTTCCAGAAAAAAATTATTCGATCCACACTTGGCTGACAAGATAATCATCCATAAGCACATTGACGCCATTGGCGCCCCATCCATTATTGACTATAATATAATATTGTGGGTCAACATATGGAACTGTGAGTATATAGTATCCATGAGCTATTACCCAATGATCGTCAAAAGTTGGGTGATTATTAGTCAAGACATCTATAGGTTTATCGGCATTTATTAGAGACATCAGTTTATTGTAATCAAAAGAAGTTGAGTAAGCACTGTACTCATTAGCAAGATTTCTATCTGCGATGTAACTGTTCAGTCCATCCCTTAATTCCCATGAATACGCACCAGAATTATCAATATAATTATCGATTATAAGATCTAGCAGATCATTCTGATTCTCATAACCAGTAGCTACGAAATCGTCATCATGGTAATCATCGAAATATATGAGAGTTATACCAGCTGCAATTGGACCACAATAAATATCGTCATCTTCCCAAGTCCTTAATGAATGACTCAAAATGCCGCTTGTAGACGATAGTGTCTGTATCTTTTGTGCTTCTGTGGCTGCTTCTTGCAGTTCCATAAGTTTTTTAGATTTACTCACTTTTTCTTTTTTGTAAATGTACGTGGTTTTGATTTCCCTATTTTTTAGTTCTTCTGCTTCAACATAAGCAAGAGGACCATTGTAGTAGTAACTTTTATTCCCGTCGATAAACGGACTTTTGTTTGTCGTTGAAAATTCAGGCACAGACAAGTCATTCACATTAATAATGATATATCCTCCATTGCTGATCGAAAAAGCAACAGCTTCAACGTTACCTTCCAGATTATTCAATGGAATTGGAGAAGTCAATTCTACAGAATAGCCCATTTTTTCTAAGAACAACGTACCATATTCTTTTTCTATACTGAAATCATCACATTCAGCATTTATTCCTATATTTTCGTTTGTTTGAGCACTCACAGCAGGTACAAGTACCATGTTCATCAGCAACATTGCCACGAACAGTGTACCTATTCCATATTTGATACTAGTTTTCACTTATTTCACCTGTTTTTGTCCCAAGAGGCAAGATTACGCAAAGCTTAAACATTATCAAAGCTAAACAAACCCTTGCCTTTGGGCATGTGTCGTGGAGTTCAGATAACCGGGAAAGCATATTTGAACTCCATACATTCCTTTTTGTTGATATGTCATAAGTTTTCTGGCCAGATCATCAAACTGACTATTTTTATACTCGTTTCAAGTACGCAATTATTCCCTTAGCTTCGATTGTTAAAGACCATGGACAGAAAACTTATATGAATTATAGTTGCAGCTAGTGTATTTTGGAATAAAAAAATTTAGAACTTGCGCAGCTGATCATTTTCCTGCAAATTACACTAAAATACTATTCACTCGTTCTCGGTTAAGCATGAAATTCTCTCTTGTGCATGTTTTTTATAATAAGATCTCACTGGCCATCGGTTAAAGAATGAAATCAAGTTTTCTTGTGCATTTTTATACTTACTCACGAATATAAATGTTCATAGTCAGGTCTCATGCTAAATCTACTCTCGAAGATCCTCTCCAAAACTATTTAAAGAATCTGGAAAAGATTGGAGTAAAAAACTTGAATACAATTACGAGAAAAGTAGCTGCTGGTGTAAAAGCAGGAATGTATGGTAAGTGCTGTTGCTGATGGATCCAAAACTGTTGCTCTGTAGCCAGTCCGCCTCTTTCATTTTTTCTCCTCTCAAAAGAAAATTCAAAATATGGCGTTGTACGATTGTCCGGCTGAAATGGGCAACTGGTATTTTTTTACAGGACAGTAATTTCTTCAATTCTGGCAATGTCAAATCTCGAGACTTTGCATAACACTTTATCTCCAATTTTTGCCCTGTTGAAGTCTTCCAGATCGGTTAAGTAAGCACAGGTTTCCCGTTCTCCAACGTCATTTAGAGGATCTTCAGAACTCACCTCTATGGCAACAATGTAGTCAATGCTTACATATTTCCTGTCCATCAGTTCATGCAGCGAATCGTTAATAAAGACATTTCTATCCTCTGGAGAGAAAAATTGCTCAAAGTCTTTGTCCTCTACAAGTATCCAGGGTTCACCCGGGTATGGCATGTTAGATAAAATTCCCTTTACAATATTCCCGCTCATCCTGCCATTTATTGCTTTTGATTCAACAGTGCCTTCCACATATACGGGAGTTATAATATAAAGAAGGAATAAGAGAGCAATTATTAAAAGTAAAAGTGAGAATTTTCCGTAAAATTTTCTCATTTGTCCCAACTCTTTGAAATAGGAAAATATTACTGTCTAAGGCAGTAATATTCTACAATAGTAGCTAATATACGGTGAAGACTTTTTTGAGTTCAAGAATCTGGAAAGCACATTTGAACTCCATACATTCATTTTTATTGACTCTTCATAAGTTTTCTGTCCAGATCATCAAACTGACTATTTTCATACTCTTTTCAAGTAAGCAATATTTCCTGATCTTTAATTGTTTGAGACTATGGTCAGAAAATTATAAGATCATATTTGCAGCCAGTGTTTTATATCCGAGCCTGAAAATCGAATATAACTATTAGATTATATGGAGACAGATAACTATTAGATTATATGGAGACAGGCTCGTTACAATTAAATATGCCTTCTAGAATTCAGAAAGATGAAAATGCAACTGTCAAAAAACGAACGAGAAACAATTTCATATAATCTTACCTCCGAATCGGTGAAACTTGGCATACTTCTTGCAATTGTAGGAGGATTTCTGGACACTTATACATTCATAGGGCGAGGCGGTGTTTTTGCCAATGCACAGACCGGAAATGTTGTCCTCGTTGGTATAGAGGCTGCAGCAGGAGAGTGGGAACAGGCAGTGTTTCACGCAGTCCCCATTTTAGCGTTTATAGTCGGAGTAGTAGTCGCCGAGATGATAAAAAAACCTTCAATACGCCTGTTCATTCCGGATGCCGAGAGAGCAGTCTTAATCCTTGAAATTGCGGTCCTTTTTGTCATAGGCTTTATACCCTACAAAAGCCCGGATATTATTGTAACTGTTGCAGTTTCGTTTGTCTCTTCGGTCCAAATCTCTTCATTTCGCAAATTGGTAGGTTCCCCATATAGCACAACAATGATCACTGGGAATTTACGCTCAGCAACGCAGGAGGCTTATATTGCTTTTACAAAAAGAGACTGGAAATCAGCTCTGCGAGCGGTCCGATACTCTATAATCATCACTGCCTTTTTAGCAGGAGCTATTTCGGGAGGGTTATTGACATCAATTATCGGGGCCAAAGCAGTATGGGTAGCTGTAATTATATTAATTGGATCTGTAATTTTGTTTAGTATAGACGAACGTAAGAATAAGTATGCTGATACTGTAGTATAAAACTTATATGATGATTTATCGAAGATTATTGAACTATTGACAATTAAGAACAGGCTACATCCGCATTTGGAAATTATTCAAAATTTATTGATGAGATAGGAAAAACTGAAGAATTTGAAAATACAGGCCAAAGACCGAAAAGATCAATACAAAACTGGAAGAGAAAAATGAATAATTCCGGTTATCCTTGATTATAACGTCAAAGCAGATACCTTCTTGAACTTAAAACCGTTCGGAGGACCTCCTCCCCGCCCGTTTTCTCAACCTTGATATCAGTAGGTTTTTCAATAATTTCAAGGTTGAGAGGCAAACGCCTCTGGACTTCCTTTATGAGTTGGGCATCCCCGCTCATAATAACGCAGTCGATTGGAGAGTTTTCCTCAAGGACTTTATCCAGGGTTTCAAAGAATTTGTCCATGTGGTGGGCAATATCTTCTTCTCGGAGGCGTTCGAAGCGGCGCTGGGAAAAGCCTCCTTTGCTGTGTTTTTCTTTAACGCTGCTTTTGATTAACTCTTTTTGATCAAATGCCCGGGCATCCGGAGCAAAACCTATGAAGGATTCGCCTGCGTGCAGGACAAGGACGAGCATGCGGAAGTCGGTATTCAGGCTCTCCTCAAGAGGGGCGGTTTCAAAACTGTCTTTAAGATGCCAGGCCGGAAGGGAAACAGGGATAGAGGGAACAATGGCTTCGGAAATCATGCGGTGCAGGTCGTAGAAAAAGACCATGCCGGTCTCAGGGTCAAGCCTGTCAAGCAGGGAACGGGTTTCTTCTTCCAGGAGATCGAAGGTCTTTTCTGGAATCACGGCTGAAAGGCGAGTTCCGTAGGGCAGATAAACGGTTAAAAGGTCATTTGCAGGGGAGTGAAAAGAGTTTAGTTTTGACAGATAAGCTTTGATTGCGGCAGGGCTCAGAGTTTCAGTCCCGCGGAACTCCGGTTTTCCCTGAGATTCCTTCCTCAGGGTCTCAAGTTCGTGGGAAAGGGTCTGGGTCCGAACAAGTTCCTGGTTCAAGCGCGATTCGGCTTCCTGCCTGTCCGCAACTGCCTGCCTTGCAAGGGTTTCTTTCTTCTCAAGCTGGTTTCTTGTACCCCGGAGGGCATGTTCGAGTTCGGCTATTCTGGAATTCAGCCTATCAACCTCAAGTTCCAGCCGCTCTTTTCCGGAGAGCTTCCCTATAATGGTGCCAAAACCCTTTTTTCCGTCTGCGGCAACTTCTCTTTTTGCAGCTTTCTTATCGGTCATATGCTTTCCTGCCCTCTCATGTTTGTTGCAACCAGAATGTTTCGTACAATCAAAGAAATTCCCAAAAGCAACCGACTGTATAATATTGGCAATACCTTATTAAGTATGCGAATTACAGTACCGGCAATTAAGCCAACCATGAGTATACAGGCTAAACAGTAGTAAAATGATAAAAATAGTCGTAAAACAATAAAAACGGTAGTAAAACGATAAAACGGTAGTGAAACGTTGAAAACAGTAATAAAACGATGAAAATATTAGTGAAACGATTAAAACAGTAGTTAAAATATCATACGATTAATACGGAACTTATGAGATTAATACGGAATCAATGACGTAAAACGAGGATTAAAACTCGGCTCTGCCTGATAATAGAAACCGTATTTCCGACTACACTTACTAACAAAATGGAGCCTCTATAGGATTCAACCGGTCCCTATATTTCGAAAGTTTTAAGAATATCGTATTTAATGTCACTGTGATTTCAGGATTTTTTTTAAAAAAAGAGAGCTCATTTCCATACATAATTCTTATCGATTATTTCGGTGCCTGAATGAAAAAAACCATTGAAAGAGTCTCAGAAGCAGGAGGATCGGATGAAGCCTGACCAGAAAAATCCTTCCCGGACGAAAGCTGAAAAAACTCACCCTACCCTCTGGATCCAGGGACAGAAGAGTTCTTCCCTTTCCGGAAAAACGATTGTCCTGGGCGTTACCGGGAGTATAGGAGCGGTCAGGGTAGTTGAACTTGCAAGGGAACTGATCCGGAACGGGGCGGAAGTCCATGCAGTCATGACCGGGGCTGCAAAGCGTATCCTGCACCCCGATGCTCTGCAATACGCCACCGGAAACCCTGTGATTACGGAACTCGGCGGCAGGGTGGAGCACGTGGAGTTCTGCGGGTTCAAAGGCAGGGCAGACCTTCTCCTGATAGCCCCGGCAACGGCGAACACCATTGGAAAAATAGCATGCGGAATAGACGATACCACGGTTACCTCTTTTGCAACAACAGCCCTTGGCTCCGGCGTTCCTCTCATGGTTGTCCCCGCAATGCATGAGTCCATGTACAGGCACCCGGCTGTGGTTGAAAATGTGGCAAAGTTGAAAGGCTGGGGAATTTCCATGGTGGGCCCGAAGTTCGCAGAAGGCATTGCAAAGATCGCCTCAAACGAAGAAATCGTGCTTGAGGTGGAAAGGGCTCTTGGGAACCGGAGCCTGGAAAAACGGAAGGTGCTCATAACGAGTGGCTCCACTGCCGAAAACCTTGACCCCATCCGTATCCTCACCAACCGGGCTTCCGGAAAGACCGGCAGGGAACTTGCCCTTGAAGCTTACCGCAGCGGAGCTGATGTAACCCTTGTGCACAGGGACAGGCTCGGGCTTGCAGGGATTAAAGAGGTCTTTGCCGAAAGCGCTGCGGAAATGACCGAAGCCGTGCTCTCGGAACTGGAAAAAGGATATGATGCCCTGATCAGTTCTGCGGCAATTGCGGATTATACGGCCGAGCCTTCTCCTGAGAAGATCAAATCGGGAGGAGAATTTGTGCTCAAACTGAAACCCACTCGAAAACTGATAAAGGAGTGCAGGGAAAAATACCCTGACCTGGTGATCATAGGTTTTAAGGCCGAAACAGGAGTCGGGAGAGACGAACTCCTTAAAAGGGCAGCTGCAACCCTAAAAGGAACAAAACTCGATCTGATTGCAGCAAACGATGTAGGAAAAGGTGGAATGGGTACGGAAGAAAATGAGCTTTACCTGCTTGGAAAAGGCGAACCCAGGCATGTAAGCGGAAACAAGCGCAAACTTGCAGCCTGTATCCTTGAAGAGCTTACCGGAATTTTAAACTCACGAGAGGGGCTCTGAGCACCTGATAGGTTTGGGAAGAAAAACCAACCAGGAGCCCTACAGTGCCTGATCTGCCATACCGGCTGATCCTGCAAATTGTCCTGCACAATATCTACAAAACAGAAATGAACTTTGAAAATAGCTTGAACAACAAAAAGGCGTTTTATATGTATACATACGAGAGTGAAGGGGCAGACTTTATAGCAAAAGCATATGCTCCAGGACATATCACAGGGTTTTTTCAGATTCATGAGCATAACGACCCTCACCGCAAAGGATCCACCGGCTGTGGAATTGTTCTGAATGGAGGAGTGACGACCGAGGTAAAGGCTGGAAAATCCGTCGAAAAGACCGAGATCTTCCTCAATGGCAAGAAGGTTGAAGGCAGGACTACCCGCACAGTGGTAGAGATGCTAACCGATGTGCCTGTAAAAGTAAAGAGCTGGGCGGAAATCCCGGTTGGTTGCGGGTTCGGAGCCTCGGGAGCAGGAGCGCTCGGGGCTGCTTATGCCCTGAACAGGGTGCTTTCCTTAAACCAGACTGTAAAAAGCCTGACCGAATACGCCCATGTAGCTGAAGTTGTTAACCGCAGCGGGCTTGGGGACATTGCTGCCCAGTCCAATGGCGGAGTGGTAATCCGGCTGCATCCCGGAGGACCCGAATTCGGGAGAATAGACAGGATTCCGGCTCCCGAAGCCAGAGTTTTCGGCATTGCGCTCGGAGAGATTTCTACGGATTCTATCCTGACAGACGAGGTTACAGCAGGAAAGATTAATGCTGCAGGAAAAGTCGCGATGTCCGAACTACTTAAAAAACCCACTCTCGAAAACTTTATGCATCAGGCGAAAGACTTTGCCAGCAATACGGGCCTCATGAGCAGTACGGCAAAGGATGTAATTGAGGCTGCACATGCAAACGGAGGACTGGCTTCCCAGGCAATGCTTGGAGATACGGTTTTTGCAATCGCCCCCTACGCCCAGGAATTCCCGCTCTTCGAAGCCCTCCAGGAATTCGGGCAGGTAGCCCTCCAGGAATTCGGGCAGGTCCTGGAATACGGGATCAGCACCTGTGTACCGAGATTACTTTATGACTGAGCTTCAGACAGAGCTCTTTATTTCGGAAGATTTTGCAGCCGTATCGGATAAAAAGTATCGGATAACACTACCAGATAACAATTACCAGATAACAATTACCAGATAACAATTACCAGATAACATTACCAGATAACATTACCAGATTACATTACCAGATAACAATTACCAGATAACAATTACCAGATAACAATTACCAGATAACAATTATCAGACCAAAAAAAGGTAAGCGACAGATATGACCGATATACCCCAAGACCATCCGAGGTACGAATCCCTGCTGGCCCGTGAAAAGGTTGCAGCCGGGGTTAAAATGGGAATTACGAGTATCCAGGGGCTTATTGCCCAGGGGAGAGGTGAGAGCTTTGACTATCTTATAGGCGAGCGCAGCACGGAGTCTGCCCTGTATGCTGAAAGGGCGGCAGTTGCCGCACTGCTTCTGGCAAAAAACCCGGTTATTTCCGTAAATGGGAACGTCGCAGCCCTGGCTCCCGAAAAAGTCGTTTCCCTGGCAGATATTACCGGAGCCAAGATTGAAGTAAACCTCTTCCACAGGACCGAGACAAGAGTACACCTTATAATAGAACAACTCAAAGCCAATGGGGCTTCCGAGGTGCTCGGGAAAAATCCGGATGCGAGCCTTGAACTCTCTCACGCCAGGCGGCTGGTAGAAAGCCGGGGGATATATTCCGCAGACGTGGTGCTTGTCCCTCTGGAAGATGGAGACCGCTGTGAGAAACTTGTAGAAATGGGAAAGACTGTTATAACCATTGACCTGAACCCTCTTTCGCGGACCTCCGGGACAGCTACGATCTCGATAGTTGACAACCTTACCCGGGCGCTCCAAAACATGATCAAGTTCGGGGTGGAAATGAAGAAGGAGAGGAGAGAAGAACTTGTGAAATTAATCACGACCTATGATAATAAAGAAGTCCTTTCCGAGGCGATTTCTGAAATCCAGGAACACCTTAAAACCATGGCTGCAGAAATGGAATACTGAATATGGACCTTATAGGAAAAACGAGGGAATTTGCGGCTACTTTTCACGAAGGGGAGCCCAGTTCCCACGATATGTCCCACATAACCCGCGTGGAAGCCCTCTGCCGGGAGATCCAGAAAGAAGAAGGAGGAGACCTTTTCATTCTCCAGCTTGCCGCTCTTCTGCATGACGTGGGAGTTATCAAAGAACACGCGGAGGGTGGAGACCATGCCCTCTACAGTGCAGAGATAGCTACCGAATTCCTGGGAAAGGCAGGCGTTGAAAAAAAGACTGTTGAAGCTGTGGCATACTGCATCCTGACGCACAGGTTCAGCGGAGGAAAAAGCCCGGAAACAATAGAAGCAAAAATCCTCCAGGACGCCGACAGGCTCGATGCCCTGGGTGCAATAGGAATATTCCGGTCCATCCTTTCAATGGGAGCTCTCAGGATGCTGAAGCACACAACAGGCCTGGATAAGGGAAGCTCAAAAAAGACTGTCTATGTCAGGGACCCTGTCGAAGGCTTTAACGAATATATGCACTACAAGCCTTTCACGATCCCCGATAAGTTGAATACCGCTGCGGCAAAGAGGATTGCAGAAGAAAGGCTGAAGATAATGCGCCTCTACCTTGAAGCTCTGAACCTGGAAACCGGGACCGACAAATAAAAATCCTGGCAGTGAAAAAACTGTCAGTTAGCTAATTTTAAGAATAAAGGACAAAAAAAATCCTGGCCGGAATTTGAGGCCGAAAAATCCCGACGTTCCTTACAATGCCCCAGAAGCAGGTTTTCCTTCTGAGCTCCTGAAACCGAGGTCCTGAAAACTCCGGACCTGATCATCCGGCAATATTTCATGAGGATTCACACTGTATAAAGACTCGTGTTTTATGCAAAGTACAGGAAAACTCAGGGAAATTTAGAAGAATTCAGGGGAATTCAGGAGAATTCTCAGGACAACTTTTTTTAGGATAACATCTTAAACTTGAGTTCATCACCTGAAAGGTTACAGTTCAATAAAGTTGCCGTCAAATAAAGCTGCATTTAACAAGTTGCACCTAACAAGTTGCACCTGACAAGTTGCAGTTAAATAAAGTTGAAGTCCAATAAAATTGCAGTCAAATAAAGTTGAAGTCCAATAAAATTGCAGTCAAATAAAGTTGAAATTCAAATCTGACGGATATGATCATATGGCTGACATAATCATAAAAAATGCCTACGTTTTAACGATGGACCCCGATGCCGGAGACCTTAAAAACGGGACCGTTGTTATCGAAGACGGAAAGATCACGGAGATCGGGGAGAATACAAAAGAAAATGCCGACACAGTAATCGATGCAAAGGGTTCGGTAGTAATGCCGGGGCTTGCAAACACGCACACCCATGCAGCAATGACCCTTTTCCGGGGTTATGCCGACGACCTCCAGCTTGCGGAATGGCTTGAAAAACATATCTGGCCTGCCGAAGCCCAGTTGAAGGCCGAAGATGTATATAAAGGCAGCCTGCTCGCATGCCTGGAAATGATCAAATCCGGAACAACATCCTTTGCAGACATGTATTTCTATATGGACGAAACGGCAAAGGCTGTAGAGGCATCGGGACTTCGGGCCTCCCTTTCCCACGGCTTAATTGAACTCTGGAACGAAGAAAAAGGAGAAGCTGACCTTAAGGAAGGAAAACGCTTTGTCAGGGCCTGGCAGGGAGCAGCAGACGGCAGGATAAAAACCATGTACGGCCCCCATGCCCCTAACACCTGCTCGGAGGAATTCCTTACAAAGGTAAAAGAAGAAGCCCACAGGGACGGAGCAGGCCTACATATTCACGTCCTGGAAACCGAAGCCGAACTGAACGCGATGAAAGAAAGGTACGGAAAATGTTCCGTACACCTGCTTGAAGACATAGGATTTTTCGGCCCTGATGTGCTTGCTGCCCACTGTGTATGGCTTTCGGACGGAGATATAGAGATTTTAAGGCAGAGAGAAGTAAACGTATCCCACAACCCCATAAGTAATATGAAACTGGCATCCGGAATTGCCCCGGTATACAAGATGCTGGAAAAGGGGGTAAATGTCACTCTTGGCACTGACGGCTGCGCCTCAAACAACAACCTTGACCTGTTTGAAGAAATAAAAACTGCTGCCCTCCTGCACAAGGTAAGCACGGGCAACCCGACCGCTCTTCCGGCCCGCCAGGTCCTTGAGATGGCAACCGTTAACGGGGCAAAAGCCCTTGGCACGGAAACCGGAATGTTGAAGGTAGGAAAGAAGGCGGATATGATTGTAGTGGACATGAAAAAACCGCACCTTACTCCCTGTTTCGATGTCCCGTCCCACCTGGTCTATTCTGCAAAAGGCTGCGACGTCAGGACAACAATCGTGGACGGAAAAGTCCTTATGGACAATTACAGGGTACTTGTAATGGACGAGGAAAAAGTCATCGAAGAAGCCAGGACGGCTGCAGAAGAACTCGTAGCAAGGGCAAATGCCTGAAAAATCAGGGAAATGTCATATAACGCATTAGATATTGTTATACAGGAACAATAAATACCTGAAAGCCAAACATAAGCACGGGTTTGATTCAATCTGCAGGCAAATATAGTTTCAGTTTGAGTAAACTCACCGGAAGGGGTTGAGAAATCAAAGTTCCGGCTTAATCACCGGCCTAATCAGTCGTTTGATTCAAGCATTTATCTGAGAACTAAACCGTATGAATCACGTAATTCAAGCATTTATCTGAGAACTAAACCGTATGAATCACGTAATTCAAGCATTTATCTGAGGATTCAAATGTATTAAGTTTTTTAATTCAAGCATTAATCTGAGAATTCAAGCGTATTAGCCATTTAATTAAAGCATTATCTGATTGACGGGATAATCATGACCGAACAAGAACTTGTAGAATCCGGAAACATGAAAATGGAATGGGCAAGAAACCACATGCCGGTAATTGCGATAATCAGGGAGAAGTTCGAGAAAGAAAAACCCCTGAAAGGGCTTAAAGTAGGAATGGCCCTTCATGTAGAAGCAAAGACCGCGGTCCTTGTCGAGACGCTGGCTGCAGGCGGCGCACAGGTAGCTATTTCGGGCTGCAACCCTCTGAGCACACAGGACGACGTGGCAAGGGCTCTTGACACGCGAAAAAATATTAGCTGTTTCGCAAGATACGGGTGCTGTACCAGCGAGTACTATGAAGCAATAGATAAAGTCCTTGACATAGAACCTGACATCACAATCGATGACGGAGCAGACCTTATATTCAAACTCCACAAAGAAAGGACAGATCTGCTCCCGAAGATCCTCGGAGGCTGCGAGGAAACAACCACAGGAGTTCACAGGCTTCATGCCATGGAAAAGGAAGGCGCTCTCAAGATGCCGGTAATTGCGGTAAACGATGCCATGACCAAATATCTCTTTGACAACCGCTACGGGACCGGGCAGTCAGCCTGGGACGGGATTAACCGGACTACAAACCTTCTTGTGGCAGGCAAAAACGTTGTTGTTGGAGGCTACGGCTGGTGCGGGCGTGGGGTTGCAATGCGGGCTGCAGGCCTGGGCGCAAATGTGATCGTCACAGAAGTAGACCCGATAAGGGCTCTTGAAGCCAGGATGGACGGGTACAGAGTCATGAGAATGGCAGACGCTGCAAGGCTGGGAGAGATCTTTGTTACGACCACCGGAAACCGCGATATCCTTACAGCCGAGCACTTCAAGGTCATGCCGGACGGGGCAGTCCTTGCAAACTCAGGACATTTCAACGTGGAAATCGATATGGAAGCCCTTACCTCCCTTGCAAAATCCGTTAAAACTGTCAGGCACAATATAAAAGAATATGATATAGGCGACAGGCGCATTAATGTCATAGCCGAAGGCAGGCTCGTAAACCTGGCTGCAGGCGACGGACACCCTGCCGAAGTCATGGACATGAGTTTTGCAAACCAGGCCCTCTGCGTGCGCTACATTGCCGAAAATACGCTTCTGAACGGAGTCCACGGCGTCCCCAGAGGAATTGATACCTACGTGGCAAAACTGAAGCTTGAATCCATGGGCATAAGCATTGACGAACTTACTTCCAAGCAGGAATGCTATATGACCGGCTGGGAGTGCGGGACGTAAGCAGAAAAGAAGCAGAAGGGAATAATTTCACCCATTTTTAAATTTCCTAAAGTCTTTAAAGCGGTAAATATAACGCCATTTCCATATATTGGAATGGAAGAATATTTACTGCACTTGAATTATAAAGTAAGATAAAAAAATAACTAATTACTAATACTTACAATACGTTTTTTAAGCCAGCCATTCCTGTAAAGGAAATAACTGCTAAGAGAACACCCGGAATCTAATTTTTGAATAAATATTCAAATCGAAAATGGAGTTGTCATTATTCCTCCAAAAACATATATAATTATTTCAATATGACAAGTGGAAAGTTTACGTTAAATCAAACAATTTACGTGAAATCATAAACAGAAGAACCTTACATTCATTTCCGATCCAGCCATAAATTATTGAAGAATATCGTCCGTAAGCAGGGTACTATTGAAATAAGCCAGAAGGGATAGGGATGAAAGGACAGCTGAGAAAGTCCGGTATTGATGTTGTTGGGGATGTGCCGTGGGGGACTCACTTCTGCCAGTTCTACCAGACAAAAGAAGATTTGATAGAGATACTTGTCCCTTATTTCAGAGCAGGACTGGAAAATAGCGAATATTCTGTATGGATCACCTCAGAACCCCTGGAAACGGGAGAAGCAAAAGAAGCCCTCAGAAAAGCTGTTCCTGATATTGATGTTTACCTGGAGAAGGGGCAGATCGAAATTATTTCCTGCACTCATTGGTGTTTAAAAAATGGGGTTTTCGATAAGGAGAGCTTATTGAACAGATGGGTCGAAAAAATCGGTCAGGCCCTGAAGAATGGCTATGAAGGATTGAGAACGGCAACGAACATTTCCTGGCTGGAAAAAAAAGACTGGAACGATTTCGTTGATTATGAAGAACAGGGAGACGGAGTCGTCAGCAACTGCCCGGTATTGTCCCTATGTACTTACTCTCTCGATAGATGCAATGCAGGCGAAATAATCGACGTTGTTGCCAACCATCAATTTGCTCTGATTAAAAGAGAAGGAAAATGGGATCCGATAGAAAGTCCCAGACGCAAGAGGGCAGAAGAAACAGCTCTTCAAGCCACAAAGAACTGGGAATTTACCTTTGATGCCGTGCCGGACCTTATAGCCATACTTGATACTGAATACCGGATTGTTCGTGCGAACAGAGCAATGGCAGCAAGACTTGGCAGAACACCGGAAGGGTGTGCAGGTTTAATCTGTTACCGTGCCATCCATGGGAGGGACAAGCCTCCTTCTTTTTGCCCTTACAGGCAGTTACTTATG
The DNA here is from genome assembly GCF_000007345.1 of Methanosarcina acetivorans C2A. Taxonomy (NCBI): domain Archaea; kingdom Methanobacteriati; phylum Methanobacteriota; class Methanomicrobia; order Methanosarcinales; family Methanosarcinaceae; genus Methanosarcina; species Methanosarcina acetivorans. The sequence continues at coordinate 1,525,314 of NC_003552.1, read as the reverse complement.
GACGGGGTTGAGCACACCGAAGAAGTTCGTGAAGATTCTCTGGGAGGAGATTTCATACTTAGTGTCTCTCCACTGCATGATTCGGAAGGAAAACTTACCGGGTGCATCCACTTTGCCCGCGATATCACCGAACGGAAGAGGGCGGAAGAGGCAGTTCGCGAGGGTGAGGAACGGTTGCGCTTCGCGCTCGAAACCAGCCGCACCGGCGCGTGGGACCTCGATCTTGTAGATCATACCGCTTATCGGTCGCTTGAGCACGACCGCATCTTCGGCTACGAACAACTGCTCCCGCAGTGGACCTACGAGATGTTCCTCGATCACGTACTTCCTGAAGACCGTGCGATGGTTGACGAAAAGTTCCGCAAGGCCATAACCACGTGCAGTGACTGGAGTTTTGAGTGCCGCATCCGGCGTGTGGATGGGGAACTCCGATGGATTTGGGCGGCCGGACGGCACCTGATGGATATCACCGGAAGCGTGCACCGGATGGCAGGCATTGTCCAGGACATCACCGAGCGCAAACAACTGGAAGAACAAACTCGTCAGCGAGCCGAAGAAATGGAAACAATAATGGAAGTTGCGCCTGTTGCCATCTGGACCGGCCACGATCCGCAAGCTCAAAACATCACCGGCAACCGGATGGCTAACGAGTTATACGAGGTAGAAGTAGGGGAAAATATCTCGCCAAAAGTCACATCTACGCGACGCTTCTTCTGCCAGGGCCGCGAATTAGCCGCGGACGAATTGCCCATGCTGCAAGCCTCCATAAAGGATATCGACGTGCTCAACGCGGAAATAGACGTACTGTTGCCCAGTGGGGAATTGCGGGGACTTTTAGGGTCAGCCAGCCCCCTGCACGACTTTGAAGGGCGTGTGCGCGGCAGCATCGGCACCTTTATCGATATAACTGAACGCAAGAAAGCAGAAGCTGCACTGCGTGAAAGCGAGGAAAAGTACCGCAATCTCATTGAGACAGCAAACGAAGGTATATGGATACTTGAATGGGTCCATGACTCGGAAGCAAGGACCACTTACGTAAATAAGAAAATGGCAGAGATGTTAGGATACAGCCGGGAAGAGATTATCGGCAAATCTGTAAGGGATTTTACCGATGAAGAGGGTAAAGCTATTTTCGAGATGAGGATGAAAAAAAGGCGGCAGGGTATCAGTGAAAGCCATGAATTCAGACTGCTGCGTATAGATGGCTCCCCTTTATGGGCTCTTGTGAATTCTAAAGCCCTTTTTGGCAAGGACGGCAGGTTTACTGGCTCTATGAGTATGCTTACCGATATTACCGAACGGAAAAAAACGGAAGCTAAATTGAAAGACACACTTGACAACCTGGAAAATATGGTAAAAAAACGCACATCAGAGCTTGAAAAGGCTTATAAGTTACTGAAAGAGAGCGAAAGAGGGCTTGCCGAAGCTCAAAAAATGGCTCGTCTCGGAAGCTGGGAATGGAACATTGCAAGCGGCGAACTGCACTGGTCCGATGAAAAATATCGGATTTTCGGGCACGGCCCTCAGGAATTCATCCCGACTTACGATACATTTGTAAGTTACATACATCCGGATGACCGGGAATATGTGAATAATGCGATCACAGAGGCTTTAGGCGGAAAGCCGTATAGTATTGATTATAGGATTTTCCGGGCTGACGGAGAAGAAAGCGTAATTCATGCACAGGGAAAAGTTATTTTAGATGAAAGAAACACCCCCGTTCGGATGAAAGGGACAGTTCAGGATATTACTGAGCAGAAAAAGGCTGAAGAGATGCTAAAAGAGAGTGAAAGCAAATTGAAAACTCTCTTTGAATTGCTTCCCGTTGGGGTTTCAATCATTGACAAAGACGGAAAAAACATCGATGTAAACCTTGCCCTTGAAAGAATCCTGGGCCTGTCAAGATCGGAGCTGTTCAAAGGAAAGTATAAAGCCAGGAAGTATCTCAGGTCAAACGGCACAGAAATGCCTGCTGAGGAGTTTCCAAGTGCAAAGGCTTTAGAAGAACCAGGGTCAATTCAAATTTCCGAAATCGGTGTAGTTAAAGAGGATGGCAGTACTATCTGGACGGACGTGAGTGCAACTGTGCTGCCTTTTTCCGATGGACAGGTAGCTATTACCACCAGGGATATCACCGAAAGCAAAAAAGCAAAAGAAGAACTTCAGAGAACCGAAGAAAGGTACCGGATAGTGACGGAACAGACAGGGCAACTTGTATACGATTATGACGTAAAGAAAGATACCGTTGATCTGACAGGCAGTACTGAAGAACTTACAGGCTTTACTCCCGATGAATTGAAAAACATTAATCTGAATTTCTGGATTTCCCGCATTCATCCGGAAGATCTGAATAAGTTCCTGGAAAATCATAAAAAACATTTCGGGTCTGAGAGAGGCGCTTACAGAATAGAATACCGTTTTAGAAAAAAGAATGAAGAATATATCTATCTTGAAGATAACTGGACATTCCTCAGAGATGAAAAAACAAATATGAACAGAACTCTTGGAGTAATTAAAGATATTACGGAAAGAAAGCAGGCAGAAAAGACCCTCGCGAATATCGAAATCGCCCGCAAGAAGGAGATTCATCACAGGATTAAGAATAACCTGCAGGTAATATCTTCCCTGCTTGACCTCCAGGCTGAGAAATTCAGAAGCAGAGAACATGTTGAGGATTCGGAAGTCCTTAATGCTTTTAAGGAAAGCCAGGAAAGAGTAATATCCATTGCCCTGATCCATGAAGAGCTGCACGAAGGCAAGGGAACCGATACCTTGAATTTTTCACCATACCTTCAGAGACTAGTTAAAAACCTCTTTCAGATCTACAATCTTGGGAATGTTGACATCAGTTTAAGTATGGACATAGAAGAAAACGTTTTCTTTGATATGGATACTGCCGTCCCTCTGGGATTGATTGTGAACGAACTTGTTTCAAACTCCCTCAAGTACGCATTTAAGGGCAGGGATAAAGGAGTTATTCGAATTAAACTGAGCAGGGAAGGAAACGGGGAAATTATGAGCAACAGGGAAGAGAGCAAAAAAGAGGGGCATGAGGATACCAATTTTGTTTTAACGGTTTCGGACAATGGGGTGAGTATACCTGAAGACTTTAATCTGGAAAACTCCGATACGCTTGGCATCCAGCTGGTGACTACCCTTGTAGACCAGCTTGATGGCAGACTTGAAATGAAAAGGGGCTCGGGGATCGAATTTATCGTAAGATTCCCAATCACAGAGAAATAGGATGCTACTTGAGCGGCAAGGAGTACGGGACATAATAGAAAAAAAGCCGGAAGGGAACGATTTCAGCCGTTTCAAAATTCTTAAAGTCACGTGGAATTTTTGTACTATTCATTATCCCTAAGAAATTAAGTTACACCAGAAAATCGCTGAGGTCGATTTCTTCCCCTCTTCTCAACTGATTTCTAAGATGAGTAAGTTTGCGGTCTACTTTTTCAAGGCTCTCCAGGTACTTTTTCTCATCCTCTGTGGTTTTTAAAAGTTTTGAAATCCCACCATATTGAATGACCAGGCGCTGATCTGCCGAGAGAGCCAGAAGAGGATCATGAGTACTGATTAAAACGATCTTGTTATTACTTACCAGAAGCTCCAGAGATCTAACCTTGTCGACTCCGGCATTCTCAATCTCATCGATCAGGACGACAGCCGCCGGACTGAGCAGTGCGGTATCTGCAATCATCAGGGCGCGGGACTGGCCCCCTGAAAGTTCCGTAACGGGAGTTTTCCTGCTGAAAGGTTCTCCCGCCAGAATGTTTGCGGTATCATATATTTTCTGAACAATAAGGGAGACCTCATCGACCATACGGCTCTCGGCATGCAGGGTCAGAAACTCCTCGACACTGAGATCCATAACAAAGTTCATGTTCTGAGAAAGCTGCGCAATAAAACGCCCCTCAGTTGAGAAACGCTCCTCATCCACGGGAGCTCGGCCGTTAACCAGGATTTTGCGGCCGGTGGGAGTATCCTCCTGAGCCAGAGATTCGATATCGGCCAGAAGACGTGACTTGCCCGAGCCTGTCGGACCTACAATTGCTGTCACCTCACCCTTTTTCAGTTTTACCGCAAAGGCTTCTTTTTCCCCATTCTTGTTACGTCCCGGGAGCACGGTCAGGGACTCAATTGTAGGCCCATTTCCCTGTTGAAGAGCCCTGGCCTGCTCAATAAATAGAAAGAAACCATCAATAAAGGCGAGAGAACTGCTTCCCATCTCAATAAAATAATCTTCACCAAGTATCGAACCCAGCTCTTCCAGGTTCCTGTTCCCGAACTGCACAGGATCAATTGCAAATGCAGAGAAGTAATCCTCTATCCAGGGCATCATCTCCCTGAGTTCATTTATTGTCATGTGAAGCAAATCTGTACGCAAGCTATTCTTCTCCTCTGAAATTAACCAGCTTTGAAACACCAATCTGCCTGTCATCCCCGATTTTTCTCTCTCCGAGACAATATGAACATAGGGCTCCGGGCATAGTAAATCGGAGTGTGGCTCCCTGAAGGGTTTCAATTGTAGAAGTTTTTTCCACAAGTTTTGCAAGATAGAAACTACCCTGGCCTGTAACTCCATTAACCTGGACTATCATTCCCCTGGGGTTAACCTGTCTGACCCTGTATGCAAAGACCTCACGCTCTGCCTGGGAAACAATATCCCCTTTTGTAATAACAACAATGTCGGCAAGTTTTAACATGGGGCCGATTTTTTTAGGCGTGTTGACTCCGCTCAGATTATCAATAACACAAATTGCCAGGACATCCTTAATATGGGGAGAGCAACGGTTACAGAGCCCGGCACTCTCGGTAATCAGAAAATCAAACTTCCTCTCTCTTGCCCACCTGAGAGCTTCTTCTATATTGCTTACGAAAAAGTGGTCAGGACAGAGCCCTCTGGAGAGCCCGGTCCTGACCGGAATAGTGTGAGCGGAATAGAGTTCTTCATCCTGAGCCGAAAGACAGTCAAATTTTACCACACCGATTGTAAAACCTTTTTGCCTGAGCTCTTCGATGGTCTTGACAATGATACTGGTTTTTCCTGAGGATGGAGGACCTGCTACCGTAACAAGCCTCACACAAAGCCTCCGGTCTCTCTGAACTGGGCATTGAAAACCTCTTCAACTTCTTTTTTAAGTTCTCCTATGTCGGTATTCATCAGGAAGTCCCAGCCCAGCCAATAGAGTTTGATTCCTTCAAGATTATTCTCAACTTCAGGGTTTGTTGTCGGGAAAAAAGCCCGGGCAGAGATTTTCCCAAACCCTTTTCCACAGAGAAAATCCGTGATCTCCTTAACCCTTTCTACTGCACTTTTTTTGACCAGCATCTGCACAGGGCTTACAATAGCTCCTTCCGAAGGTATATTGATTGTTATCCGGGATTTGTCCTGAATTTTCTTAGCAAAGAAGAGAGGCATGATATACATGGGTGGTACATCATCTTTTTTGCTGTCTATCATTTTGACCATCTCGGACGGATGGAGTCCCGTATATACTGACGAAGCAAGTTTTTTAATTCCCTCCATCCCGTATAACCGGTAGAACGGGAGCAGTACTCCATTACAGAAAAAGCCATCCTGTCCCCGCATAACAACCCTGTTCCGGTACCCAGCTTTTAAGAGATCTTCCCAGGACTCCGGTCTGGTATTACCCTGTATGAGTTCATCTATTGTAACCAGAACAAGAAGGTTTGCAGAGATCATGGTAAACTGGGCGCGAGGATCTGCAAAACCGATAGATTCAAAATCAATGTTCATGGGGGATGAATTAAGATTTACGAAATATTCTTTATTAAGGAAATTCTCCTGGAAGGATTTATGGTAGAAACTGTTAATATCAGAACTGATAATTATGTCCGGGAGTTCGTCAATCGATGTAACCAGATCGATATAGGCATAATAGGAAAGCTCATGGTTGACATTGCCTTCGACAAGAGAATGGAGTACATTATTCATTTGCCTGCTGTATTCAGCTGAAAAGTCATCAAATGCACGGGAAAAAGGCATCTTCATGCCGCAAGGCAAAAGGGCAAGAAGGGTCAGCTCTTTTTGTCGTTCCGGGGAATCTGCAAGGGTAAAATCTCCTTTTGCTTCACTGTCCGAAACAGCCTGGTTCAGGAGCTCAATAAAGGAGTCTTCATTCACCGATACCATTGATAGGGCTGTTTTCAATTTCAGTAAAGGACCAAGTTTTTCGAGAACTTCCCTGTTTTCAAATTTCTCCATTCCATGCTGTTTGAATATTTTAAGCAAAAAAGGATATTCGCTTAAGATCTGGTATATGCTCATTGTTTCATCTATTACTTTCATATCATTCCGCCTGATATGCCTTTGATCGGTATTTAATCTCCCTTCATGACGTTCAAATTAAAAGTTTTAATGATGGCATTTCCATCAAAGAAAAAACTTGCGTTATCAAATTTTATGAATTCAACATTTACACCAACCCTTTTTTTGTTCTGTTTTGTAGGATGTCAGTAATTTCAATAAAGATACAAACATATAAATATTTGCACATAGGAAATACTATTCCTATAGAGATGCCAAATTAGCTCTTCATTTCTTCCATTCGAATTTGATAAACACTTACCTCACCCGTAATTGCAAATGAATTTGAATTTTTGACACCATTTTACAAATTCGAGAGCAACATCAATTGATATATTAAAAAATTACACGAAGGCAGAGGAACCGTACCTTGAATTTTTCACCATACATTCAGAGACTTGTTAAAAACATTTTTCAGACCTGCACTCTTGGAAAGATCGATATCAGTTTAAGTATAGACATGGAAGAAATGTTTTCTTTGGCATGGAAGTAATTGAAAGAACTTTCATGCCAAATAAGAAGCCTCTTCAGGGAAGGTGCCACTCACTTAGTCATCTCAGATTTTCAGACACCGGAAACAGGAAAAAAGAGCTGCTATCATGAATAGCTTTCAATTTTTGATAAGAATAATAGTATTTGCTTCGCCTCATTTTTAACGTTTTTGGATGAAAGACAAGCTTTTTAAACAGTTGACAGCGACAACTTATAAGCTGGACGTTCATAATAAAGAGCATGACAATTATACGATTTAATTTGAAAATGCTTAAATAACGAATATGTTTACTTATTTTTGAGAAAACTTTGAAAAAACATTAAGGACTCAATTTTATAAAAAGGAAGTTTACGTAAATCAGAACTAAGAAAAACATAGAATACCTTTGAAAGCCTGCCTTAATGTAGTGTGGAACCTGTTTTGTAGAACCTATTTTTTAGAACCTGTTTGAAAATAACAGGTTTTGGGCTCTACATTGAACCAGTCTTCTCAATGTACTCTAAAAACTAACTCACTGCATCTACATCTATGATACAAATATGCAAAATGATATGCAGATTCCAGCACCTTCAGTATTTTCGTGACTTACGCATTTATATCTTACCTTATATACAAACATGATCGGGAGATACTGACCTGGAAGAATATTATGTCAAGCAGACCGCAGCATCCTGAAAAAGATACGTAAACTCCTTTATGACATGGCAAAGAGTTTAAAAATATTCCGGAGTCAAGAAAATAAATCGGCAGCATCCAGTAAAACTGAATTTTTAAATCGTTTTTGAAGAACGGAGAAGTGATGAATGGAAGAAAAACTAAGGACGTCCGGGATTGATATAATTGGGGATATTCCCTGGGGGACGCATTTCTGCCAGTTTTACCAGACAAAAGAAGATTTGATGGATGTACTTGTCCCTTACTTAAAAGCAGGGCTGGAAAACAATGAGTTCTGCATGTGGGTTACATCGCAACCTCTGGATGTGAAAGATGCAAAAGAAGCCCTTAGAAGAGCTGTTCCCGACCTTGATACTTACCTTGAGAAAGGGCAGATAGAGATCATTCCCTACACTCACTGGTATGTACAGGAAGGTTCTTTCGATTCGGAAAGAGTATTGAACGGGTGGATCGAAAAACTCAATAAAGCCCTGGCCAATGGCTATGACGGTTTGAGATTGACAGGGAACACCTTCTGGCTGGAAAAAAAGGATTGGAATGATTTTGTTGATTATGAAGAAGAAGTGGACAGAGTTATCGGTAATTACCGTATGATAGCACTGTGTACTTATTGCCTTGAGAAGTGTAATTCAACTGAAATAGTTGACGTGGTAATCAACCACCAGTTTGCTCTGATTAAAAGGGAAGAAAAATGGGAGCAGATCGAGAGCTCAAAACGCAAGAGAGCAGAAGAAACCGCTCTTCAAGCCGCAAAAGATTGGAAATATACCTTTGATGCCGTGCCGGACCTGATAGCCATACTTGATACTGAATACCGGATTGTTCGTGCGAACAGAGCAATGGCGGCAAAATTGGGAGTGACACCGGAAGAGTGTGTGGGGCTAACCTGCTATCATGCCATCCATGGGACGGACGAGCCCCCTTCTTTTTGTCCGCACAGGCAGTTGCTTAAAGACGAGCTTGAACACACAACAGAGGTTTGCGAAGATTGCCTTGGTGGTTGTTTCTTAGTAAGTGTCTCACCACTTTATGATTCAAAAGGGAACCTTATCGGGAGTGTGCATGTTGCCCGTGACATAACGGAACGTAAACAGACTGAGGAAACACTGTTTGAAGCCTATGAGAATATCCAGGTTCAATCGGAGGAGTTACATGCTCAGGCCGAAGAGCTACAGGCGCAAAATGAGGAGTTACATGCTCAGGCCGAAGAACTTATGAAAACGAATGAAGCGTTAATCGAGAGCAAAAAGCGCTTCGAGCTCCTGAGCGAGGCAAATGCCTTCCTCCTTTCGAGCAAAGAACCCGAGACTACGATCCTGACTATCGCCGAGAATGTGATGCGATACCTGAAATGTGACGTGTTCTTCAACTACGTTTTTGACAGGGAAAATGGAAAGCTTCATCTCAACGCCTGCGGCGGGATAAGTGCGGAGGCAGCTAAAGAAATTGAATGGCTGGATAAAGGAGTGGCTATCTGCGGTTGTGTGGCCCGTGATGGCTGCCGCATAGTTGCCGAGGATGTGCAGTATAATTGGGACAAGCGGGCAGATCTCGTGCGGTCGATGGGGATTCAGGCGTATGCCTGTCATCCGCTCCATGTAGGAGAGACGACAATAGGCACACTTTCTTTTGGCACAAAGAGCAGAAAGGACTTTAAGGAGGACGAGCTTGCCCTCATGAAAACCGTAGCTGACCAGGTATCGGTGGCCATCGAGCGCAAGCGGGCTGAGGAGGCTTTGAGTGAGGCGTATGAGAATCTCCAGGTGCAATCGGAGGAGTTGCAGGCTCAGTCCGAGGAACTCAATGAAGCATATGAGTTACTTCGTAAGAGTGAAAAACGCTTCCGTACACTTGCAGAAAATTCTCCTGATGTAATTGCCCGTTTTGACAGACAGAACCGTCACCTGTATGTTAACCCAGCAGCTACGGAACCTTATGGCAGGTCTCCTGAAGAAATCATCGGGAAAACTAATAGCGAACTGGGAATGGACCCTGAACTGGTGACGTTCTGGGAAGGCCACTATCAAACAGTTTTTGCCTCGGGAAAAACCGAAAAAATGGAGTTCCACTATATATCACCTTCGGGAAAAGAATACTACTTCAGTACGCGAATAGTACCCGAGTTTGTTGATGGCGAGGTCACTTCCGTTCTTGCCATTTCGCGTGATATCACCGACATAAAAGAAGCAGAAATCGAGTTGAAAGAAGCACGTGACAACCTGAAAAAGCTGGTTGAAAAAAGAACTCTTAAGCTCAGGAAAGCTTACAAATTATTGAAAGAAAGTGAAAAAGGGCTTGCTGAAGCTCAAAAAATGTCTCATCTCGGAAACTGGAACTGGAATATTGTAAGCAATAAATTATTCTGGTCTGATGAAATTTATCGGATTTTCGGCTTCAGACCTCAGGAATTCTGTGCTACTTACGATTCGTTTTTGAGTTATGTGCACCCGGAAGACAGGGTCCTTGTGGATGATGCGGTAAAAGAAGCTTTCAACGGAAAAACTTACAGCATCGACCATCGGATTATCCGTGCTGACGGGAAGGAGCGTATCGTACACGAACAGGGGGAGGTTGTTTTTGACAGAGAAAATGTCCCTGTTCAGATGAAGGGAACAGTCCAGGACGTTACCGAACGTAAACTAGCTGAAAAAACATTGGAACTTGCAAGTAAATATAACCGCAGCCTGATCGAAGCCAGCCTGGACCCTCTCGTTACAATCGGGGCCGACGGAAAAATAACCGATGTCAACAGCTCTACGGAAACGATTACCGGCTATTCGCGGGACGAGCTTATAGGCACTGACTTCTCAGATTACTTTACCGAGCCTGAGAAAGCAAAAGAAGGTTACAGGCATGTGTTCCAGAAAGGACTGGTAAGGGACTACCCGCTGGAGGTTCTACATAGAGACCGGCATATAACTCATGTTCTGTATAACGCTTCAGTTTATAGGGATGAGATCGGGGAAGTTATCGGGGTTTTTGCTGCAGCCAGGGACATTACTGAACTAAAGAAAGCAGAAGAGAAAATTAAGACACTTGTGAGTGCTGTGGAATCGTCAGATGACGCCGTTATAACTATGTCTCTGGATGGTATGATTACCAGCTGGAACAAAGGGGCAGAAAGGGTTTATGGTTACCCGGCTGAAGAAATCCTCGGAAAAAAAATGTCAGTGCTTGAGCCGGCTAATCTTAAAGGGGAAATAAAACAGTTAATTGAAAGGATTAAACAGGGAGAAGGAATCAACCACTACGAAACTGTGCGGTTAAAGAAGGATAGTACATTAGTAGATATATCAGTAGCTCTTTCTCCGGTTTTTGATGACTCTGGAAAGATTATAGCACTTTCTGCTATTGCCAGAGATATTACTGAACGCAAGAAAGCAGAAGAAGCTTTGAGGCTATCAAACATTTATAACCGCAGCCTGCTCGAAGCCAGTCTCGATCCTCTTGTTACTATAGGTCCTGATGGAAAAATAACCGATGTAAATAAAGCCACGGAACAGATTACCGGCTATTCAAGGGGCGAACTTATAGGTACTGATTTTACGAATTATTTCACTGAGCCTGAAAAAGCCAAAGAAGGATATCAGCAAGTATTCAGAAAAGGGGCAGTGCTGGATTATGCGCTTGAAATCCAGCACAGGAACGGAAGCGTAACTCCCGTATTATATAATGCTTCGATTTACAGGGATGAATCCGGTCAGGTTATTGGAGTTTTTGCTGCAGCGAGGGATGTAACCGAGCTCAAGAAGGCAGAAAAAATATTAGAACTGAAATTGGAAGAACTTGCTCGCTCAAAAGCGGACCTGGAGCAGTTTGCTTACGTATCGTCCCACGACTTACAGGAACCGCTAAGGATGATAGCAAGTTATTTGCAGCTTTTACAAAGGAGATATCAGGGCGAACTTGACGAAAGGGCTGATAAATACATCTATTTTGCCGTGGACGGAGCCTCTCGTATGCAGAGCCTGATAAATGATCTCCTGGAATTTTCCCGGGTAACCACCAAGGCCAGAGAATTCGAACCTACTGATTGCGAATCCATTTTGAACTACGTGTTATCTGATCTGGAGGTTTCCATAAAAGAAAATGAAGCTACCGTATCATACGATTCTTTGCCTGAGATAATGGCAGATGGCACTCAGCTGACTCAGGTATTTCAGAACCTGATCAGCAATGCAATAAAATTCCGCAGTAAAGAAGCCCCAAAAATTCATGTTTCCGCGGAAAAAGAAGATGATAAGTGGCGTTTTTCGGTACAGGAC